>JBBASD010000031.1:0-18834 GCA_040399485.1 Cyanobium sp. | reverse complement strand
CAGGCGGAGGAGTCGCAAGATCCGCAAGAACCTGAGATCGAGCGGCAGCGTGGCAATGTAGAACGGTGCGAACGACATGAAGTCGATGATGACCATTGGGTTGAGCGCGTACTTCAAGCGACCAAGAAGTGGTCTGCTGTAGCGTGAATCAACAGTGCATGCCCACAGCCGCAAGAGATACTCAATCGTGAAGATCGCAACCGAGAACACCTCGAACGCCAGGAAGAACCGGGCGTACGCCAGCTCGATGGCTTCGACGCTCGCGACGATGACTGCAAGAACGTTCAGAACGATCAGTATGGCCAGACTCTTGTCGTACCAGTCGACCACGGGCGAGCGAGTTTCCTGATCATGGGTGACTTCGAGCAGATCCCATATCCGTTGCCTTGCACCCATCAAGCTACCTCGACACTGTTCTGAGCCTAACGCTGCCATCACCAGGTGGTAGAGAGCACTCCAGAATGCAAGGTATCGCGGTAGCGTCTCTGGTGCATGGCTGTGTTAGCACTCATCTTCAAGAGCATCATGAAGATCATATTCGTGAACGATCACTATCTCAGCACCCGCCTTTCGGAGTTCTATCGCCTTCTCTACCTTACGCCCGTAGCAAGCATATGACCAGCAAGGGTTGCCATCCCCACCAATAACTAGATAGTTCAAGCGTCCTGAGACACTGCCGACCACTGCCCCTCCAAGCTTTTTAATCTTGTCGCCAAACACGTCTCTTGTGTAGCGTGAAGAAGCACCGGTTAAGCAGAATCGTGAGCCTTGGAATTTAATATCTGGGCATGTTGCGCAAACCCCTTTCAATGTTGACTCTGTGAGAATATACTGCCTGCTCAGGGTCTTGTCATCCAGAACTTCTACAAATACAGCAAAGAAAGCGATCAACGTCTGATGCTCTTTCTCATCAATGTGGCCATCTGCTAATACTGAGATTATCAGACTCTCAATCTCGTCATAAGGCCAGCGCCTCCTTAATTCTTCATAATCTTTCATCCAGTCTTGCACTCCTCGGAGTTCAGCTTCAGAAATAATTCCATCAGCAACTACACCTCCGAGGAGCCCGTGAAGTTGTTGAAGTCCAGTTGTAATCTCGTCATAGAAATCATTTGAGCAAAGGCGTTCACATATCCAGAGCAAGTCGTCACGTTCATCGTCGCTGATTACACCATCAGCAACGGCTTCACGCAAGATTGGCACAATTTCATTGAACGGGTGTAGCTCTTCAAGTGCTTCATGCTCAGAAAGCCAATTGGTGAGAAAGCATATTTCACTTTTGCTTATATTTGAATCAACCGAAATTCCCTGTAACAAACCAAGTAAGCTGTGAATAGATTTCTCGAGCCTTGATCTGCTTGTGAAGCGAATATAGGTCTGATGGTCAGTGTTCATAACTTCTTCGTGCGACGTGATCGGGTTTTCATGCTAAAACCTAGTTCCCAGACTCGCTTGGGGTTTCCAAATCCGCTTTCTGACATCAGCCTTGATCGCCTCGCTGTAACGACGCATTGCTCTGCTCCATAAAGCCCCCGGGTTTGCTATTGAGAGGGGTGACACCTTTCCTGAACGCGGGGGTTAGCTTGCTTCTGCCAAATGACAAAGGCAAGCAGCCACGCGACAAGGGGGCAGGCCTCCGGGTACAACATATAAGTCTAGATCTGCTGCTGGGCATGCTTCTGAACGCCTTTTGTGGAAGCGATTCATAAGAGCGGCTCTTCCGGGTTGCCGTGTCCCTCCCCGTCGTAGACGTTGTAGACAACAAGTTCCTCGCCATGCTTCGTCCTGATGCTCCCTTGGAGTTTGTGGAAAACTCGCGCCAGCCGCCCGTTGCCCTGGATGACATTCTCTCGTGCATCCTGAGTTGCAAGCAGATGCCAGGCATTGCCGGGAGCCATTGCCCTCTGCGCCAAGTTGATACCACTGCCCGCATAGTTGAGCCGCTCGTTGATGTCGGAGTACTTGAAGACTGGGCCGGTGTGAAGCCCTGCGCGGAAGTCGAACCGGCTTGCCACAGCGATCTGATTGTGCTCCTTCTGCACGCGGTCCTGTAGATCGAAGACAAGAGAGACTAGCGAAGCGGGGTCTTGCTCAAAGACCATGATCATACCGTCTCCAGTCGGAATACATACAATGTCCGATGAATCGTGTGGGCGGTTCTCTCGAAGTGCGTCTTTCGTACATCGGTTAAGAGACTGGATCATTTGCTTCTGGATGTCCGCTGATCGAAGGGAATATCCGATGATGTCAAGAATTAGGGTATGGACGTTCTTGTAGTCTGCGTGCTTGTTGCGAAGCCAATCCACCCCCCTTCTGTATTTGCTGACACGATGGGGTTCGAAATCGAGAAACTCACACAGCGCTTCAATTAGCTTGTCAAGCTGCTCATCACGTTGTGGCGGCTTTACCTTTGTTTCTAACTCAATCTCAGCAAAGTATTCGCTGAATCCCCCGTTTGGTGCTTCGTAATAAAACTTGTCGAAGCAGAACTCGTATTCTCCTAGAGTGGTCTTGATCATAAAACTGGTGCGGCGGTTATGTACCATGAGCGATTTGGCAACCGGTCCGCAAGTAGTGTTCTGACACCACTTGCCATGGAATGCCTCAGCTAGCTGAGGGGTAAAGTTGACCGACTTCATCCGCTGGAACTCTTCTTCAGTGCAATTAAACTCGACTTGTGGGCGATCAAGAGCGAGTGAAGGATTGTACTTTTTGCTGGTCTTGAAAGTCACCTTAGGTTTCTTGCCCTCGGCCACGCGATGACGGATCGAACACCCCTGAGCAGCTAGAGTTCGATCTTGGTCATCGTAATAGGTATCTTCGAGCTTTGACTGACTGGTTGCTCCGCTGCTGATTCCGAGGAGGTTGCACAGCAACCGGACCTCATTGGAAATCTTCGGCGCCGTGTCGATGAGGCTGAACTTGAATTGGGTAACGGCCATGCTAACCAATTTAACCTCAGATTCAATCTGTTTATCCACGGCTTATCAAATCCTAAATAATTTAAATTAATTTTACTGTGCTTCTGCAGTTCCACGTGTATCGCTTGCTACCCACTGCTCTGGGGTGGGGGCGATGGGAAGGCCTCCCCCCTGGAAGCAGGCAATGCAGTGGCCAACCTTGGAACGGCCTTGGGTTGGGTATCATATCCTTCGACCATCCCATTACGCCGATGGCCGCGTCATGGTGCCGGCCCATGGTGCAGTTGCCGGCCATCACCCCACCAAAGCCGGATAGTCCGTATACCCCACCTCCCCCGGGCTGTAATAGGTCTCCGGATTATCTTCGTTAAGGGATGCCCCAATGCCAATGCGATGCGGCAGGTCCGGGTTGGCAATAAAGGCCCGGCCAAACGCCACCGCATCCACCAGGCCGGCGGCGATGGCGTCGTTGGCCTCGGCAGGTGTGTAGCCCATGTTGGCCACCAGTACCCCCTGGAAACGTTCGCGGAAGGGGGTCAGCACATCGGCCTGCTGGATGCCGGCCATGTCGGCGCGCATCAGGTGCAGATAGGCCAGGCCCCGGCCATTGAGGTGTTCGGCCAGCCAGGTGGCCAGGGCCAGCGGGTTGCTGTCCAGCATCGAATTAAAGCTATTCAGGGGCGAGAGGCGTAGGCCCACCAGCGGGCATTCGGCCCGCACCGTCATCAGAATCTCCAGCAGCAAGCGGGCCCGGTTTTCGATTGAGCCGCCGTAGGGGCCCTGGCGCTGGTTGCTGCCATCGCGTAGGAATTGATCGATTAGATAGCCATTGGCGCCATGGATCTCGACCCCATCAAAGCCGGCCTGCACCGCCGCGCGGGCCGCCGCACCAAAGGCCACCACAATCGGCCCGATCTCGCTGTCCTCCAGCGCCCGCGGCACCTCATAGTCCACCTTGCCCTGGGGGGTATGCACCTGGGCATCATTGATGGCCAAGGGGCTGGCACTCACCGGCTGCTGGCCGCCATTGAGGAAGGAATGGCAGGCGCGCCCACCATGCCAGATCTGCAACACAATGCGGCCGCCGGCCTGATGCACTGCGTCGGTGACTTTGCGCCAGCCGGCGATTTGGTCGGCGCTGTAGATGCCGGGTTCGGTGGCAAAGCTGGAGGTGCCCGGCAGCACCATGGCGCATTCGCTGATCACCAACCCGGCGCTGGCCCGCTGGGCGTAGTACTCGGCCATCAGGGCCGTGGGCACATGGTCGGCCGTGGCGCGGCAGCGGGTCAGGGGGGCCATCAACACCCGGTTGGGCAGCAGCAGCGACCCCAGGGCCAGGCGAGTGAACAGATCAGTCATTACCAGGGATCGGCAGGGCAGGGAGCTTCTGCCTGGAGCCCAGGGTAGGCATGATGTTGGTTGCATTTGTCTTGAATACCAACCATGACTCCCCGTCGTAATTTCCGTAAAACCCATCGCTTCTTGGTGCCGATCGCCGCCGTACCAAAAGAGTTGGATGCGTGACTGTCTCCCTTAGCGATGTGGCTGACGGCAGTCGGGTGCGCCTGGAAACCCTGCCCAACCATCCGGCCCTGCGCAGTCGGTTGGTGGCCATGGGCATTCGCCCCGGCGTCGAATTGGAGCTGCGGCGGCGGGGCCAACCCGGTGGCATCCTGCACCTGGCCCATGGGGTGATGGAGTTCATGCTGCGCCGCGAGCATGCTGCACAAATCCAGGTCACCCCCCTGGGCCCCCAGGGTCCGGCAATTGGACCTATCCCCTGACCCAGCCGCTCAAGCGAACCAAAGGCGGCCTCCCTGATACACCAGGAAGGCCATCAGCCAGGCCAGGGCCAAAGACCAGGCGATCGAGCGCAGGGCAAACAGGCGACTCTTGGCCTCCCTGATCTGCACGGCCACCGTGGAAAGACATGGGGTGTAGAGCAGGGTGAAGGTCATGAAACTCAGGGCCTGCAGCGGCGTGATCGCGGCGTGGAGGGTGTTGCCCAGGTTCGTTTCACTGGTGCGATACACCACCGCCATGGCCCCCAACAAGATCTCCTTGGCGATGAATCCAAAGAAGAGGGTCACGGTGAGATCGGGATTCATGCCGATCGGACCCAGCAGCGGTTGAAACAACTGGCCGATCCATTGGGCTGCCGTGGCCTGGCCGCCCTGGGCCGCGTCCGCAGGCAGATGGGTCAGCAACCACACCAGGGCGGCACCCAGCACAATGAAGCGGCGGGTCGTAAAGGCAAACTGGCCCACCTCCATCCAGGCGCGCTTCAGCATCGTGCGCAGGCTGGGGCGGCGGTAGGGGGGCAGTTCCAGTACAAAGGCCTCCCGGCTGGGATAGGTCCGTTTGAAGATCAGGGCGGTGATGATCGCCGCCACGAAACTCAGCAGGTAGAAGCCGAACACCACCAGACCAGGAGCCCACCAGGGTCTGGGAAAAAAGATCCCGGCCATGAAGATGAAAACCGTGAGCCGGGCCTGGCAGAGGGCGAAGGGAATCACCATGATCGCCAACAAGCGCATGCCCCGATCGCGAATCACCCTGGTGCCCATGATGGCCGGCACATTGCAACCAAATCCCATCACCTGCAGCACGAAGGCCCGGCCATCAAGCCCCAGCCAGTGCATGAAGCCATCCATCAAAAAGGCGGCCCGGGGCAGATAGCCAGAGTCTTCCACCAAGGCCATGACAAAATAGAAAATAAAGATGATTGGCAAAAAGCTGAAAACTGTGCCAACTCCCATCCAAACGCCATCAATCAAAAACTTTTGCAATAAATCAGGGATGCCAAGCTGAACAAGCAGGGGCGAAAGAATATACTTGGCAAAGCCATCAACAACGGTGCCCATTAGCTCTTGCAGGGGTGCACCAAGGGCATAAATCGCCTGGAACATCGCCAGCACGATGGCCAGAAACAGCAGCGGTCCCACCAGGGGATGCAGCAGGACCTTGTCGAGACTGCGGGTGCGCCGGTTGCGCGGCGGCCCGGCACTGCGGACACAGCGCTCGATCAGGGCTTGTTGACGGGCATCCAGGGCCTCCCCCTCCAGCAGGCCAGGGGATCTGTTGGGGGCAAGGCTGCCATGGGCCACCGTTCGCATGGCGTCCAGTAATTTGCCCAGCCCCTGCTGATGGCGGGCACTGATCGCCACGACTGGGTAACCCAGCTCCCGGGCCAACGCCTCAGCGTCGATGGCCACCCCAAAGCGCGGTGCTTCATCGCTCATGTTGAGCGCCAAAACCATCGGCAAACCAACCGAACCCAGCTGCAACACCAAGCGCAGTTGGCTGGCGATCTGGCTGGCGTTGACCACCACCACCAGCAGATCGGGGGGAGTTGTGCTCAAAAACCGCTGCACTATGGCTTCGTCTTCGCTGCCACCACTGAGATCGTGGATCCCGGGCAGATCCACCACATCCCAAGGGCGGCCATCCCGGCCTGCTCGGATCGTTCCCCGTTGCAGATCAACGGTGAGGCCAGGCCAGTTGGCGATATGGGCGTTACCTTCCGTCAGCCGGTTGAACAGGGTGGACTTGCCGGTATTGGGTAGGCCCACCAGGGCCACACTGGTGGCGCCGGGGTTGGCGGGGGTGGACTCCGGCCGGTGGCAGCTGAGGTCGGTTGGCGGCAGGGTGGTCATGGCCCCCCGGGGCTAGGCAACCCATCGATAGGGCTTTAGCCCTGTCCTAACAGGGCCCCCTGATTTTCAGCAGGCGCCCGGGGTGTGGGCTGCAGCGGGTGTGACATAAGTCACAGCGCCAGGATCAAGCGGTGCAGGTCCTGGCGGTTGGCATCGCTGCTGAGGCGCCCAGCCTGGGCTTGCCACTGCTGCCAGTGTTGCTGTTGTCTCTGGCTGATGGCCCCCTGCAGGGTGGGTATGGGGCTAGCTTTACGGCGCAAGGGTTGGCTCAAAAGCGAGGCTTCCAGCACCGTTAGGTCATGCAGTTCGCCCAGCACCGTCTGGGCCTGCTTGAGCTCCTCAATCCAGCCAAGCATCTTTGTTGGCAAAAAGGGAATGAAGGGTTCCAGGTTGTAGCGCAAGCCCTTGATGCGTTTGCGCAGTTCATGCAAGTCCTCCGCAGCTGGATCAGCCACAAACCAACCGTTGTGCAGAAACAAACCTTGGCCCAGATGGCACACCCAGTCGCTTAGCCAGGGCTTGAGGCGCTGCTGGCCAAGCAAGCTGTAGCTGGGTGCGGCCTGCCATTGGTTGAGCAGGGCCAGCAGCTTGAGATAACGGCCGCCATTGAGGGCCTCCACCATGCCCTCAAAGGCCTGGCGCCGATCCCGTTTCAGCCGGGCCATGGCCTTAGCCAGGGCCACCTGTTCGCCTTCGGGCAGCTGGGGCCACCAGGGATGTTCCAGCCGCTCGCGAAACACATCCAAATCCCGGGTCAGGCCCGTGCGGCGGGCTACGCGGGCGAGGCGGCTGGCATGGACACCCTCGGGCAGCAGCAGGGCCGGGGCAAATACCTCCAGGCCCGAGCGCAAGCGGCGCAGGCTGATGCGCAGCTTGTGCAGAGCCTCGGGGTCATCATCGGCCAGCACCGCATGGTGCAACTGGCCGAGGCGGCGCACCTGCTGCTGAATCAAACCCAGGGCCAGATCACCAATCCTTGGATCATCGTCGCTGGCAAGGACTGGGAGATCGGCTGCCGGCATTGCCAGGGGGTGGGAGGGTTATGAGCTGGTTCAGGGTTTGATTGTGGCCAGGGCAAGGCGGCTCTTGGCGAGCACCTCGGCGGGCAGGCTGATGAAGCCCAGACCAGGTGCCATCGCCTGGGCTTCGTCGCTGAGGGTGTGGGTAAACACCTTGTTGAGGGCCTCGTGACTGGCGCCGTTACCAGTTTTGTAGAGCAGGATCCAGGTGAAGGTGACGATCGGATAGCCCTTGGCTGGGTTGGGATTGCTGCCGGTGAGATCGGGGCCCAGGTCGATGGCCGCCAGGGCCTCCTGCTCTGCCGCCAGGGTGGGTTTGAGCTTCTGGCCGGAGGCATTGCTGATGGCCGCTGCCTGCAGGGGCTCCTTGACGAAGGCCGACTCGACGTAACCGATCGTGCCATCCACTTGGCTCAGCTGGGCCGCTACCCCCTCATTGCCCTTGGCGCCAATGCCCGTGGGCCATTTGACGTTCTTGCCAGCCCCCGGCCCGCTTTTCCAGGCGGGACTGATGGCTGCCAGGTGGGCCGTGAAATTGGCGGTGGTGCCGGATCCATCCGAGCGAAACACCACCTTGATGGGCTTGGCGGCGCAGCCCAGCTGGCTGAAATTGGTGATTTTGCCGAGGAACACATCAACCAATTGGGGTTGGCTGAGCTGTAGATCACAGCCTTTGTTGTTATAAGCCACCGCAATGGCACCGGCCGTCATCGGAATCTGCACCACCCCCTGGGGCACCTTGGCGATTTCATCTGCCTTCATCGGCACATCACTGGCGGCGAAATCCACCGTGCGGGAGATGAATTGACGAACGCCCGCCCCCGATCCCACTGACTGATAATTCACCCGCACCCCTTTATCCGCCAGATCCTTAAACCAGCGTTGATAGATCGCCGCCGGAAATGAAGCCCCTGATCCATTCAAGGTGGTGGTGCCGCCACAGGCGCCAAGGCTGACGCTGAGACCTGCCACCGTGCCAATCAAGACCAGATTCCGCAGCGATCTCCGGGTTGGCTGCCTGGACGCCAGGGCCCCAGGCTTGGATTGCGCCAACAGAGATTGGAAAACCATGGGTCAAGGGAAGGTGATGATACGAAATTACAAAAGTGCAGCACCAGCATCGTTAAGAACAGGTTGTCAGTTGCGCCGACGGTGATGCTTGTAACTTCAGGTCTCCAGCAACCTAGCCCCGCTCTGGCGACGAATCGCCACCACCGCTGGCCGGGGCGGGCGTCCGGGTCCAGCAGGCCAGTTGGAGCCGAGCGGAACCCAGCGCAACTGCTCAAAGGGCTGGCCATCACGGTCGCTGAGGGTATGAGCCTGCGCTTCGCTGGCCCCTGCGCCCCGCGCTGCTGCTTGGGGCACCGCTCGGATGCCATTGTCTTCGCCTGGGTGCTGCACGGCTAGAAAAAGCGTCTTGCCGGCGGGGTCAAAGCAGGGGCCAGTGAATTCCGACTCCGCTGGAGCGGTGGCAAAGCAGAGCGGCTCACCGGCCCTGGCCCCATGGGCCGGCAGCAACCAACAACTGTTGTTGCCAAAGATTTCGCCATCGCGGCCCCCCAGCCGGTCCGTCACCATCCAGAGATTGCCGGCCGGGTCGATGGCCAGATTGTCCGGGTTGGAAAAGCCCATGCCCCCCTGCCAGGGCAGACCGCCCGTGGCAACCATGCGCCAGCGAAAGCGTGATGTCGCCGGCGCCTCGTCCTTAAGGCGCATGATCCAGCCGTGGGGCCAGCTGGCTTGCCGGGCCGGGCCATGGAAGATCGCCGGATCGGCTCTGCCTTCACTATCGCTGCCGCCGGCGGTGAAAGCAATCAGCAGATCGCCGTTGGCGGGATCGATTTCGGTGTCTTCGGGCCGGGCCGTGGCCGTCGCCCCAACGGCGTTGGCCGCCAGGTGGGCATCAATCAAAATCGCCCCCATCTGGGCTTGGGAAGGGCTCTGGCCCTGGCCCTGGTCTGGGTAGAGGTCGGCCAGGGTTTGGAACCGCTGCCGGTAGCGATCTACCGCTGCATCGCTGGCCAAGCGTTCCGATCCTGGGTGGCGGCGGTCGGTATGGGGCAGGACGGTGGCCATCGGCACCCCCCACTGGTCGTAGTGGCTGGGGTATTGGGGTTGGATCGGGGTCTGGGGGGCGAGGCGGATCCATTGGCCGCTGCCGTCTTCGCTAAAAAGGGCGACTTCAAGGTGGCCCTGCTCAAACAGGCGCGAGTTGGCGCGATCCTGCGGGTCCTGCACCACAGATTCGCTGACAAAGCGATAAAGATGGCCCCCATAACGGTCGCAGCCGGAATAAACGATCAGGGGTTGGGCGCGCTGGGCCTTGATCGCTACGGCTTCATGGCGAAACCGGCCCAGCCAACTGTGTTTGACCGGCGGCCGTTGGGGTTGAAACGGATCAATCTCCACCATCCAGCCGTATTTGTTGCCCGCCAGGCCAAAGGGCTGGCCCAAGCCCTCCAGTTTGTTGCCGTCATAGACAAACGGCCGCTGGGCCGGCGGCGCCGACGTGCCGTCGGCAAAGACCGCCTCCACAACCTGATTGTGGAAATTTTCTTCAGCGCTCAGCACGGTGCCCCAAGGGGTCTGGCCGCCGGCGCAGTTGGCGAAGCTGCCGATGATGCCATCGCCAAGACCATCGTCGTAGCCCAGTCGTTTGTTCAGCGAGAACACCTCCCGCGCCGGCCCGCTGACGGCCAGCCTTTGGGCGGGGTCGGCCCAGCCGCTCAGTCCGGTGATGCGGCGATCGTGGCGGCCAGGCCGCCGTTTCCAGGAGCCATCGGCCTGCCGCTCGATCGTGCAAACGCCGATGCCAAGGTCGGCCATGGCCGCTGTCGCCACCTGGAGCACCATCTGGCGCAGGGGATCGTTCTCGGCGAGGGTGTCCCAAGGCAGATCCCCTTGGAGTTGGCCCAGCCGTGCCGCCAGGGCTGGCAGGGGCAGCGCAGTGCCGATGACCTCGGCGTAGGCGTCAGACCAGACCCGCGCCGAGATGTATTCGAAATTGACCGTGAGCAGGGCCTTGTCGCCGCCCAGGGCGTTGAAGGCCAGGTAGTCATTGTTGAAACCGAAGCGGCCGTTGCCCAGGGGCTCGCCCCAACTGGCCACCACATCGGCGCGGAAGCCCTCGGGCACCACCACCCCATCGGACAGGGTGATCTGGCTGTAGGCAGACCTCTGCTGGCTGGCGCTGAGGCCGTCGTTGGCCAGGGGCAGGGGGTAGGGCACAGGGGCAAAGGGTCGGCCTGCGCCAGGCTTCGCCGCAGCGGCGAGACCTTTGGGCAAGAGGGCTGGGCGGAATACCGCAGACCCCACGCCAATGCCCAACAGGGCCAGCAGCTCGCGTCGTTTCAGCGAATCAAACACACCAATCCATCTGCGCTGTAGATGCAAACAGCTTGCTGGAGTCGCGGCGTCGCCGGTTGCATCCTAGAGCACATCGTTAATCCTGAGATTTTGTCAGGGCTCTATTTTCTGGCTCTTCCAATCCTCAACATTTTGAAAGTCGATTAATTATAATTGATTGAGTGCATGGACCCCAAGGCAATCGCCTGGCATGTATCAGTGGTAAAATTTTGGTTTGCAAAAACTTCCAATGATCCAGTCGCTTTCTTCTTGCACCCCAGCCTTCCTCCCCCCTTCTGCTCTACAGGCTCGTAGCGCCAGGGTTGGCTTTGGATTGGCCCTATCGCTCTTGATTGGCGCCGCTGGTTCACCCGTTTTGGCCAATACGGTGGCCAAAGCAGAAGCCGAATGCCGTCTCACCGATAACGGCAAAGTCGTGTTTGATGGCGGTTGCAGCGTTAAACAGAAAGACGGCTCAGGCACCGTCGGCTTTGTGGTCAAACTGGAAGATGGCAGCACCTATCGTTTCTCCGGTCCCAACCGCACCAACCTGCGCTTGGAAGGGGGCGATGGCGGTAGCAATGTGCTGTTTGAGGACAAGGGAGCCAAGGGGTTGTTCAGCTGGAATGACGGCACTCGCACCCGTCGGCTATCGGTTAAAACCAACGAAACCAGTGCCTCCAGCGCCGGCGATCGCGATCAGATCAACTCCCGCATTGAAAGCGATGGTCGCAACTGCAAAACCGCCATCCTCTCCAAGTACGGCCTCGGCTCCAAGATGTCGATGGCCGATGTGGACGTAACCCTGGGAGCCACCCTGCGCCAGAGCATTGATGCGGGCAAAATCAGCCTCGCCGACATCAATCGCAGTGGCCTCGACTACAACTGCACGACTCGCCGCGCCAAGGGCAAGGATCCCATCGGCACCTGTGCCACCGATGGTCGAGGCAACGTCATCAAAATCCAGAGCAACCGCTGATCGACGTCCACCCTGCTTCTCAAGCCTGTCTCCCTAATCTTGATCCCAACGCAGCCCTTCGTCCTGCCACGAGGCTTCATCGTCGATCGGCTCCAGGTGGGTGAAGACATGGGTGCGGGGCAGGGCTGCGGCAATCTCTCTTTCTAGGGATTCACAAAAGTCGTGGCCCTGCTTCACCGTCCATTCGCCAGGCACCAGCACGTGGAAATTGACGAAACGGCGGGATCCCGCCATGCGGGTGCGCAGGGCATGGAAGGTGATGTCGGTTCGTTTGTGGTGTTCCAACAGCGCCTCCAATTGCCGATGTTCAGCTTCCGGCAGGGCCCGATCCAACAGGCCTGAGGCCGTTTCGTGCAGCAATCGCCAGCCCGTAACCACAATATTGAGGGCCACGATGATGGCGATCAGGGGATCCAGAATCGTCAAACCCGTGAGCTTGGCCAGGGCTACCCCCAGCACCACCCCCAGGGAGGTCCAGACATCACTGAGCAGGTGATGGGCATCGGCCCGCAGGGTGATCGAATCAAATCGCCGCCCGGCCCGCAATAACAACCAGGCCACCCCGCCGTTGATCGCGGTGGCCACCAGTGAAAGCGCCAGGCCGACATCCACTTGTTGCAAACCCTCGGGCTGCTGCAAGCGCCCCGCAGCGGCGTGGATGATCGCCAGGGCCGCCACCACAATCAGGGCGCTTTCGAGGCCACTGGAGAAATACTCCGCTTTGGAATGGCCGAAGTGGTGCCGATGATCGGCCGGTTTGGCCGCCAGGGTGAGGGCCCAGAACGCCCCGATGGCCGCCACCAGATTCACCCCCGATTCCATGGCGTCGGATAGCAACCCCACCGAACCGGTGAGACGCCAGGCCTGGGTTTTGAGCGCAATCGTGGCTACCGCCGCCGCCACCGAAAGCAAGGTGTAGGTGCGGGGGTTGTCAAAGGCCATGGCGAGCTGCGAAGGGCCTCAGCAAGTGAGCTGCGTCTGGGCTCCGTCAATGTATAGGGGTGGCCAGTCAGCGCCCGCGGCCCACCAGATTCGCCAATGGCAGCAGGCCCAGGCAAAGCACCCCGATCAACGGCCCCGGGGGCAGGTTGATGGCCGGCACCAGGGCCAGGCCAAAGCCCAGGACCGTAACCGCCAGGCCCACCGCAGCGGCCCTGACCAGGGCCGCCCGCAAACTCAAGGCCCCCACCAGGGCCAGCACGGCGGGAGCCCCCATCAAGGCCATTACCAACACCACCCCCACCGCCGCCATGGCACTGACCACGGTAAAGGCGGTGACCAGGGTCATCAGCGCCTGCAGGCGGGCAACGGGCACCCCCATGGCCGCCGCCCCAGCCGGATCCACCCCCAGAAACACCAGCTGGTCGTAGCGCCCCACCAGCAGGGCGAGCACCGCCCCCAGGGCGACGAGGGCCCGCACTAGATCGGTGGGCCCCGCCGCCAGCAGATCGCCGAACAACACCGCTTCTAGATCGATGCGCAGGTGCAGCAGGGGAATCAGCAACACACCCAGCCCCAGAAAGCCTGCCAGCACGGTGTTAAGCACGGCCTCGTGGCTGCCGTCAGCGGCTGGGGCATGGCGGCTGAGGCGATCGGCCACCAGGGCACCGCCTACCCCACTGGCCACCCCACCCAGGGCCGGATCCAGGTGCAGGGCCAGGGCCAGGGCCAGGCCTGGCAGCACGGCGTGGGAGATCAGGTTGGCCTGAAAGAGTCGGCGCTGCACCAGCAGCAGGGTGCCGGTGAGGGGACACAACAGCCCGCTCACCAAGGCCAGCAAAAGGGGCACGGCCCACCAGAAGGCCCCCAGGGCCTGGGAATCAACCACAGCCATGGGGGGCAAGGCGTAAGTCACCCAGGGTCTGGCGCATCTGGGCCGGTGTCCCCTGGGCCAGCAGGTGCCGATCCAGCACCAACACCCGGTCGTAGGCCTCCAGATCCGAACCCCAGTCGTGGCTGCTCACCAACAGGGTCAGGCCGGCATCGCGCAATTGGGCCAACACCGCCAGCAGGGCAGTGCGGGTCGGCGGATCAATGGCCGCACAGGGTTCGTCGAGCAACAGCAGCGGGGCTTGTCCCACCAAAGCGCGGGCCAACAGGGCCCGCTGCTGCTGGCCGCCGGAAAGTTGGTCCAGGCGCCGCTGGGCCAGGTCCTGCAGGCCCACCCGTTGCAGGGCCCCATCCACCTGGCAACAGGGGGCCCGTGAGCGCTCGGCACCATTGCCAGCCATGAGCCCAAGGGCCACCAGCGCCCGCACCGTGATTGGAAAATGCCAAGCCATTTCACTGCGCTGGGGCATCAGGGCCAGTCGCGCAGGCCGTTTCAGGGCCGACCCCTGGGGCTCGCCGTCGATCACAATCCGCCCCTTTGCCACAGGCAGCTGGCCGGCGATGGCCTGCAATAGTGTGCTTTTGCCGGCGCCGTTGGGTCCCACCAGGGCTGTGAGGCTGCCGGTTGCCAAAGCAAACGTCAGATGCTCCAAGACGGGACGCTGGCCACGCCGCACCGTCAGATCCGCAACGTCGAGAGCGGGGGCTGGGGCCAGGGTGACATTGCAGCTGATACCAACCTAGCGATCGTTAAGATGAAAACCATTATCGTTGTTAAGGCCCTTTGCGGGGCCCATGTATACCTTTGCAGTTGTCACGATCCGGTTTGCGGTCCTCTCCCCTGAACTGTGGGGCAGTTTTACCTGCCCCAGGGGCGATGGTGCTGGTGCTGTTCCTGGCGCTGCTGGCAACCCTGGCTGGCTGCCGCCAGGCCCCCCGGGAGTCACCCCCCGCTCTTGGTGTGGATGGGCTGCGGGTGATCGCCGGCGACGGCGTTCTTTGCGATCTCAGCAAGCGTCTGGCGCCCAGCCAGGTCCAGGTGGATTGTCTGCTGGGCCCCGGTGATGATCCTCACCAGTTTCGTCTCACCCCCTCCCAAAGCCAGGCCCTGGCCCAAAGCCGCCTGCTGTTGGTCAATGGCGGCGGCTTGACCCCCGCCCTGGAGAGGATTCCCAACCGGGTGGCCATCGTCGATCGCCTGCCGGGCTCTGGCGATCGCGATCGCCAGGATCCCCACATATGGCACGATCCAGCCCTGGCGGCCCTGATGGTGAAGGAGGTGGCTGCCCAGTTGGCCGCTTTGACACCCCAGAGTCGGGGGGAGATTGAGGCACGCTCGGCCGACCTGCAGGCTCGGCTGGCGGATCTGGATCGCTGGAACCGGCGCCAACTGGCCACGATCCCGTTGGGACCGGACGGCCAGCGCCCCCCAGTAGCCATGGCCCACCGGGCCCTCAGCCACTTCAGCGGCGCCTATGGACTGCGGGAAATGCCGCTGGTGGATCAAGACAGCACCAGCTCCAGCCTGCGGCCGACCCAGTTCGCCGCCGTGGTGTCCCAACTGGGCCAGCGGCGGGTGCCGGCCCTGTTCCGCGAGCCTGGGGAGATCGGGCGCAGCATGCAGCGCATCAGCGAGCTCAGTGGCGTGCCCATCGCCCCGACCCCGCTGGTGGTCGATGGCCTGGCCAGGTCCGCTGATGGGCGCCCGCCCAGCCTGATGGCCACCATGGTGGCCAATACCTGCGCCATCAGCCAAGGACTAAAGGGCCAATGTGACAGCGACGCAGGTGCCCGACTGCAACAACAGTGGGAAGCCATCGGAGCAACCAATGCCGCCCAGGGGGCTTAGAAAAGCACCAACAACCTGGCACCAATGCCGGTAATAAGGGCCTAACAACTTACCAGGCCATTCATGCCTATCGGTCCGTCTAGTAGAGGCCTTCTGCCTTTACCCCAAGACCCCTTTTCAGTCTTCGTTTCGCTGCCAAGGTGTGCCTGGTGTGGGCGGCAAGCTTGCTAGGCGTGGTTTAAGAGATTGCGGAAGAGGGGCTGGCGCCGCAGGCACCCCAGGGTTCGGCTTAGAGTACCTGGGCAGATCTTGTGAGGATGCTCACAAAAGTAATCAATACCGATGTTACTAATGCGCAAAAATTATCATGTAGCGAAAAGCTGTTGCCATAGGCTTGAGCCCTGGGGTATTTTGTATTAGGAGTAGCTATTGATGGTGTATTCGAAAACCCATGATCAACAATTTAGCTGAAATTACGAATGGATTGCGTCAGGAATTTCTACGTCAGGGTGGAGATTTTGAATGCTGCCGCAATTTCAGGCACACCCTTCCCGAGGCGGCCCATGAGGATGCCCGCAACGAGGCCTCCGCGACCTTGCTGCAGCGCCTGAGGCTGAAAAAGGGATTGGATCTTCGCCGGGAGGACCTGCATGTGGACCATCGAGCCGTGCTGCATTGGCGTCAGGTCTCAGACCACCGCCGCCATGCCTACAGATGGAACCATCGTCCCATCGGCACGCTGCCAGCGGCTCCCACCTACGTGGGCTTCGTCTATTGGCTGCCCAAGGTGCCAGCCAGCGGGGGCGATGGGGGCCTGGGCAGCAGCGACGCCCGCTTGGATCTGATGCGGCAGCTGCTCCCCAGCCGCTGAGCCACCGGCGAAGCGATCGGGTTTGGAGCGGGAAACCCCCATGCAATCCCCCTGGGCAAGGCCGCAGTGCCAAGCGGTGTTGCATCAAGATGGTTCAACCGGTTGGAGTTTGCATGGGTCTACTGCTCCTGACCGCCCTGGCGGGCTTGCTTGGTTACGGCCTGGGTAAGGGTGTGCCGCGCTTGGTGCAGCGCTCCGGTGCCCTGGCCCGGCGCTCCCAAACCAACCAGCTGGGGCTGGGCCTGCTTTTGTTAACCCCCTGGCTGGTCGGTGGCCTGGGCTTGCTGCTGGCCATCAGCCAACTCAGCCTGGGTTTGCTCTTGCCCCTGGCCGGCTATGCCGCCGGTATGGTCCTGGGACGTCAAAAGGTGGGTTTGTAGGGGAGCGGGAGTTGGATCGTGATCGTGGCCTATGCCGGAAATTCTTAGGATCAATGTTTAAGTTGAATCGATGCTTAAGTTGAATTGCGCCTTAGGCCGCTAAAAACTCAGGCCCTCACCCTGGCGATCACGGCGTGATGCCGGGGGGTGCAAGGCTGTATCTGCACCGCATCAAACCCCGCCGCCAGCAGCTCCTGGCGCAGATCCAGGCCGAAGTAGGCATCCATGTAGGGCTCGGTGCTCTTCAGCAGCGTCATCACAAACGCCGGCATGGTCTGGTATGCCCCACTGGCGGGATTCATGTCCATGAAGGCGAAGCAACCGCCTGGGGGCAGCAGGCGACGCACTTCCCGGAAGATGCGGCGGGTAGTGCCCTGCGGCATCTCATGGAACAACAAAAAGGCCGACACCAGATCAAAACTGCCGTCGGGCAGGCCGGTGGCCTCCGGCAGGGCATGGACCCACTCATCCACCGCCGAACCCTTTTGCGCGGCGTTGTAGGCGGCCAGGGCGAGGTAGTAGGGCGAAAAATTCAGGCCCGTGATCGTGGCGCTGGGAAAGGCCTGCTCCAGCCGGAAGGTGCTCAAGCCCACGGTGCTGTGCAGATCGAGGATGCGGGCCGGGGCCTGGGGGAACTGCTGTTGCAGCAATTCGTGGTATCCCTGCCGTAATACCTGGTCGCTGTGGGCGCCCGCTTCCGGATAAAGGCTGGAATGCACCGCATTGGAGGCCACCTCAAACTCATAGGCCGCCTGCCAGCAGAGGTGGCCGGCGTCATAGCCGTGGAAGGAAGCGCGGTAATTGGCCGGCAGTTCGACACCTTCGCGATAGACCTGATCCCAGAGGGGTTGCCAGTCCCGTTGCGACAGCTCGGCGACGGTCTCGCGCCAGGGAATCCCCAACCGTTCGGCCCGGCCGATCATCATGCGCCGCGCCTGGGCCTTGGCCAGGGCCCACACGGGCTTAACCGCCAGCGCCTTACCAACCAGCAGGCTGGTGAGATCGGGCTGGGGGGCGAGGCTGGCTTGGGTCATGGGGGTGGCTGGGGGGTGGCTTTCCCACTGCGAAGCTAATGGTGCGGGCAGGCAAGCGATCGTTGGGTACACCGGTGGCACTGAAGAGTGTCGCCGTTCTTGTCGCCTTGGCCACCCGCGCCGTCTACAGCTTCATTGGCTTTCCGGGCAGTCCGGAGCAGCATCTCTATCTCCACCACGACGGATACCCCACCGGTGCGGCCTGGCGCTTTGCCACGGCCCGCCGCCTCAATGGCGACCCGGCTGCCTTCCTGCAGGCCTTCGTGGCGACCCAGCCTGGCGCCGCACAACTGTCCGCGCCCCAGCAGGCCGCCGACGCCGAATACCGCTACCGCGTCGCCCTGGTCGCCAACACCACTGCCGAGTTGCAGGTGCAGTGCTGGCGTCGGCTGCCGGGCAGCAGCGACTGGCATCCCCGCTGCACCCGGGTGGCCCTCGCTGATTTCATCCTGCGCTTCCTGCCCGGCGCATTGGATTGATCCGGCCCCATCGGGATCATGGGCCAGGGGTCAAGGTGTCGCCGATTCGTGCGGCTTGGCGCCAGGCAGGCAGCGATGGCCCTCCAGGGGGCCAAGCCAGGCGGCCACCGCCAACCAGTGGATGAGCACCGGCGCCCAGAGGGAGCCGCTGGCCCCATAGGCGAGCACGCAGGCACTGCCAAGCAGGGCGCACTGCAGCAGGAAGCGGGGATCGTCGAACACCGCCGGCCGGCGCCGGTCCCAGAGGCGGGCCGCCAGGGGGTGGTACCCCACAAACAAGCCCACGTTCAGGGACCCCCAGGCCCAAAAGTTGGCAAAGTTGGGACCGCCTGCGGGGTGGGGCAAAAGGGCGACGCGAAAGAGCAGCTCTTCCCCCAGGGCGGGCATCAGCAGCAGCGGCAGGGAGCCGCGCAGCAGCACCCCAAGGGGCGGCCAGCGCCATAGCGCCAGCAGGAAGCCAGAGCGACGGCCTACTCCGAGGGCGAGGGGGGCGTAGGCCCCCAGAATCAGGCCGGTGTGGCCGGCGGCGGC
>JBBASD010000030.1:15431-18848 GCA_040399485.1 Cyanobium sp. | reverse complement strand
CATCGCTCGCCAGAAGCGGCCCCTTCGGGTGATAGTGGGGGGGTCCCCATCACCCGGCCCGGCGTGCCCTGCACCCGGGCTTTTTCTTGACTATTTCTTGAAGATCTGCCTTCCTTGCTGTGATGACTGCCCCCCAGGCCTGGCCCCAGCTGCTTGAGCAACTGCTGGCGGGCAAGTCCCTGAGCGACCTCCAGGCCGGCGCCCTGATGCAGGGCTGGCTTGAGGGTGCCATCGATCCGGTCCTCACCGGCGCCCTGCTGGCCGCCCTCCGCGCCAAGGGCACCACGGCGGAGGAACTGGCGGCGATGGCCACCGTGTTGCGGCGGGCCTGCCGCATGGCCAGCCCGTCTCCAGAGCTTGTCGATGGCCTGGAACTGGTGGATACCTGCGGCACCGGCGGCGATGGAGCCGACACCTTCAACATCTCCACGGCAGTGGCCTTCACGGCCGCCGCCTGCGGGGCTCGGGTGGCTAAACACGGCAACCGCAGCGCCAGCGGCCGTGTCGGTTCGGCCGATGTTCTCCAAGCCCTGGGCCTAAATCTGGCGGCGCCCCCGGAACGGGTGCTGGCGGCACTGCAAGCCCATGGCATCACCTTTCTGTTCGCCCCCGGCTGGCACCCGGCCCTGGTGGAGCTGGCTCCCCTGCGGCGCCGACTCGGCATCCGCACGATCTTCAATCTGCTCGGCCCCCTGGTCAATCCCCTCACCCCCCAGACCCAGGTTCTGGGGGTGGCCCGCGCCGACCTGCTCGATCCCATGGCGGGCGCCCTGGGGGGGCTGGGGCTGGCCAGGGCCGTGGTCGTCCATGGGGCGGGGGGTCTCGATGAGGCCTCCCTCGCCGGTGCCAATGAATTGCGGCTGTTGGAGGCGGGGGCAATTCGCCAAGAATGGCTGGAGCCGGTCTCCCTAGGGCTGGCCCACGCCCCCCTGGAGGCCCTGGCTGGCGGAGATCTGGCCACCAACGCGGCCTACTTGGAGGCCGTGTTGCGGGGCCAGGGTCCAGATGCCCATCGGGACGTCGTAGCCCTCAACACCGCCCTGGTGCTTTGGGCGGCGGGCCTGGCCGCCTCACCCGCCGCCGGGGTTCCCCTGGCCCTGGAGGCCCTGGCCCTGGGTCGACCTTGGGCCAAGCTCCAGCAGCTTCGCGCGGTCCTGGAGGCGCCGACGGCAGGGCAGACAGGTGCGGGATGATCCACCCAACTGAGCCGCCCCTGGTGTCCGAGACCGCCACGCCCCCAGTGTCTTCCCCTGGGCCCGGACCCAGAACCACTTCGGATAACGCAGGCGAGGCTGCCCCTGCCGCTCTGCTGGTGCTTGCCGATGGAACCGTCTTGCGGGGTCTGGCCTGCGGCGCCCGCGGCACCGCCATTGGTGAAGTGGTTTTCAACACCGGCATGACTGGCTACCAGGAGGTCATGACCGACCCCAGTTACGCAGGCCAGCTGGTCACCTTCACCTATCCAGAACTGGGAAACACCGGGGTCAATCCCCAGGACCAGGAAGCCAACCGCCCCCATGTCAGGGGCTTGATCACCCGGCGGCTTTCGCCGGTAGCCAGCAACTGGCGGGCCACCGAAGACCTTGAACGCTGGTTGAAGCGCCATGGGGTGGTGGGCATCCGCGACGTCGATACCCGCGCCCTGGTGCGCCACCTGCGCGAAGGAGGCTCGATCAACGGCGCCATCAGCAGCGAGGGACTGAGCCCGTCCGTCTTGCTGGAGCAGGTGAGGTCGGCCCCAATGATGGATGGCCTGAATCTGGCGGCCACGGTAAGCACCGAGGAGGCCTTTAGCTGGTCCCGGCTCTGTGAGGCGGAGTTCGACCAGCGGCTCCAGACCCAACCTGAGCGGCCTTACCGCGTCGTGGCGGTAGATTTCGGCATCAAGCGCGCCATCCTCGAACGGCTGGTGGCCCACGGCTGCGAGGTCACGGTGGTGCCGGCCAATGCCAGCCTCGAAGAGGTGCTCCTGCACCAACCTGAGGGGGTGTTTCTCTCCAACGGACCGGGCGATCCGGCGGCGGTGACCGAAGGTATCGCCCTGGCTCGCCAACTGCTCAACCAGCCCGATCTGCCCCTGTTTGGCATCTGCCTCGGCCACCAGATCCTGGGACTCGCCCTGGGCGGCCGCACCTTCAAGCTTGAGTATGGCCACCGGGGTCTCAACCATCCCTGCGGCAGCCCTGGCCAGGTGGAGATCACCAGCCAGAACCATGGATTCGCCCTGGCGGCCGAGTCCTTAGCGGCGGGTCAGATACGAATCACCCACCACAATCTCAACGACCGCACAGTGGCCGCCCTGAGCTTGCTGGATCAACCGGCATTCGGTGTCCAGTACCACCCAGAAGCCAGTCCGGGTCCCCACGACTCAGACCACCACTTCGGACGCTTCGTTTCCCTGATGGCCGAGCGCCGCTAAGGGAATCCAGGGCAGGGGTGATTGATCCTTGCCATGGCAGTTGGAAATCAAAATCTTTCTGCGCCAACGGCCTGGGATGACTACACTGCCGCCGTTGCTACCTGGGGAACTGGACCAATCACTGAACTGCAGCGTTTGACCGTGTCCCTGAGGGGGGGCTGCGACAAAACTGACCAAGCCCTGGTCTTTGGCTTTACGGGTCAGCTGGATGCCTATTCGGACAAGCAGTTCAGCGCCTACATCGCCGAACACAGCCAAGGGGCGTCCCTTCCTCTGATCATTGACCTGAGCCGCATCGATTTCATCGATTCCTCAGGGCTGGGGGCCCTCGTGCAACTTGTCAAGAACTGCAAGGAAAGCGGCACTCAATTCGCCTTACTCGGCAATGCCAGAGTCGTGCAAACTGTCAAGCTGGTTCGTCTAGAAGCCTTCCTGAATCTTCAGCCCTCCCTCGCAGACGCCCTTGCCCAATTCGGCGCCGTCTGAATCGGCTTTCCAGCCCGATCTACCTTGGCTGAGCCATCTGCCCCCCTCCCAGGCGGACGCAAATCTCGGTCCGCTGCAGTTGGCCTGGTTGGGCGATGCGGTGTGGGAACTGCACCAGCGGCTGCGCCACTGTCAGCGGGCCGGGCGCAGCGACGATCTGCACCGAGCTGTGGTCGCCAAAGTTAAGGCCGAAGCCCAAGCCCGGGCCCTGCAACAACTGGATCCGTTCCTCAACGACAACGAACGTGATCTGGCCCGACGGGGGCGCAATCGGGCCAGGGGCTCCTGCCGGGGTGGTTCGGCGGGCACTTACGGACAGGCCACGGGATTTGAGACGATGCTGGGATGGCTCTTTCTTCGGAATCCCCAGCGGCTGGCCGAGTTGCTGGCCCATCTCGATAAGACCGATCCTTCCCCACCGCCTCCCAACCCATGAGCCAGCCTCCAAATCGTCGCTCCGACAACCGTTTCCAACGGCGCCCCGGCGGCCGACCGGAGGGAGGGGGAGGGGG
>JBBASD010000030.1:6870-15331 GCA_040399485.1 Cyanobium sp. | reverse complement strand
CCGACAACCGTTTCCAACGGCGCCCCGGCGGCCGACCGGAGGGAGGGGGAGGGGGAGGGGGCCGGCGCTTTCCATCTTCATCTTCGGGCCCGCCGCCGCGCTGGGGAGCTGGCCGCCGCCCCGAGGGGTCCGGTGATCGCCCCCCCTTCGACCGAGGCTCTTCCGAAGGCAGGTCCTATGGGGGAAAACCCTATGAGGGCAAAAACTTCGAAGCAAAGCCCTACGAACGCAAGCCCTATCAGGGCCAATCCAGTGAAGGCCGCTCTAGCGAAGGCCGCTCCTTCGAAGGCAAGCGGCCTGGCTACGACCGCTCCGGTCCGCCCCGCTCCAGCTCACCCCGCTCGGGCCCGCCCCGCCCAGGCCAGCCGCGCTCGGGCCCCGAGCGGATTGGGGGAGAGCGACCCAATTTTGACCGCCCCCGCACTGAAAGATCCTGGGGCGAAAGACCCGGCGGCGACCGTGCCGGCGGCGACCGTGGACGCTTCGATCGCCCCGGTGCTGAACGCCTCAGCAGGCCCTCGACAGACCGGCGCCCCAGCCGCGATGGACGCCCCTTCAACCGCGAGGGCGGTGCCGGCTCCCGCGACAACCGCCCGTCTTTCGATAGGCCCCGGTTTGGCGGCGATGGGCCCCAAGGCTTGCGCGATGGGGATCGCCGGCCCAGGCCAGGGTCCAGGGGACCGTTCGGGCGCCCTCCAGCCCGTTCTCTCTCCCCCACCGGCTCGACGCCGATGGCGAGCGAAGGCCTCGAAGAGCAGGACAGCTTCTCCGCCGATGCCCCCTCAGACCTCGTCTGGGGACGCCATTCGAGCTTGGCGGTGCTTGAGGGAGGCCGGCCCGTTCATCGTGTTTGGTGTACGCCGGAAATGCGTTTCAGCCCCCGCTTCCTGCAGCTCCTGCGCGAAGCCAAGGCTTCCGGCGTGCTGGTCGAAGAAGTCACCTGGGCGCGGCTGGGCCAGATCAGTGGCGGTGCAGTCCACCAGGGCATCGTGCTGCAACCGGCCGCCGCCGAAACCCTCGACCTGACCAGCCTCATCGAGGGCTGCAGCGCCCTCGGCGAAGCGCCCCTGTTGATGGCGGTGGATGGTCTCACCGATCCCCACAACCTGGGGGCCATCCTGCGCAGTGCGGAGGCCCTCGGGGCCCACGGCATGGTGCTGCCCCAACGGCGCAATGCTGGACTCACCGGCTCGGTGGCCAAGGTGGCGGCCGGCGCCCTTGAACACCTGCCCGTGGCCCGGGTGGTCAACCTGAATCGCTCTCTGGAAACCCTCAAGCAGGAGGGCTATCGGGTCATCGGCCTGGCAGAAGAGGGCAGCGTCACCCTGGAGGAGGCCAACCTGGAGGGCCCCCTGGTCGTGGTCACCGGATCGGAAGGCGATGGCCTTTCTCTGCTAACCCGCCGCAACTGCGACCAACTGGTGCGCATCCCCTTGCGCGGCGCCACTCCAAGCCTGAATGCCTCCGTTGCCACCGCCCTGTTGCTCTACGAGATCGCCCGGCGGGGCTGGATGGCGGGACTGCAAGGCAGCGCCCCCGCTCCGCGGCTGGTGCGCCCCGCCATGGCCAGCACTCCCTTGTTGGGCCTTGATGAAGCCGAGGCCCATGGCGCCGACGCCCAGCTGGACGACCCCCTGGAGACCAACGGTGAACCAACCCAGGCCGACATCGCTCCAGAAGGCGTCGAAACCCAGCCCGTCCTGGCAGACAGCGCAGCGGAGCCAGGCCCGGATGCGGCCGCAACACCCCAACGCAAACCGGCTGCAGAGCCCTGGCAGGCCACGATCGCCCCTGGGGAAGCCTTGGCCAATGGCGCCAGCAGCCAGGACAGCAGCCCAGGCAACGACCCTGAGATTGGGGAGCCAACGCCATCGCCGGCAGAGTCAGCACCGTCCCCCGATCTTGGCCTTGAGCTGGTTGGTGGGATCGAAGCAACGTGGGGGCCAACGAGTGCGCCTTCGTTCTTCAACAACGACATTCGTCTCTGAAACCTGATCAAGCCGGTCAGGGGCCGGCAAGATCAGGCTCCACGATGGTCTGCATGGCCCTTTCGCCGCCTTGCCACCCATGAACCCCCTCCACTGGACAGCGCGAAGTCTGGCCAATGGCTTCGGTCTGGCCTGGTGGGCGCGGGTGGAGAGTCATTCGCCGGATGCGGAATACTGGTTTGGTCCGTTTGGACGGCGGCGCAGCCTGGATATCGCCCTACCAGCCTTTCTGCGCGATCTGCAGGCCGAAGGCCCAGCCTCGCTCCAATACCGGGTCCTGCGCACCTGCCGCCGCGAACCCCTCACCATCTACAGCGAGGGACCACCGCCGGATCTGGGCCGGCGCTGAGGCGGGGCCGGCTGATAGCGTCCAGCCTCGTGACGCAAATGGTCGATGGGCATCGCTGAATGGCGCCAGCGGTTGCGCAAGGGGGAGGTCTCGGCCCGACAACTGACCGAAAGCTGTCTGGCGCGCATTGACTCGGTCGACGCTCAGGTGCATGCCTTTTTGGAGGTGACCCGCGAACGGGCCCTCGCCGACGCCGACCGCATTGATCTGGCCCGGGCCGCCGGCCAAGAGCTGCCGCCCCTGGCCGGCATTCCCATCGCCATCAAGGACAACCTCTGTACCCGCGGCATTCGCACCACCTGCTCAAGCCGCATGCTTGCAGATTTTGTGCCCCCCTACGAATCCACCGTCACCGAGCGCCTATGGCGGGCAGGCGCAGTGCTGATCGGTAAGACGAACCTCGACGAGTTCGCCATGGGCAGCTCCACCGAGACCTCCGCCTTCGGCCCCAGCCGCAACCCCTGGAATCCCCAACGGGTGCCGGGGGGCAGTTCGGGTGGCAGCGCCGCTGCGGTCGCCGCCGGCGAATGCGTAGCAGCCCTTGGATCCGACACCGGCGGATCGATTCGCCAACCCGCTGCTTTTTGCGGGGTCGTTGGCCTCAAGCCCACCTACGGACGGGTCAGCCGCTGGGGATTGGTGGCCTTCGCCAGTTCCCTCGACCAGGTGGGACCCTTCAGCCACAGCGTTGCCGACAGCAGCGAGATTCTGCAGGTGATTGCCGGTGCCGACCCCAGGGATTCCACCTGCCTGAACAGCCCTGTGCCGGACTATCGGGCCTCCCTTGACCAACCCGTCAAGGGCCTGAGGGTGGGCATCATCCGCGAATGCCTGGAGGCCGAGGGACTTGATCCACAGGTGAAAGCAAGCGTGGTGGCGGCCTCCAAGCAGCTGGAGAAACTTGGCTGCGAACTGGTGGACATCAGCTGTCCCCGGTTCAATGACGGCATCGCTACTTACTACGTCATCGCCCCTTCGGAGGCCTCCGCCAACCTGGCCCGCTACGACGGGGTGAAGTACGGCCTGCGGAGCCGCGACGATGCCGCCGGCGAAAGCCTGGCCTTGATGACCGCCCGCAGCAGGGCCGAGGGATTCGGGGATGAAGTGCAACGCCGCATCTTGATTGGTACCTATGCCCTCTCTGCTGGCTATGTGGATGCCTATTACCACAAAGCTCAGCAGGTCCGCACATTGATACGCCAGGACTTCGAGCGGGCCTTTACCCGGGTGGACCTGCTGCTGAGCCCAACGGCACCAACCACCGCCTTTGGCTTTGGCGCCCACAACGACGATCCCCTAGCCATGTACCTGGCTGACCTGCTCACAATCCCCGCCAACATGGCCGGGCTGCCGGCCATCAGTGTGCCCT
This sequence comes from Cyanobium sp., assembly GCA_040399485.1. Lineage (GTDB taxonomy): Bacteria > Cyanobacteriota > Cyanobacteriia > PCC-6307 > Cyanobiaceae > Cyanobium. The sequence continues at coordinate 11,625 of JBBASD010000030.1, read as the reverse complement.
GCGGCTTCGACGACCAGGGCCTGCCGATTGGCCTGCAATTGATCGGCGGTGTGTTGCAAGAAGCCACGCTCCTGCGCCTTGCCCATCATTACGAAGCGGTGGCCCAGGTGCAAAGCAGCAGGCCCCTAGCGGCCCTGGTGGCTGATGCCATCGGTTGAACCCACCCACCCAGCCATCCCCATGGCGAATTGCCGCAAACACCAGATCTGGTGTGCGATGAACAGCCAGGATCACCAAGACGCTGCATATTGGGTGGGGCCTTAGCCCCACTTCCTCCGCCATCCCCCAGCCCCTTGGCCTTCGTCCCCCTCCACAACCACAGCGACTACAGCCTGCTGGATGGCGCCTCCCAGCTGCCGGCGATGGTGGACAGGGCGGTTGAGCTCGGCATGCCGGCCCTGGCGCTCACGGACCACGGCGTCATGTACGGCGCCATCGAATTGCTGAAACTGTGCACCAAGGCCGGCATCAAGCCGATCATCGGCAATGAGATGTATGTGATCAACGGCTCGATCGCGGATCCCCAACCCAAAAAAGAACGGCGCTATCACCTGGTGGTGCTAGCCAAGAATGTCACGGGTTACCGCAATCTGGTCAAGCTCACCAGCATCAGCCACCTGCAGGGCATGCGGGGCCGGGGGATTTTCTCGCGGGCCTGCATCGACAAAAAACTGCTGCAGCAATACAGCGAGGGGTTGATCGTCGCCACCGCCTGCCTGGGGGGGGAAATCCCCCAGGCGATTCTGCAGGGTCGGCCGGAGGTGGCAAGGGAGGTGGCCCGTTGGTACCAAAGCGTCTTTGGCAACGACTTTTATCTGGAAATTCAGGATCACGGCGGACTCGAAGATCGACTCGTCAATGTCGAGATGGCGCGCATCGGCGCCGAATTGGGGATCGAGCTGATCGCCACCAACGACGCCCATTATCTCAGCGCAGGCGATGTCGAGGCCCATGACGCCCTGCTGTGCGTCCTCACCGGCAAGCTAATCAGCGATGAAAAACGCCTGCGCTATACGGGCACCGAATACATCAAGAGCGAAGCGGAAATGGCCCGGCTCTTCGCCGATCACCTTGATGCCGATGTGATCAGCACCGCCATCGCCAACACGGTCCGGGTCGCCGCAAAAGTGGAGGAATACGACATTCTGGGCCGCTATCAAATGCCCAACTTCCCCATCCCCGAGGGCCATACGGCCGTGAGCTATCTGAGCTGTGTGGCCGAGGCAGGGCTACGGCAGCGCCTGAGCCTGGACGCCGCTGTGCCCATCGAACCGGCATACGGCGAACGTCTGCAGTTCGAGCTGCAGGTGATGGAGCAGATGGGCTTTCCCACCTACTTTCTGGTGGTGTGGGATTATATCCGCTTTGCCCGGGAGCAGGGGATACCGGTGGGACCGGGGCGGGGTTCGGCGGCGGGGTCGGTGGTGGCCTGGGCCCTGGGAATCACGGCCATTGATCCTGTGCAGCACGGACTGCTGTTCGAGCGATTCCTCAACCCGGAACGCAAGTCTATGCCTGATATCGACACCGACTTCTGCATCGCCCGCCGAGGTGAGGTCATCGACTATGTAACCCAACGCTACGGCGAAGACAAAGTCGCCCAGATCATCACCTTCAACCGCATGACCTCCAAGGCGGTGCTCAAGGATGTGGCCCGGGTCCTCGACATTCCCTACGGCGAAGCCGACAGATTGGCGAAATTGATTCCCGTGGCCCGGGGCAAGCCAGCCAAGCTGGCCGAAATGATCGGCCCCAATTCCCCCAACGCCGACTTTCGCCAGAAGTACGAAAACGACGAGAAGGTGCGCCATTGGGTCGACCTGGCGATGCGCATCGAGGGGACCAACAAAACCTTCGGCGTCCATGCCGCCGGGGTCGTGATCGCCGCCGAACCGCTCGATGAACTGGTGCCGCTGCAGCGCAATAACGACGGCCAGGTCATCACCCAGTACTACATGGAAGATGTGGAGGCGATGGGGTTGCTGAAGATGGACTTCCTCGGCCTCAAAAACCTGACCATGATCGAAAAAACGATCGAACTGGTCAGTCAGGCCGGTGGCGAGCGGCTCGATCCCGACCGGTTGCCGCCCCAGGATGAAGCCACCTTCGCCCTATTGGCCCGCGGTGATCTGGAGGGGATTTTCCAACTGGAATCCAGCGGCATGCGCCAGATCGTGCGCGACCTCAAACCCTCATCGCTGGAAGATATTTCTTCGATTCTTGCCCTCTATCGACCCGGCCCCCTGGATGCGGGTCTGATTCCCAAATTCATCAACCGCAAGCATGGCCGCGAAGCCATCGACGTCGCCCACGTCAAGCTCAAACCGATCCTGGCCGAAACCTACGGGATCATGGTTTATCAGGAGCAGATCATGCGCATTGCCCAGGATCTGGCGGGCTATTCGCTAGGTGAGGCCGACCTGCTGCGGCGGGCGATGGGCAAAAAGAAGAAAAGCGAGATGGAGAAACACCAGGACCTCTTCGTCAAAGGCGCCACCGAACGGGGCGTTGATAGGCCCGTGGCAGAAGCCCTGTTTGAGCAGATGGTGCTATTCGCCGAATACTGCTTCAACAAAAGTCACTCCACCGCCTATGGCGCTGTTACCTATCAAACGGCCTATCTCAAGGCCCACTATCCCGTCGCTTATATGGCGGCCCTGCTAACGGTGAATGCGGGGGCCAGCGACAAGGTGCAGCGCTATATCGCCAACTGCCAGGCCATGGGCATCGAAGTGATGCCCCCCGATATCAACGCCTCCGGCATCGACTTCACACCCCAAGACAAACGCATCCTGTTTGGCCTATCGGCCATCCGCAACCTGGGTGAAGGGGCCATCCGCCAATTGATTGAGGCCCGTCGCCTGGAGGGCCCCTTCGCCAGCTTGGCCGATCTCTGCGACCGGCTGCCCTCCCAACAGCTGAACCGCCGCGCCCTCGAATCCCTCATCCACTGCGGTGCCCTCGACGCCCTGCAGGCCAACGCCAACCGGGCCCAGCTAATGGCCGACCTCGACCTGGTGCTGGAGTGGGCAAACAGCCGGGCCCGCGACCGCGCCAGCGGCCAGGGCAGCCTGCTGGATTTGTTGGGGGGGGGTGGCGACCAAACCCCAGGTGTCAGCGGCGCCGCCCTGGCCCCCAAGGCGGCGGCGGTGGCCGATTACCCCCCCAACGACAAACTCAAACTCGAAAAAGAACTGCTCGGCTTCTATCTTTCCGACCATCCCCTCAAACAACTCGGCGCTGCCGCGCGGCTGCTTTCCCCCATCAGTTTGGGCAGCCTCGAAGAGCAGGCCGATAAGGCCAAGGTGAGCCTGGTGGCCATGGTGGCCGACCTGCGCCAGGTGAACACCCGCAAGGGAGATCGCATGGCGGTGTTGGTGCTCGAAGACCTGACCGGCAGCAGCGAGGCGGTGGTTTTTCCCAAGAGCTACGCCCGCTTGGCCGACCACCTGATGGTGGATGCCCGCCTCTTGATGTGGGCCTCGGTCGATCGGCGCGACGAACGGGTGCAACTGATTGTCGATGACTGCCGCAGCATCGACGACCTGAAACTAGTGCTGGTGGATTTACCGGCGGACCAGGCCGGTGACATCGGCATCCAGCACCGCCTGCGCGAATGCCTGCAGCGCCACCGGCCCAACGACGATGATGTGGGTCTGCGGGTGCCGGTGCTGGCCCGCATCAACGACCAGCAGCGCAGTTCAATGGTGCGCCTGGGCCAGCAGTTCTGCGTGGCCGACGCCGATGCCGCCCTGGCGACCCTGAGCTCGGCCGATTTCCAAGCCTCCCTGCTCCTTCCCCTGCAGTCACCCTGATAGGCACCACGCCAGCCGCCGCCGCTTGGGTTCAGCCCAGCCAGCGGCCGTGGATTTCCAGGTAGCGATCTTCCACTTCAGCCACCCTGAATGCTGGCCAGGGCGTCCCGTGGGTCCCTGCCGCGCCCCACAGCTGGGCGGCCCGGGCCAGGTGGGCTTCCACCTCGGCCGCCGTGAAGGCCGCCGCCAGGGAGGCCCGGAAATCACGGCGCAGCACCGCTGCTGCGGCGGCGGCATGGCGCTCGGTGAGGGCGTCAGCGGCCGCAGCGCTGGCGGGACGGCGCAGATCCTTGATGTAGATCGTGGCCCCCGGGGCGGCCAACTGGCCCACGGCCTGCCAGAGCACCTGGGGGTCATGGAGATGGTGCAGCAGGCTGTTGCTGACCACGGCCGCAAAGGGGCCGCCCAGGGCGGCAGGGTCGATCAGGGGCAGCTTCAGCTGCTGAAAACGCAGCTGCGGCCAAGCACCCTGATGGCGCTGCTGATGTTCTGCGGCCAGGGCCACCATGCTGGCCGCCCCATCGATACCCAGCACCCTGGCCCGGGGCAGGGCCGCCGCGAGGCGAAAGCTGATATTGCCGGGCCCGCAACCCAGGTCGACGATCCCATCGCCGAATGGCAGCCCCAACAACGCCAAGAAGCGCTCCGTAAACGCCTGGTCGGAGCGATCGAAATCAGCCTCGGCGTAGGCCCGCGCCTGGAGGGGATCGTCCATCAGTTCTGGTTCGACGATCCTCTCCATGCCCCCCTTGCCTCAGCGCTGCAGACGTTGATGATGGAACGAGGGTCAGACCTAAGGACGGCCTGCTGGCCACCGTGGCTAGTGCCACGGTTTCCTGGATCACCCCACCGATGGCGTTAAGGTGGAATTCATGTCTAGGTAAGCAGCGCTGTGACGCTTTCCCCTTCGCGCCCCGATGCCCGACGGAATCCCGAGGCC
>JBBASD010000030.1:1319-6770 GCA_040399485.1 Cyanobium sp. | reverse complement strand
CCCGCCACGGCCCCGGCGGCCAACCCGGTCTTCTATCGCACCTACTCCCGCCAAACCCCCCAGGGTCGCGAGAGCTGGGGCCAGGTGGCCGAACGCAACCTGGAGGGCCTGCGCCGCCTGGGGCACCTCAATGATGAAGAGGTTTCCCTGCTGCGCCGCATGCAGATGCAACAAAAGGCCCTGCCTTCGGGCCGCTGGCTATGGATTGGCGGCACCGAATGGATTGAACAGCGCCATAATTTCTCAGGAGCCTATAACTGCACCTCCACCAATTTGGTGGATTGGGAAGCCTTCGCCTTGATGATGGATCTGGCGATGATGGGCTGCGGCACCGGCGCCATCATCGAACCCCGACTGATTGAACGGTTGCCCGTAGTTCGCAATACCTTGATCATCGATGGTGTCAGTGCCATCGGTGTCACCCCCGCAGCCCAGCGCCAACAACTCACCACCCACACGGTCGCCGCTGACCAAGTAACGATCAAGGTGGGTGACACCCGCCAGGGCTGGGTTGAGAGTTATCGGCTTTTGCTGGCCCTAAGCAGTGATGAACAATTTGAGGGGCTGGTCCATATCACGGTCGACCTCAATGACGTGCGGCCGGTGGGCGAAAGTCTCAAGGGCTTTGGCGGCATGGCCAACCCCGTCAAACTCGCCGATCTTTACAGCCGGGTTGCCCACCTGCTCAACAAGGCCAAGGGCCGCAGGCTCACCTCGGTGGAATGCTGTTTGCTGATTGATGAGGCCGCCGTCACCATCGTGGCGGGCAACATCCGCCGCAGTGCCGGCATGCGCCAATTCGCCGCCGAGGACACGGCAGCGGCCACGGCCAAGGACAACCTCTGGCAACAGGACAGTGAGGGGAACTGGCGTATCGACCCGGAGCGGGACTCCCTGCGCATGGCCAACCACACCCGGGTCTTCCACCACCGTCCCAGCCCTCAATTGGTGTTGGAGGCCGTCACCAAACAATTCCAAAGTGGTGAGGGGGCGATTCAATTTGCGCCGGAAGCCATCGCCCGCGCCAATGCCGACCTACTGCCAACGCCAGAACTGCGCCAGGAGTTTGTAGGCATCTACAGCGACCAGGGCCGCGACGAGGCCGCTCGCTGGTTAAGGCTGCACCACAACACCATTGGCGAAGCGGAGATGGAGCATCGCCTGGGGCGCTATGGGCTCAATCCCTGCGGCGAAATCCTGGGGGCCGATTTTCACTGCAATCTGGCTGAAGTCCATCTCAACCGCATCGATCCCCACGACGAGCAGGACCAGGCGGATGCCTTCCGGGCGGCGGGCCTGGCGGTGGCCTGCCTGCTCAACCACAATTTCGAAGTTGAGCGTTATCGCCAGAGCCGGCTGTGGGATCCGATTGTCGGGGTGAGCTTCACGGGCCTGTTCGATTTCTTCGTGCATGCCTTTGGCACCCCCTGGCTCAAGTGGTGGGAAGCGGGCCGACCCGACACTGAGGAAGGTCGCCGGTTCCAGCAGCAGGAGGCCGCTTACCTGGGCCGCTGGAAGCAAACGGTCAATGAAGCCGTCTGGGAGTACTGCGACCGCCATGGCATCCGCCGGCCGAACCGCTGCACCACGGTGCAACCGGCTGGCACCAAGAGCCTATTGACGGGCGCCAGCCCGGGCTGGCATCCCCCCAAGGCCCAACGTTTCATCCGCCGCATCACCTTCCGCAAGAACGATCCAGTCGCCCTGGCCTGTCTGGACTATGGCTACACGATCGTGCCCAGCCAAAGCGACAAAGATGACCAAGGTCGCCTCCTGGATGATCCCTTCGATCCACGCTGCGGCGAGTGGCTGGTTGAAATCCCTACGGAGGTGAGCTGGGCCAACCTGCCGGGGGCAGACACAGTTGAAATCAACAACTTTTCAGCCCTGGCCCAGTTTGATTTCTATATGCAAGTGCAGAAACACTACACAGCCCATAACACCTCGGCCACGGTTGAATTTCGCGAAAACGAAATCGAACCCCTGGCCGATGCCATCCACCAGGCGATTGAGCAGGGAGATGGTTATATCTCAGCGGCACTGTTGGCCCGTTTCGATGCCAATGCCACCTTCCCCCGCCTACCCTTCGAACCCATCGATGCGGCCACCTACCAGCGCCTCTCCGCCGAGGTAGTTAACCGGCGCCAACAAGCAGATTTCTTTGCTGCCCTGCGTCGTTACGATGGCGGTGCTGCCTTGGCCGAAGCCGGTCCCGCGGGCTGCGATTCCGACAAGTGCCTGCTGCCGCTGGCAAAGCCGCAGGGGTGATAGGGACTAGCTAGATCGAGTATGGAAATCCAGGGCTCGGGAGAGCCCAGAATGGGGAGATCTTTGACGACATAACACTCCTCCATGACCTCCAGCGCCCCCAACCAGCCCGTAGCTGAAGCTCCCCGCCCGCCCCTGCCACCCTTCACGGCCGCAACCGCCGCCCAAAAAGTGCGTCTGGCCGAAGACGGCTGGAATGGCCGCGACCCCCAGCGGGTCGCCCTGGCCTACAGCAGCGACAGCGTCTGGCGCAATCGGGCCGAGTTTGTCCAGGGGCGCGAGGCCATCGTTGCCTTTCTGGAGCGCAAATGGCGCCGCGAGCTTGACTACCGCCTGATCAAAGAACTCTGGGCCTGCGCCGATCGGCGCATCGCCGTCCGCTTTGCCTATGAGTGGCACGACGACGGCGGCCATTGGTATCGCTCCTATGGCAATGAAAATTGGGAATTCGACGACCAGGGCCTGATGGTGCGCCGCATCGCCAGCATCAACGACCTGCCCATCCAAGAGAGCGAACGGCTCTACCACTGGCCCCTGGGTCGCCGCCCGGACGACCATCCCGGCCTCAGTGATTTAGGTCTTTGAGCCTTTAGCTCTTTAGTTCTTTTGGTCGGTCCAGCATCCCTTCCAAGCAATCGGCCAGGGCAGCGGCGATTGCCCCTTTGCCCTGGACCCGTTGGGCCCCCTCGGCATCAACAATCCAGGCCGTTTGCTCCTTGCCCTGGACCTCTTCGGCCCGGTTGGCAACCACCAGCTGGCTGGCGCCAAGCCGGCGGCGGGCCGTAGCAATCAGCTCTTCAGTGCTCGCCCCCTGCATCACCTTGAAGCTGACCATCACCAGTGCCGGATCCGCCGCCCGCACCAGCTCAATCACCTTCTCGGTCGGCTCCAGCTCCAGCTCCAGGTGGCCCAGGCCACTGGCGATCTTGCCGGCGACGGGCTGCCTGGGCCGGTAGTCGGCCACCGCCGCGCTGAAAATTCCCGCCTCCAGGCCCCCTGCCACCGCCTCCAGGGTCAGCCGCCGGTAGTCGTCGTAGCTGGCGGCCAGCGTGTACGGCAACCAGGACGGCGGCCGCCAGCCGCCATCGCCCAATACAAAACGCACCTCGGCACCGCGTAACAGCAGCTCTTCGCTGATCGCCGCCCCCAGCCGGCCGCGAAAGCGGTTAACGATGGCGCGCACGCCATCAAGCGGCACCGGCGTCGGGCCGCCTGTCACCAACAGGCGCCGGCCCACCAAGGCACTGGTTGAAACGGCCCGGCACACCGCCGCCACCAGCAGCTCCGCCGCCGGCAGATTGTGTTTGCCGTAGGCATCGCGAGGGGTGATGAAACGCACCCCCAGTTGCTGCAACAGGCGGCCATTGCGCTCCAGCAGCGGCGTATGCAGCGAGCCATGCATCGTCGGCGCCACCAGAATCTGGGTGCGCCCCTGCACCAGGCGCCCCAGGGCGGAAGCCAGCGCCGCCGTCACCACCGTGTCGGCCACCCCGGCGGCCAGCTTGCCGATGGTGTTGTATGTCGCCGGCGCCACCAGCCAGGCATCAAACGGTTCGCTGTCGCTGAGGTGCTCGGCCCGCCAGCTCAGGTCACGGATCACCGGCTGTTCGCAGGCCCACTCCAAGGCTTCCAGGCCCACATAGCGCAGGGCCTCCTGGCTGCAGAAGGCCGTCACCCGCGCCCCCCGTCGCCGCAGGGCCCGGGCCAGCTCCGGTGCTTTCAGGGCCGCAATGCCGCCACAAACGATCAAGGCGATGCGCCGGCCCTGCAGGTGGTTCGACAGCAAGGGCACCTCATGGTCCCCCAAGGGCGGCGAACGGGGGGGGCTCCAGTCCCACTCGGTGAAACTCACAGGGCCGCAGCAGGGGCGGCGGCCCGCTGGCGCGGAATGCGCCGCAGCCGCACCGGGGCGCCATGGCCCAAGGTCACCCCTCGCCGCGCCTGGGGCACGGCACGGGCATTGGCCGAAGCGAAGTCCATCTCGCCCAATACCGTCGCCAGCACAATCTTGAGTTCCATCTGGGCCAGGGCCGCCCCAACGCAGCGCCGCACGCCGGCACCGAATGGCATGTATTCATAGGGGCTGAACTGGCGCTCCAGAAAACGTTCTGGCCGAAAGCTTTGCGGTTCGGGATAGAGGTCAGGCCGCTGATGCAACAGGTAGATACAGGCCATAAGCAGGTCGCCTGGTTCATAGCTTTGGCCCGCCAGTTCCACGGGTGTTTCCACCTGGCGCGCAAAACTCAGCATCGCCACCGGATGCAAGCGCAGGGCTTCCTGGCCCACGGCCGTGAGATAGGGCAACTTCATCGGATCGGCGCCGACCCCGGCAGCTTCCAGCTCGGAGCGCAGGCGCTCCAGGGCGTGGGGGGTGCGGTGCAACCAATACAGGGCCGAGGTCAAGGCGGTGGCCGTTGTCTCGTGGCCCGCCACCAACAAGGTAATCAATTCATCGTGCACATCTTCATCGCTGAGCGGTTCGCCGGCTTCGTCGCGGGCCTCCAGCAACATCGACAGCACATCAAGCCGTTCGCCCAGGGGCTGGGCCCGGCGCTCGGCGATCATGGCGTAGAGCAACGCGTCGGTCTGGGCAGCCAATTGGCCAATGCGATGGCCTGGACTGAGCGGCCCGAAATCCTTCTGCAGCCAAGGGAAAAACAACACCGCCGAGGTCAAGGGTGTCGCCGTCATCGCCAAACGGCGGGTCAGCAGCGATTCCAGTTCGCCGTGGCGCTCAGCTTGCCCCAGGCCAAAGACCACCTCCAAAATCACCCCCATGCTGATGCGCTGCATCGCCTCCCGCACCGAAATCACCCCCTCCTGGGGCCAGCTGGCCATTTCCTGGCGCGTGATCCGCTCAATCACACGCCCATAACTTTGCAGGTGCTCGCCATGGAAACGGGGCATCACCAGTTGGCGACGCTGACGGTGGGCAGCACCGCTCAACAAAATCGTATTGCGCACACCAAGCAGGGGCGCAAGGATCAAATTGAGTTCGCCCGGAGAGCTGAATTCACTGCCGGTATCGCGACTCATCAACGCCTGAATCGACTTGGGTTCGGTGAGCAGAAAAATCGAGCCGCTGCCCATGGCGTCTCCAAAGACAGACACCTGAAAACTGTCCTTGCCTTGGCGCACCTGGTCGCGCAGGAAGCCGGTGGGATCCAGAATCCAGCGGGCCAA
>JBBASD010000030.1:0-1219 GCA_040399485.1 Cyanobium sp. | reverse complement strand
CGGCTGGGGCCGTAGCTCTGCCAACGGCTGAAGATTTTGCACAGCCGAGCCGCCGTGATCGGATTGCGCTGATCAAGCAGCCCAATCTGCTCGGCTAAGAAGCGATAACCCGAGCCGTCCGCCGCGTGGAAAACCACCACATTCCCGGCCAGCCCCCCTAATACTGCCCGCACCGAATTCGGCGCCATCGGGTCATAACGGGGATTGTCCAGCAGCCGTTGCACCCGCTCCAGGCCATCGTCAAAGGGGGCCGATGCCTCCAGGGCAAACCAGGCATCGAGAATCACCGGCCGCTCCTGCCAGCGGTCATAGAAAGCATCAAGAGCGGCCTGGCGCTCGGCCAGGGGCTGGGGCTGCAGGGCCGCCAGCCCTGCACGGGCCAGGGTCATCGAGGGCCCATCCACCGCCGCGCGGGCCGCCGCAATCGCGCCAGCGTCACCAGCCGTCACTAGCCACTTCCAGATTTGACCGCTCAACAGGCGATCACCGCAACCCTCGGGCCAGGGCAGGTCCCACTGGCTGCGGCAACGGTCCAAGGCCAGGTGCAAGGGATCGGCCAGCACCTCACCCAAACGACGCCGCAAGCCCTCCAGGGCCCAATAAAAAGCCGGTGGATCCGGTTCAACCACACCCTCCTCCAGCTCCGGCAAAGCCGGCAGGGTCATCAGGGCACTGCGGCTGGCCTCAGAGAGGGTGGGGTCCGCCAAGATGCGGCCAAAAGCCTCCAGCAACTCGTCCTCCAACAAGGCATCAGGCTTTCCATTGGCCCGCCGCCGCAATGCCCGCCGCATCAGCTGCTGACCCGCATCCCATCGGGCAAACGGGTCGCTGTCATGGGCGAACAGGTGGACCAATTCGCGGGCGGGCTGTCCCATCTCCAGCCGCACGGGGGCAGAAAAATGGCGCAACAGCGAAAGAGCCGGGGGCTGGGCCTGATCAGGCAGGCCCTCAAACCGCAGGGTCTGTTCCGCCTGATCGATCACCACCACTTTGGTACGACGGCCCCAGTCTCCAGGCGGGTCGGGGGCCAGCGCCGGAGCCTGGGAGCCGGAGCCGAAATGGACCGGCACGTCCTGCCCCGATTGATCCACCAGGCCCAGGGCCACTGGAATCACAAGGGGTTGCTTGTGCGACTGGCCTGGAGTCGGAGTCGTCTGCTGGGAGATCGTTAGCTCAAGGGTTCCCCGATGGCGGTTCCATCGCCGCCGGATCCGCAGCA
>JBBASD010000029.1:8533-18948 GCA_040399485.1 Cyanobium sp. | reverse complement strand
TGCTGCGCAACGGCAAACTGGCCTCCCCTGGGCCCGAGGTGTTTTTGGCCCTGGGCGGGATCAACCGTTGGCTGTCGGAACAAGCGCCTGCAGGCCAGCTCGACCCGTCCCACCTCCCGACGACGCTGGCCGGCCACCCCGAACTGATCGAGGCACTGGCGACGGGCGCCGATGCGGTGCGGGACCCCCAAGGTGGAGTCCTCGGGGCCGGCGACCTGTTGGAGGTGTTCGTGGGCCTGCGGCCGGCACCCCCAGCCTTCAACCTCTCAGTTGAGGAGGAGGAGGCCGCCACGCTCTCGGCAGCATTGGCCGACTTATTGACGGCGGGGCGCCCCTGGCGCCAATGCCGAGACGAGTTGCTGGCGGCCTATCCGGTCGGGCGGCGCGGTCGGCGGGACCGCTTTGCTGCCGTCATGGCCGGCCAGCAGGAGTACGGCGCCACCGACCTCGAGGCGGAGTTGCCTGACCTGCGGCGCACCCTGGCCCAATTGGGGGGAACGGGAGCAGCGGAACTTGGGCCGGAACGCTTCCTGGAACTGCTGCGCAATCGAGCCCACTCCAAGGCCGAAAACGCCTGCATCCATCCCCAAGCATTGGGCGATCTTGCCAGTGCGATCCGCCGCGAACTGGCTACGCAGTAGTGACTCGGGCCTTTCAGCGGCAAGATACAGCCCTCCGCCTCCTGCCCTTGTCCACCCGTTGGGCCCGTGATCAAGTGGCCACAGCCCTGGAGCAGATCGCCCCCCTGGTTCGGGCCCATACAGCCGCCATCCAGCCTCGGCTGGCCGTGGTGCTGGAGGCCATGGCGGCCGAGCGGGTCGGAACCCAGCACTTCGCATCGGTGAGCGGCTATGGCCATGGCGACCAAGGCCGCGACACCCTGGATCGGGTCTTTGCCCGGGTGCTTCAGGCCGAAGCCGCCGCCGTGCGACTGCAATTCGTCAGTGGGACCCACGCAATCACCGCCGCTCTCTTCGGGGTGCTGCGCCCCGGCGACCGACTTCTGGCCCTAACTGGCCGTCCCTACGACACCTTGGAGGAGGTCATCGGGCTGCGAGGCAGTGGCATGGGCTCTTTGGCGGAGTTCGGCATCGTCTACGACGAACTACCGCTAACCCAGGCTGGCTTGGTGGATGAAGCGAAGCTGGAAACAGCCCTGTCGGTCCCCACCCGCATGGTGCTGATCCAGCGGAGTTGCGGCTACAGCTGGCGACCCTCCCTCGGGGTGCGAACCATCGGTCGGCTGTGCGAAAGGGTCAAGGCTCTCCAGCCCCACTGCCTTTGCTTTGTTGACAACTGCTATGGAGAACTCGTGCAAGACCTGGAGCCCACAGCCGTGGGCGCCGATCTGATCGCAGGCTCCCTGATCAAGAACCTGGGGGGCACCATCGCCCCCGCAGGCGGGTATGTGGCCGGCCAGCGCCAGCTGGTGGAACAGGCCTGTTGTCGCCTGACTGCGCCAGGCATCGGCAGCGAGGGGGGCAGCAGCTTCGACCTCAACCGTCTGTTGTTTCAAGGGTTATTTCTGGCACCCCAGATGGTGGCTGAGGCCCTCATTGGCGCCGAGCTGGTCGCCACCGTGTTCGCCAATCTCGGCTACCCGGTCAGTCCCAAGCCAGGAGAGGGGCGCAGCGACGTCATCCAGGCGGTGCGGCTTGGCAGAGCTGAGGCTCTAAGAGAGGTGTGTCGGGCCTTCCAATCAGCCTCGCCGGTGGGCTCCTACCTCGACCCGGTGCCCGCGCCCATGCCTGGCTACGCCAGCGACCTGGTGATGGCAGGGGGCACCTTCATCGACGGCAGCACCAGCGAATTCTCAGCAGACGCGCCCCTGAGGGAGCCCTTCGTGTTGTTCAGCCAAGGTGGCAGCCACCATGCGCACACCGCCCTGGCCCTCGAGCGAGCCCTACCGGCCCTGGTGGAGGGGGTTGCCAGTAGGGATTAACCAGCCCCTTCAGGCGTAACCCCTGCCAAAGTGGCCTTTCCCTCCGCTTCCGCCCCGGGCCATGGCGCTCTCCTTCCCCACCGACTGCCGCTACGCCGACAGCCACGAATACACACGTCCCGAAGGCGATCTGGCCCGGGTGGGCATCAGTGCCTTCGCCGTCGATCAACTCGGAGACATTGTCTTTGTGGAGCTTCCCGAGGTGGGGACCGCTGTGACCCAAGGGCAAAGTTTCGGCACGGTGGAGTCGGTCAAGGCCGTGGAGGAGCTAGTGGCTCCGATCACGGGGACCGTGCAGGCGCGCAATGAGGCCGTGCTTGCCAACCCTGAAGAGTTGCAGAACGACCCCTACGGCGAAGGCTGGTTGCTGGTGGTGGTTCCGAGCGACGCCAGTGAAATCGACACCCTGATGGATGCCGCCACATATCAAGGCAAAGTCGATGGCCACTGATGGCCTGGTAATGCGTAACAGCTGGCGAGCCGACCCGGGCACTTAACAACCTTCATTTAAATTCTTTATGATCCGGATTCTTGATTGAACGCCTGTGAGCGCCCCGTTTCTCGTACGGCACCTGGGTCCGGGTCCTGACGAACAACGGCAGATGCTCGAAGAGCTGGGGTTGGATTCCCTTGAATCCTTGGCGGCCCAGATCGTTCCGGCCGATATCCTGCTGCCCCAGCCGGCCGCAGCCGAGGGCTTGCCTTTGGCTCGCGGCGAAGCCGAGGCCTTGGCCGAGTTAGCCCAGATTGCTGCCGCCAACCGTTCCTGTCGGAGCCTGATCGGACTGGGCTACCACGGCACCGCCACGCCGGCCCTGATTCAGCGCCACGTCCTCGAAAATCCCTGTTGGTACACCGCCTACACGCCCTATCAAGCCGAGATCGCCCAAGGACGGCTGGAAGCCCTGCTCAATTACCAGACCCTGGTGAGTGAACTCACCGGTTTGCCCATTGCCAATGCCTCGCTGCTGGATGAGGCCACCGCAGCGGCAGAAGCCATGGCCATGGCGTTGGCGGTCAGCCGCCGCAGCGAAGCCCGCCGCTTTTTGGTCGATCAGGAGGTGTTGCCCCAGACCCTGGCAGTTTTGCGGACCCGAGCCGAACCCCTCGACATCAACATCGAATTGGTCCCGGCCGCTGATCTGGCCAGCCGCTGTGCCGAAGGCCTAGGGGGCTCCGCTCTGCCAGCCGATGCGTTCGGCTTGCTGCTGCAACTGCCAGGCACGGCAGGGTGTCTGTGGAACCCCAGCCCCCTGCTGGCCGCTGCTCGCAGTGCTGGGATTATCACCACGGTGGCGATTGATCCACTGGCCCAAGTTCTACTGGCCCCAGTTGGCTCCCTGGGCGCCGACATCGCCATTGGCAGTCTGCAGCGCTTCGGTGTGCCGATGGGCTTCGGGGGTCCCCATGCTGCTTTCTTCGCCACCAGCGACGACTACAAGCGTCACATCCCCGGGCGCCTGGTGGGCCAGTCCCGCGATGCCGAAGGCAACCCTGCCCTGCGCCTGGCGCTGCAGACCAGGGAGCAGCACATCCGTCGTGACAAGGCCACCAGCAACATCTGCACCGCCCAGGTTTTGCTGGCAGTCATGGCCAGCTTTTACGCCATCCACCACGGCCCCGAGGGCCTAGGCGCCATCGCCCGAACGGTGCTGGAGGGGCGCCGGGCCCTGGTAGCCGCTCTAGCTGAACTGGGTCTGGCCTGCGAAGCCGGACCGGGATTCGACACCGTGGCCCTGCGCACACCCCAGGCTGAAGCCCTGCAGCAGCGCGTGCTCGCCGCAGGGTTCAACCTGCGCCGTGGCGTAAGGGGTGACGGCGATCCAGCCAGCCTGGCCATCAGTCTCGATGAATTGACGACGGCAGGGGAACTCCAACGCCTGATCAGTGCCCTGGCCGATGACCCCGCCCAGGCGGAACAGGCCACCACCACTCTGGAGTTAAGCCTGGCCAAAGCCGCCGCCAGCCCCCTTGAAGACCTGCTGCCCGAGTTGCCCCTCCGCCATGGCCCCTGGCTTGGGCAAACCGCCTTCCACCGCTATCGCAGCGAAACCGAGCTATTGCGTTACATCCAACGACTGGTAAGCAAGGATTTATCCCTGGTGCACGGCATGATCCCCTTGGGCAGCTGCACCATGAAATTGAACGCGGCGGCCGAATTGGTGCCCGTCAGTTGGCCCGCATTCAGCCAGATCCATCCCTTCGCCCCGGCTGACCAGACGCGGGGCTATGCCCGGCTTGTAGCGGATCTAGAGGCCTGGCTCGGCGCGATCACCGGCTTTGCCGGGGTTTCCCTCCAGCCCAATGCCGGATCCCAGGGCGAATATGCGGGGTTGATGGTCATTCGGGCCTGGCACCAAAGCCGCGGGGAGGGCCACCGTCGCGTCTGTTTGATCCCCACCAGTGCCCACGGAACCAACCCGGCCAGTGCCGTGATGGCCGGGATGGAAGTGGTTGCAGTGGCCTGCGATGGGGCCGGCAACATCGACCTGGCCGATCTGGAGGCCAAGACCATTGCCCATGCCGCCAACCTGGCGGCCCTGATGGTTACCTATCCCTCCACCCACGGCGTGTTTGAAACCGGCATCCGTCGCATCTGCCAACTCGTGCATGACCACGGCGGCCAGGTGTACCTCGATGGCGCCAACCTCAACGCCCAGGTGGGCCTCTGCAAGCCTGGCCTCTACGGTGCCGATGTCTGCCACCTCAACCTGCACAAGACCTTCTGCATCCCCCATGGCGGCGGCGGACCTGGGGTGGGGCCGATCGGGGTGGCCGCGCACCTGGTGCCCTTCCTGCCGGGCCATCCCCTCGTCGCCGGTTTAGGTGAAGCAATCTCCGGCAGCCAGCAGTCGATCGGGCCTGTGTCAGCGGCCCCCTGGGGCAGTGCTGGCATCCTGCCGATCAGCTGGATGTACATCCGCATGATGGGGGGACTAGGCCTGCGCACCGCCAGCCAGGTGGCCCTGCTGGCGGCCAACCTGATTGCCGACCGTCTTGATCCCCATTTCCCAGTGCTGTACAAGGGCGCCAATGGGCGGGTGGCCCACGAATGCATCCTTGACCTGCGTCCGCTCAAGCGCAGCTGCGGCCTGGAGGTGGATGACGTAGCCAAACGCCTGATGGATTATGGGTTCCACGCGCCAACAGTGAGTTGGCCTGTAGCAGGAACAATGATGGTGGAACCTACCGAGAGCGAATCCCTTGCCGAGATAGATCGCTTCTGCAATGCAATGATCCACATCCGGCAAGAGGCAGCTGCCCTGGAATCGGGTCAAGCAGATCCTCTCAACAACCCCCTCAAGCGAGCGCCCCATACGCTGGCTGCCGTCACAGCAGACACCTGGGATCGTCCCTACAGCCGCAGCCAAGCCGGATTTCCGGCGGGAGAGCTGCAGCGCGAGGGCAAAGTTTGGCCGGCCGTTGCCCGCATCGATAATGCCTTCGGCGATCGGAACCTGGTCTGCACCTGTCCCACCGTGGCCGAAATGTCAGTTACGGAAGTGGCCGCCTAATTGGCCACAGATCTACCATAAGTTTCTGCTATCACGCATATTGGCCATCATGGTGGGCCGCCCAACGCCTCTAACGCTGCCAAGCCCCCTAAACCGCCCATGAATCCCATCGGTCCAGGAAACGGAACCCAACGCATCGAGGGCACCAACGTGATTCGCGTTGCGTTTGGTGTCCGCCATTCCAGTCGCTCACGCCCAGCACGGCCCGAGCATTGGGCCACCCTGGTGCTGCCGTTTCAGGGAGGTGGCGGCGGCGGTCCTACACCGCCCCAGGCCGCTTGATCATTCGGCTTTTACTCGTATCAGTCCCCAAGATTTTTTAAGCGACCTCCGAGCGGACCCTTTACTTCGATGCACCAAATCACTAGGGCATGGAACCTCAGCACCTTCATTGTAATCCAGTTAGGCTAGATCAACAAGCTAGAGTCGCATTAATGCAGCAACATGAAGGAGCATTAAAGATATCTAACTAGAAAACTTTGATAGGTGCCTTCATGTTTAAAGTTGTCTAACTTTTCTTTATACCGTTGAGTCAATGGTATCTGGGAAAAACTGATTTACGAGATAGTTCTCATCTTAAATCTTGATCTCATCTGCTGGCAATCTTAAAATCCGACCATGCCTTGACCTAGGGACACATTCAGAGCCCGCCCCGATGGCCCGCCCCGATGGAGGGACGCCGAGAATCCCAACAGCAGCGGCACGCACAGGCCGGCGATCACGGGGCCGGGGGGGCTGTCAAATAGCATGCCGAGACCAAAACGACCCACTGCCACCGTCATGCCAATGACGGCCGACCGTGCCATGGCACCTGCCAGGCTTGTCGATGTGCGGATGCCGATCAGGGCCGGCGCAACTTAGAAACCAATAGATACGATAAGACCCACCGCGGCCATACCGCTGACAATCACCAGTGTGGTAGCGAGGCTGAGTAGCTGCTGCAGCCGTCGTACCGGCAGCCCTGCAGCCGCGGCCCCTTCCGGATCCATGGCCAGAAACACCAGGTGCTGATAGCGGCTGCAGACCAGAACCAACAGCATGCCGAGGGCGATCCCGGCCCGCAGCAGTTCTACTGTGCCGGCTGTCAACAGATCGCCGAAAAGGAGGCTGTTGAGTTGCACGTCGCCATCAAGGGCCTGGATCAGCAAGACCCCTAGCCCCAGGCTGGCGGCGAGCAGCGTTTTGGCAACTACTTCCTGGCCCAGATCATCCAGCAGGCGACGGCTACTGAGCCACTCCGCGAGCCAGGTGACGCTTAATCCACTGGCCAGCCCTCCCAGCAGGGGGTCGATTCCCGCCGCCAGGGCCACACCCGGCAGCACGGCATGGGCGATCAGGTTGCTGTGCAGCAGCCTGCCTCTCAGAACCAGAAGTGGGCCGACCACGCCGGCCATGGCTCCGGTCAGCAGGGCCATCAGCAGGGGTAGCAGCCACCAGGAAAACGTGATCGGGACAGGACTCATGGCCGCTGCAACCGCTCAAGGACGCGATCAGGCCTGTCATCCGCGAGAAGCGTTGTATCCAAAAGCAGCGCCCGGTCGTACCCCTGCAGGGAAAATCACCCCAGTCGTGGCTACTCACCAGCACAACGCGACCCTGGGCGGCCTGCTGGCGCAGCACCGCCAGCAGCTGCTGGCGGGTCGGGGGATCCAGGTAGGTGAACGGTTCATCGAGGATCAGCAGTTCGGCCTTCTGAAGCAGGGCCCGAGCCAGCAGGGCCCGCTGCTGCTGGCCCCCAGAGAGCTGGGAAAGACGCGTTTGCGCCAGCGAGGCCAGACCCATGGACTGCAGAGCCTCGGTGGTGTCTGTCTGCGGCGAAACCGCAGCCGCAGGGCCTGCCAGTTTGCCAAGGGCCACGAGATCCCGGACGGTAATAGGCATCTGCCACTGGATGGCGCTCCGCTGAGGAACCAGGGCAAGACGAGGCCGACGAGGGGCCATGGCCCGACCATTCCAGAGCAGCTTTCCCAGGCTTGGGGTGAGCTGGCCGAGCAGCAGTTTCAGCAGGGTGGATTTGCCGGCGCCATTCGGCCCGAGCAGCGCCGTGAGGCTACCGGGCTCGAGGCTAAAACTCACCTCCGCCAGAACCGTGGGGGAAGCCTTGCCTGGATAGCGGTAACTGACTCCCTGAACCTGGAGCATCGGTAAGGCGGCTCGGGATTGCGCTGCAATGGGGTAGGGGCGGGGGAATGGGCTTCCGGGCAGAAGGGAGGGCGGCCTAGGGCTGCCGAAGGGATCGAACCGATACGAGCTTAGGGTCTTCGATGCTGGGAATGGTTATCGTTGGCGTGGTTGTTGTTCGGCATGTGTCGCTGCTACCCGATCGTCAGGGCTGCGGTTTCAGAGGATTTAACTTTCAGGGCCGGCGAACCCCCATTTCCAGGCCTTTGCTGGCCCCACTCCTTCTGGGTGTCGCCTTGCTGCTCCCGCCTCCCCCTGCCCAGGCGGCCACCGTCGTCGCTGCGGACGGCGTGCTCTGCGACCTCACCCGCACCCTGGCGCAAGGGCTAATCACGGTGGTCTGCCTCCTGCCCGCCAGCCAGGACCCTCACCAGGCGGCGCTGCGGCCCAGCGATCGCCAGGTTCTGGCCCAGTCCGATCTGGTGCTGGTGAATGGCTTTGGCCTCACCCCCGCTCTCAGCAAGGTGCAGGGGCGTCGGCCCCAGGTGGCGGTGGCGGAGCTGGCGGTGCCGAACAGCCCCAGCTTCGAGGGTGCCGGCGGTATGCGGGACCCCCATGTCTGGCATGACCCCCGCCAGGGCGCAGCGATGGTACGGCTGATTGCGGAACGCCTGGCTCCCTTCACCGACCAGGACAGCCGACTGCGCTCCCGCAGCCAGCAGGCCGCTGTCGTGCTCACCGATCTCGATGCCTGGACCGCTCGACAGATCGCGACGCTGCCCCCCTCTGCCTGGGTGCTGGCCAGCGGCCATCGTGCTTTCCGCAGCTTCGCCCGTCGATACGGCATACGGGAGTTGGCGGTGATCGAATCCTTCAGTACCGCCGGCCTGCTGCGGCCCCAGGGACTCAATCAAGTGAGTGATGCATTGCAGCGTTCTGGCGCCCGCGTCATCTTCCCGGATCGTCTTCAGCCCTCGAAGACACTGCGGCGCATGTCCCAGCGCAGTGGAGTTCCGATCAGTTCCGTGGCCCTCGTTGCCGATGGCCTGGCAGCCAAAGCCAGTTACGTGGATACCTTTAACGCCAATGTCTGCACCTTCGTGGAGGGTCAGGGCGGCAGCTGCGACCGGGCCGGCGGCCAGCAACTGGCGCGCCGCTGGGCGGCGATTCGCTGAGAGCTGCGGCGCACCTCGGCTTAGCAGCACTCTTCGCCTCGATCTTCCAGCTTTCGGTGAATCCCTCCTCCCCGTCGTCCCTTCATCCGCAAGCGCGTCATGGCTTTTCTGTTCTCCTGTCGCTTCCGCTGGTCGCTCAGCTCAGGCCTGGCAGGGCTCCTGCTGCTCTCCGGCACACCTGCCCTGAGCCATGGCGCCGATGGCCAGGCCGGCCGGTTGGCGCCCGGACAGTTCCGCGTGCTGCCGCTGATCACGATCGAGGGCCACGGTGGCTTTGAAAACAACATCGAGGGCCAGCCTCGCCACTACGCCATTGATGCCCAGTTGGGCAGGGTGCTGCAATGGGGTCTCAACAACGGTGGTGTGTTCGCCATCGAGATGGAAATGGGTCCGGCCCTGGTGTGGGGTGAAGCCGAGCACTTCTATGGCCAGGTGGAACCGGCCGGCGAGGATGAGGAGCACGATCACCACGGGCTGCCGGGCTCGAACTGGCGCCGTACCGACATCAAGGGCCGGCTGCAGCTGGTGTATCAGCCGACACGCCGCCTCGAACTGAGCGCCGAGTGGATGCCTTACTTGATCACGACCAGCCAGGGCGAAGATGTGCGCGGCCTGCGCCAGCAGCTCTCGCCGGCAGGAAACCTGGCGCTGGGTGACGGTGATGTGAACTTCGCGCTGGGCGATGGGCTTGAGACCATTGCCGACGGCCTCTTTCTGGCAGTGGAAAACCGCAACGGCTGGGATTCCACCGGGACCTATCTCGGCAACTACACCGATACCCGCTTGGGCCTGGGTTTCAACGTGGATCTGCTCAATCTCACCATCGATGCCGGGCCGCGTTTTTACAACCCGGGCAGCTATTCAGGGCTTGGGGGAAGAGTTGACTGGGGCGGTGAGATTGAGCTGACCTACCCGCTCAGCTCCCGCACCGTGCTGTTCGCCCATTGGCAACCGACATACAACACCCTGGTCGGCATGGCCGGCTGGGTAAATCATGTGGGGGCAGGGGTGACCCTCAGATTCTGAGCTGCGTGGGGCCGCTTCAGTAATTCACCCCGAGTCGGCGCTGATGCACCGCCGTGGTGCCAGAAGGATCCAGCACGGCACCATTGTTCACCTGGGCGTAGAGGATCCAGTGGTCGCCACATTCCATCCGCGCCGTCACCTGGGCCTCCAGCCAGGCCAGGGCCTCGGGCAGGATCGGCTGGCCGCCTGGGCTTGCCTGAAGCTCCAGTCCAGCAAAGCGATCAGCTCCCGGGGGAAAGGGCTGCAGGAACTGCTTCATGGGCCCGGTTTCGCGACCTGAGGCCAGAATGTTGAGGGCGCAACTATCACCCACGTGCAATAGGCCCTCTACGGCCCGATCCTTGGCCACGGCCACCGTGAAGCCCGGAGGTGAAAAACTCGCCTGGCTAACCCAGCTGGCCACCATGGCACCACTCAGGGCCGAGGCCCCCTCCCCCTTGCGGGCCGTGAGCACACACAGGCTGCCGATGACTCGGCCCAGGGCCTGGATGGCGGGATCGCTGCGACTGTCACTCAGACCACCGCCACTGCGGCGCTGGCTGCGGCGTTGCTCCTGCTGAAGGCGTCGGCCCAGACTGGTTCCGGTTTCATCCAGGGTGCGCAGGGTGGCGGCATCGGGACTGAACCGCACCCGAA
>JBBASD010000029.1:0-8433 GCA_040399485.1 Cyanobium sp. | reverse complement strand
CCGGTTTCATCCAGGGTGCGCAGGGTGGCGGCATCGGGACTGAACCGCACCCGAATCGGGGCGAAGGCGAAGACAAAGCCACCATCTCGCAGCTTGGTTTCCAGCAGATCGATGGCCTCACCGCTCCAGCCATAGCTGCCGAACACGCCGACGGGCTTGCTCCGGTCCCCCTCCGCCAGCACCGTTCCCAGGGCCGACACAATCGGTGTTGGGGCATGGCCCCCGAGGGTAGGAGAGCCAATCAGCAGGGCATCGCAGGTGCGGATGGCCTCGATCAATTGATCCGAAGTGGCAAACTCACAGTTAATGCTCTCCACACGCACCCCCGTTTTTGCGACCCCCTGGGCAAGGGCATCCGCAATCGCGGCGGTGTTGCCATAGGCACTCGCGAACAGAAGGGCAACTGAGCGCCGCGACTGTTGCAGCGTTGCCCCCCAACGGCGATAGTCCGCCAAAAGACTGCGCCAGCTTTCGGTGATGGCGGGACCATGACCCGGGGCGATGCCCCGCATGGGCAAACCCTCAAGCCGATCCAAAACCGCCTCCACCTGGCGCGCCATAGGTGCCATGAGGCAATCGTAAAAATAACGCCGGTCCTCCTCGCTGGTGCCCCGATGGGCCTCAGCGAACGTCTCGATACAAAGATGGGCGGAAAAGAACTTGCCGCTCATCAACAATCCCGTCCGTTCCTCAAAAGCCAGCAACGCCCCAGGCCAGCGGGGCGTGGGCGCTGGAATCAAGGTGAGCTTGTGACCTCCGGCCAACTCACGGCTCACCTCGTGCTTCACCACATCAATTGGCGGCAGCGGTGGACCCGCCTCGTCAGCACCATCGATGCCGGTGGTGGTGGGAGAACGCTGGTGCCAGAGGTCCCCCAGGAGTCGGGCACCGGCATTGGAAGCCACCAACATCAAGCCTGGCCAGCGGCTGGCAAGCAGGCGCAAGACCGTAACGCGATTGGGATTGACATGACCAACCACCACCTTGAGTGAAGCCTCGGGACTCACCAAGGTCGCCAACTCAGCCAAAAAGGCCTCTGCGAACGAAGCCCCCAGCGGGTGAACCAGCACCGGCGGCACTGGCATGCCGGCAACGTTGGAGCCGGCATCGAACAAGAAACTATTGGCAGATGTGCCACGCTCAAGCCCGTACTCGACTTCAAAGCGCAGGCGTTTGGGGCTCAGTCCCCTCAGGCAGGTAAAGCCAGGATCAATAGGCAGTCGGATGACCCGGCGACCAGTGGGTTCGTTGACGCCACTGACATAAGCCGGGCCCGAACCGGTGGGATTGGGGGTAACCACCATGAGACCAGGGCCGAAGTCTTAAGAAAAATCAGCCTATCGGCGACGGTGCCCTTAATAGTGATTCCCTACCTTACGGTGATGGACCGCCGTGGCAGCTTCGGTGTCCGCCACATTACCCTGCTCCACCAAGGCATAGATGATCCAGTGGTCTGGACCCTCTAGCCGCTGGGCCACCACACATCCCAGATAGGCCAAGGCATCTCCCAGAACGGGTCCGCCGGTAGCCACCCCATCGAGGGTATTGACGCCCGCAAAGCGGTCAGCCCCAGGGGGAAAGCGACGCAAAAAATGGCGCAGCAATGACTGGTGGTTTTCCTCGCGCAGGATATTGAGAACAAAGCGATCACCCACCTGCATCAAGGCCTCAATCGCCCGATCTTTGGCCACGGCCACTGTGATCCCAGGCGGCTCGAAGCTGGCCTGGCTCACCCAGCTGGCCACCATGGCGCCACTGCGTTGCCCTTCGGCTTCCCTGGCCGTGACGACGTAAAGCCCACCAGACAGGCGCCCCATTGCCTTGTCCAGATCGCCATCGATGGATTTCATCGCAGCAATCGTTTTCTCACGGCTCAGCAACTGACCCAAGTCAGTGCCGGTCTCCTCACAACGTTGGTAGTCGGCGGCATTGGGCACCTGGCGGATGCGCAAGGGTTCAAAGGCCTCGGGCAGGCCCATGCTGCGCAACTGGCTGGCCACGGTGTCAATGGCCTCATCATTGCCGCTGAAGACGTCGTAACAGCCCACCCATTGCTTTGGTTTTAGGGCCGCCAATAAGGTACCAATGGAGGCTTGCAAATCGGCATCGGGGGCTGCGGGCCAGGTGGGTACCACCACGGCGGCCGCATCGCCAACCAAGGCCGCCAGCTCCTGGGCGTCGGTGGCCCGCAGATCCACCAATTGCACCTGCACCTCTGCTTTGCCAATGCCACGGGCAATGGCCTGGCTGAGACGATCGCAAAAACCAACCTGGCTGAGATAGCAAACCGCCACGTAGGCCTCCCCCCCACTGCGTTGGCTACTCCACTCGCGGTAGTCCTCCACCCACAACCCCAAGTGATCCCGCAGCAGGGGGCCGTGACCCACCGCAATCATCTCGATCGCAGGCAACGCTTCCATGCGCTTGAGGGCCTGCAGCACACTGCGGGCATTGGGGCCCATCAAGCAATCGTAATAGAAACGAAAATCCGGAGCGATGGCCCCAGGATTGAGATCATAGAGATCCTCACTGCAGTAATGCAGACCGAAGGCGTCACAAGTGAAGAGCACTCCGGTGCCATGATCGTAGGAAAAAATCGTGTCGGGCCAATGCAGATTGGGCGCACTTAGAAACTCAAAACGATGGGCTATTCCGCTACTTCTGTTAGTGCCCAAATCAAGGACATCACCCGACTTGATAGCTCGGCTACGGAAAGGTCGATGCACCTGATTTTCGAGGAACTGGATGGCTACCTTGGAGGCAACAATTTCAACCTCGGGATTTCGATCAATAAGATCTCCAATCAGGCCGGAATGGTCGGGCTCGGTATGGGAAACAATTAAGTAATCAATTTGTTTTGGATCGATCTGTTCTTCCAGCAGCGCCAGCCAGGTGCTCTGGAATTTGAGATGGCTAGTGTCGATAAGGGCGGTGCGCTCGCCCCGCACCAAAAAGGAGTTGTAGGTGGTCCCGTTGCGCAGGCCAAATTCGATGTCAAAGCGGCTGCGATCCCAGTCAAGCGAACGAATTGTGGAGGTATCTGCAGCGATGGTTTCGCTCTGCAGGCTGAGGCGCGGGAGGGGTGCATCCAAGGTCAATGCTGAGCCGGAATCAATGGGTACGGCTGTCATCGGCGTGGACACTCACGGATGGGGTAACAACTTTAGGCAGGGCAACAGGTCCCTGGGTCCGACCGGGGCCGGCCATGCCTATAGCCACCACCAGCTCTCGAAACAGGCCGCCTGGCCCAGGGGCTGGCCGGAGCCCTCCTGCAATGTCCAAAGCAGGGCCCCCTCGATGTGGAAGCGGCGGCCGTGACGGTTGACCCGAGTTCCGGCGTAATTGGCAATGGCCCCATGCCGGCGAGCTAGGTCCAAGGAAACCTGCCTAGCCTGGCGCTCAATTGGCTCTGCGGTCAGCCTTGAGGGCATGCCAACCATGGATGCCCAGGGTCGATCCCAGAGACGAAGCGCTGCGGCATTGGCATAGATCAAGCGGGGATCGGCGCCACCATCGTGGGCAAGCACTACAGGCGTTGCCCCAAACAGTTCCTGAGCGGCCTGGCGAACGGGCCAGGTATCACTGCCTACCAGGAGAGGCCTGCCAAAGAGGCTTTGGTGGCTCGCCAAGATTGATGCAGCAATTCCCAGACTCGCTTCACTGAGCCAGGGCGGGTCTTCAGGAACCACTTAGCCCCTCCCCGGGGCGGGCACTGGTTCGGCGCCCGCAGTCATGGCCCTGGCCATCGCCAACTGCCCCATGGCCATGCCCTGGGCTTTGAGCCTTTCCAAGAACAAGCGGTTGGCTTCCTCAAAACGGTGATCTTCGGCCAAGGGCAAGGGTCCTGCCCCGTCGAGGCCCGATTCCCCATCAAGAGCTGGCGTAATCACCACCAGATCGGGATCCAGTGGCGCGTCATATCGCCACCAGCGCCCTGCATCAAGGATGGCTGGATGGGCAGGATGGGGGGCAAGGACGACAGCCTGGGTTGAACCAGCGCGACGCCTTTCGGCCAGCTCCCCCAACAACTGGTCGCGGGTACGACCTCGCAACTGGAACAGCACAAAGGGGTCCTCACTGAAGCGATCGCCCATCAGATAGTAAACAGCGCTGATGTGTTTGCAGGGATTGGCTTTATCAGGGCAGCTGCATTCACTACGCACCTCCTGCAACTTAAACGGGAAAAGACGCTTGCCACTAGCGGCGAAAGCCCTCTCGATGTCCTGGGGCATGATGCCAGCCAAAAGCTGGGCCGACCAACGTGCCTTCTGGCTGAGGGCCTCAAGCACATAGCCCCAATCCTCATCATTGAGAACATCCAGCCATAGCTTTACCTTGTAGGGATCCTTATCCGTCCCCTGGACGCGGGCGTGGACCCTGCGACCCTCAAAGCGGATCGAAAGCACGTTTCCTTCCCGCGCATAGGTCCAGGCGCGCTCTAGACGTTTCTTATAGCGAAACGAATGAATCAGCTCCATCCACTGTTCCACCCACCAAGGCTGCTGTCCCAGGCCCTCCTGACCGAGCTGGGTGGTGATGGATGTGGAGTTTGTCATAAATGGATCGGCGAAACGCCAGCAAAGGGCCCCGAAGCCCAAATCAGCTTGAGGGGCATCATCGCGCAGCCCGCCACAACCCTGGCCTGGCACCCTTGGCTGCCAGCACTGGCAAGGCCAACAACGCCAACTCTTGGCCTTTCAACAAGTGCCACAAGCAATGGATGCCGTGGGGAAAGCAAGCACCCAGCGCGAAATTCAGACTTCGGGAAGATAGTAAGAGCAAAAAACCTACAGACCAGAGCAAAAAGACTGGACCAGACCCCCGCCGCCCCTAGCGAACTCCTAACCCCCGCCAAGGCTGCCAATGAGGGGGGGATACGCCAGAAGCGATATAGAGGTTGCCTCCAAACCCGAGCTGCCAGGCAGGGTGGCACAAATCTCGCCAGCACCAAAAAAGTGTCCCAAGGGCAATCCCCAGATGCCGTCGAAGATTGAGATACCTATTACCACCAACTAAAAAGGGGATCAACAGCACATCAGCCCTCTTGACTACCAAATTGGAATAGGCATTAAACAGCCCACACAAACAACACAAATTGCGCATCTAGCCAATCATCACTGCAAAATCACTGTTGGATCGTGATTTTACCAAACTGTTGGCAGGCGTTAAATACTAGCTTGCCCTCCAATGAACACTTATGCCAATCTGCTTGCCTTTGCCTCGGCATAAATAGAATCTGGTACGGGGCGCAGGTCCCAAACCAGGCCAAGACTGGAAAGAAAGAAAAGGGTCATATAAGTTAAGTCTATTTCCCACCAATAGAAACCTTGGCGACAACTGGATTGATAATGGTGATGATTATTATGCCAACCTTCTCCAAGGGTAATGATTGCTAACAAGGGATTGTTACGGCTATCATCACCGGTGACAAAACGTTGAGTTCCAAAAAGATGGGACAAAGAATTAATTGTATAAGTTCCGTGATAGAGAAGCACCGTAGAGACAAAGAAACCCCATATCAACATTTGCATGGGGGTTGTAGGTCTACCCTGCTGCTGAAGGAAATAACCTAAGCCATAGGTAAAGAAAGCAAAGATTGTTGGAGCAATCAAAGACCATTTATCGACAAAAACAAGCTCGGGAAATTTTGCATAATCACGAATCGCATTATGATTTGGCTTGCGATGATTAGGATGCAAAAACCATCCCATATGGGACCAAAGAAATCCATGGTGCCTAGGCGAATGGGGATCTTGAACCGTATCGGAACTGGTGTGATGATGGCGATGGGTGGCTGCCCACCAAAGGGGACCAAGTTGGGCTGAACTGGTAGCCAGGATCGCCAGCACAAACTGAAAAGCGCGACTAGTTTTGAAAGCGCGATGGGCAAAATAACGGTGGTATCCGGCTGTTACACCAAACATCCTGACCACGTAGGCCAGAAAGCAGACCAAAACAGCATCAAGACTTACACCTGTCCAGAAGACCGCAAAACAGGCTAGATGCACCAGTGCGTAGGGGATTGTGGCAAGGATCAATCCTAGATTGATCTCAGGCCCTGTGAATTCTTCGACATTGGCCTTACCAGACTGAGACCCTGGGCTGGACCCTGGATCGGCATGTGTCCCAGGACGCCGGAATTGAGTCAGCAAAAGGCACCTTCAAACTGACTGCAATGCTAACAGGCAGAGCACCTGTCTGATCAAATAGCCTCCCTTACGGGGGGGGCCACACCCAAAACCACCGTCGGCAAGACAACATTCAATCAAAAAACCCCTACCATGTGGAATGGCAGGGGGCATGAAAGGCGGAAGTGATTTTCTTAAGCCTAGTAATCAAAAGAGCCCTAAGGTCAAGGATTTATCAATCGGAAGGGCAGCTCCAATTCCTAAATAGATGGTTGCAACAGTACCAAAAAGAAATACTGCCATAGCAACTGGCCTACGGAATGGATTTTGAAATTTATTAAAACTTTCAATAAATGGAATTAACATTAATCCCAAAGGCACCATGGTTTGCAAGGCAATACCAAGCAACTTATTTGGAACTACTCTGAGAATTTGAAAAACAGGATAAAGATACCATTCAGGAAGAATTTCGAGAGGTGTTGCAAAAGGATCTGCTTTGTCTCCCAACATGGCAGGATCTAATACAGCCAGACCAACGATACAAGCAATTGTGCCAAGGATCGTTACTGGAAACATGTATAAGAGATCATTCGGCCATGCCGGTTCTCCGTAATAGTTGTGGCCCATGCCTTTGGCCAATTTTGCCCGCAGAGCGGGATCGTTCAGATCAGGCTTTTTGACGAAGGACATGATCCAAATTGCGGTGGATTAAAGAAAGTGAACAAGTGGGCATTGAAAAATTTGATGCCAGGAAGAGTGATTTCAGAGAGGACCAGAAATACCCTGCTTCCTAATCATCAGGAAATGCATCAGCATGAAAACTGCCAACAGCCAAGGCAATACAAAGGTATGCAGGCTATAAAAGCGAGTTAGGGTGGACTGGCCCACACTCTCTCCACCGCGTAGCAGTTCAACCATAAAATCACCAATTACCGGTAAGGCTGCTGGCACACCGGAAACAATTTTCACAGCCCAGTAGCCCACTTGATCCCAAGGCAGGGAATAGCCAGTGACACCAAAAGAAACTGTTATAACCGCCATGGTAACTCCGGTCACCCAGGTGAGTTCCCGAGGACGCTTAAAGCCGCCAGTGAGATAGACCCTAAACACGTGGAGGATCAGCATCAAAACCATCATGCTGGCGCTCCAGCGATGAACGGAGCGAATCAGCCAACCGAAACTGACGTCGGTCATCAAGTACTGGACTGAGGAATAGGCCTCTGCCACAGTGGGCTTGTAATAAAACGTCATGGCAAAACCGCTTGCAAACTGAATCAGGAAGCAAGTGAGGGTGATACCGCCCAGACAATAAAAAATGTTGACATGGGGCGGAACGTACTTGGTGGCGATGTCGTCGACAACGTCCTGGATATCCAACCGTTCATTGAACCAGTCGAACACCGGCGTGGATTTGCCGGCGGGAGAGGAATTCGCCATGCAGCGCTGGGCTTGTGTTGCCAGAGTCTACCGATCGTGCTGCCCCCCCCGTGATCCATCCGGGCCATCCCCCCTCGTCGGCGGACCCCAGCCCCAGCCCCAGCCTCACTCGACCCCGGAAACGACCCCAAAACCTTCTCGGTCAAAAACTGCTGAAGGCCTTGCTCTCAGGCGCTCTTGTCCTCAGTGCCCTGCTCTGGGGACTTGGACCATGGCAAGTTTCTGGAGCCCTGGCCCTCAACGATGCCCAGCAGTTAGTAGTGGAGGCTTGGCGACTCGTGAACCAGAGCTACTGGGATCCTGACCGGTTGGAACAGGTCCATTGGCGTCGCCTGCGCCAAGAGGCGCTCGAAAAGTCCATCAACAGTTCGACCGATGCCTACGGGGCGATTGAGTCGATGCTGGCCCCTATTAACGATTCTTATACCAGGCTGCTACGGCCCAGTGACTACTTGGCCCTGCGGGCCACCACCCAGGGAACGGTGAGCGGGGTCGGGCTGCAACTGGGCCTGCGAGCCGACGACAACCATGTCGTCGTCATCGCGCCCCTGGATGACTCACCCGCCAGTGAAGCCCAAATTCAACCAGGCACCGAACTCCTCGCCATTGATGGCACTTCCAGCAGTGAACTGGGCCTCGAGGGATCTGCGGCACGGCTGCGGGGGAGTGCCGGAACAGAGGTGCTTGTGAGGTTGGGCACGACCAAGGGGCGCCAAAGGGAGGTGGTGCTGGAACGGCGCCAAGTGGATTTGCAGCCGGTGCGTGGCCAGGTGCTCAATCGGCAAGGTCATCGCCTTGGTTACCTACGCATCACCCAGTTCAGCGAACCGGTTCCCGAGCTCGCCAACCTCTGGCTGCGTCGCTTTGC
>JBBASD010000028.1:5069-19027 GCA_040399485.1 Cyanobium sp. | reverse complement strand
GCGCTTCGGCCCGCACCGGCACGATCCACCGAGTCACCGGCGAAACCGACGTGCGGGTGACCCTGGGCCTCGATGGCAGCGGCACGTGCCAGGGGGCCACCGGGGTGCCCTCCTCGACCACATGCTCCACCAGATCAGCAGCCACGGCCAGATCGACCTGGAGAGCCGATGCGCTGCCGAGCAAGGGGGTGCTGGAGAGGGCCAGCTAGTTTAAAACGTGACAAGCATCTGCTCTCTCCAGCCAGCAGGAAGAGCCGTATTAAATTCTTTCCGCCAACAAAAAACATGGTCATACCAAAACTCATCCATCAAACCCATACCACTGCTAAAAATCTCGACCCAAGGATTCAAGAAAGCATCAAGAATATCCTCGCCAGCAATCCAGACCACCGTTACCAGCTTTATTCCGACTCCGATCAGGAGGACTTTATACGAACAGCCTATGGGGCAAATATGCTTGCCACATACAACAAGATTGACCCTATTTACGGAGCGGCAAGAGCTGATTTTTTCCGCTATCTGCTTATTCATCATCTAGGCGGCGTCTATCTTGATATCAAATCAGGATTAACGAAGCCACTCGGCCAGGTCATTCAAGAGAGCGACAGCTATGTGTTGTCTCGGTGGGACCATTCTCAAGACAGCCCTCACCACGGCTGGGGCAATCATCCAGACATCTCCCGTGAGCATCGCCCCGCTTTCCAGCAATGGTTTCTAGTCAGTGAGCCCGGCCACCCCTTCCTCGCCGCCGTCGTCGACAAAGTTACCGCAAACATCGAAGGCTTCAATCCCTTCAAGCATTATCGCAATGCCTGGAATGCGGTCATGGTAACAACAGGAGAGGTGGCTTACACAACTGCCATCGGGCCGTTGCTGGCCAATCACGATCATCGAATTACGGACATCCAAAAAGAGATGGGATTCCGTTATAGCATTTTCCTAGACGAAAGTGGCGTTTACGGACATCGGACGCCCGGTCGTCACTACACAGAACAATTCAATCCACTGATCCGACAACCCTGGCCCGCAAACGCGATGTTTTCAGCGACAACCAAAGCCCGAATTGCTGCCAGGAGGATACGGCAAAAACTTGGGCATTAATCATTGCAAGCTCCTGCAACACGTCATATTCAAGACCGGCTAAAGCCACTGCCCTTGACTGCTCCGCTGCCACCTGGGGCCGGGGCGCCCGCCCTGTTCGGGCGCTCGCCTTGCGGCCATGACCCTGGTAGCGGTGCACCACGAATGAGCACTCTAAATTGTTGCGGCTCAGGGCGGTCTCCACGCCGCCGCAGGCGCTCCCCTCCGGATCGGCCCCGCCGCCACGCTGCGGCGTTGCTGCCCCGTCGGATTCCTCCCCGGTGCCGCCAGCGCCCCCAGCTGCCGCGCCAGAACCACCGCATCCTCAAGGCCGGCCGGTCGGTCTCATCCCACGGGCCTGGGAGGAACTCGTGGCGTGGCCCGCGTCGCCCAGCAGCGCCACCCGACCCGCCACCAAGGTGGAGAGGGGCCAGAAGACACGATCGCCATATCCATGAGGGTAACGGCTGCGGCCCACCCCCAGGTCCCAAAGCCCAACTACTCTCTGAGGATTAGCTGAACTCAGGGGGCCATCCATGGCGAAGGGACCCGGGAGACAGGGGGGTGGCAAGGCCAAGGATCCGGCCCACAAACTGTTGGCCGACAATCGCTTCGCACGCCACCAGTACGAAATTCTCGAAACCCTGGAGACCGGGATCGAGCTGCTCGGCACCGAAGTGAAATCCATTCGTTCGGGCCAGGTGAACCTGCGCGACGGTTTCTGCCTGATCCGCAATGGCGAGATGCAACTCCACAACGTGCACATCTCGCCCCACAGCCACGCCGGCCGCTTCTTCAACCACGAACCCCTGCGGGTGCGCAAACTCCTGGCCCATCGCCGCGAACTCGACAAGCTGCGCAGTGCCCTCGACCAGAAGGGACTCACCCTGATTCCGCTCAATCTCCACCTCAAGGGATCCTGGATCAAGGTGACCGTGGGGCTGGGCAAGGGGCGCAAGCTGCACGACAAGCGTCACGAAGAAAAGCGCAAGGTGGAAGCGAAGGAAGCCCGCGCGGCCATCGCTCGCCTCTGAGGCGGGTCCCCCGCCGTTCTTACCCTGGCTGTCAGGGCTGGGTCGGGGCTGCTGGCGGCGCCACAGGCGTTGCTGGGGCCACGGGAGCTGAACGAATCCCACCCGGGCCTGGGGCCGGGGCCGTCTGGGGTTGGGTGGGTGGGGTTGGAGCCGGTGAACCTGAGGGAGCCTGGGGGGGAGGCACTGGGGCGGCCCCGCCGGGAGCGGCCGCAGGACCCGCTGGTTCCCCGGTCTCGCCGGCTCCAGGGGTGTCTGGCGCCTCTACCGCCTCATCAGGGGGGGGCGGGGTGTCGCCGGCAGGGGGAGGCGCAGGCACGGGAGGATCGGCCCGCAATGAAAGGCTGATGCGGGCCGGGGCCACTCCCTCATTGGTCACCAGCAACTGGACCGGCAGGCGGACCTGTCGCCCGAGATTGAGGATCCGCAGGGGCCCTTTGGGGGCCAGCAGGGTGCCATCTGCCCCGTAGACACTCATCTGCAGCAACGGCGAGCCATTGACCCCCAGTACCAAAGCGTGATCGGCGGGAAGCCGAATTGGAAACAGGCGGGCGCCACTGGCTGGGACATCCGCCGAAAGCAGCTGGGTGATCTGGGTGGGGACCTCGATGGGCTCGATGCGCACGTTCTCGAGGGTCTGATCGGCGGCCGCATACCAGAGCTGGCGGAACGGCTCCGCTGGCATGTCCTGGCCGCTCCGCCCGGGCAGAAGGCTCTGGGTACTGCCGGAAACCAGCTGCTGCAGTACCTCTGTGCTCAGGCCCTGGGCCAGAAAGGATTCCTGACGCCGCTTCCAGTCCCCCGCACTGAAGCTGCCCAAACGGCGGCGGAGGGCCATCGGCAGTTGCTCAACCCGCGCCAGCCAATCCTCAGCCAACTGGTTCCAGACCCGGCGCAGGGGGGCATCCTCCAGAGAATCGCTGGGAAGGCGCCCCCTGCGCTCGGGATATTGGGCCAGCAAATTGGCATCGACCAGGCTGAGGAACCAGCCGCGGTCCACTTGCATCGCCCGCAGCCGGCTGAGCAGCTGTTGCCGTTGGTCCACCTCGGCCGGCGGCAGGCTGGCAGCGCCGGAAGGCTCTTCGGTGGGGGCCAGGGCTGCCGGAGCCTGGGGCTTGCCCCGACCCAGCCACCACCAGCCCAGGGCCGTCCCTACCAGCGCCGACAACATCAAGGCGAGTAAAACCGGCCATAGCCCGCCCTCCTCTGCCCTCTCCCGGTCCTCCTGCCGGCGTCGTGTCCGTAGCTCCCGCTGGTCCTCGCGCCACGCCACCGGGGCGGCAGGCTCGCTCCAGGGATCGTCCAAGGGAGATTCCGCAGCGACAGGTCCAGGCGGCAATGGCTCTCTCAGCGGGACCTGCTCGGGGGGGCTTTCCAAGGCGAGGGCAGGATCATGGGCCGCTTCTGGGTCCGCTTCCGACCAGGGGGGAATTTGGCCAGGCTCTACCGCCGGCCGGGAGTGGTCCACCGGTGGCGGCACCAGTACCAAGGTGCGGTCAGCCCGAGGCACCGGACCGGTGCTGTCGGGCATGGCCAGGGCCTGGAAAGCCGCCAGGGCCTGGGCGGAGCTGGCATAACGGCGCCTGGGGTCCTGACTCACCAGGCGGCTGATCTGGCTCGCCAGAGCGGGCTCGTTCTCCAGGGCCACCGGCCAGCGCCACTCCAGGCTGGCGGGATCGAGCAGGCCTTCGGGACCATCGCCGCTAAGCAGCACCATGGCGACCACCCCGAGGGAGTAGAGATCCATCCAGGGCTGGGGGGCTTCGCCCGCCAGCTGCTCGGGCGGGGCATAGCCGGGGGTGGCCCCGCCGGGATCCGCCGCCTCAGCCAGACCCCGTAACAGGCCGAAATCCAGCAGCACCGGCTGGCCATCACGATCGCGGCGCAGCAAATTGGCTGGGGTGAGATCCCCATGGATCAGCTCCTGGCCATGCAGCACCACAAGAACGGGCAGGAGCTGACGCAACAGCAGCAACACCTCCCCAGCACCAAAGACCAATTGACGGTCGCGGCGAGCAGCCAGCAGTTGGCCGTATGTGCGGCCCCCCTGCCATTCGCGCACCAACCAAAGGTTCCCTTCCGCCTCAATCGCGGCCCCAAAGCGGGGTACCTGGGGATGGAGCACCCCTTGCAGACGGGCCCAAAGCTGGCGGACCCGCTCCTGGTCCCGCTCCGCTCCGACCCGGCGCAACACCACAGGAGCCTCCGCTGCCAGGCTATCCGTGCCGAGCCAGAGGCTGCCCTGGGGCCCTGGGGCTTCCGAGAGCAGCCGTTCGAGGCGATAACGGCCGCCGATGAGTGAACCAGGGGCAGCCGTCGTCATTGACCAGGCTCCGGGTCGGGTTTCCTAGGCATCTCCAAGCCCTTACTGGTTAGCCAAGCCCGGTCGTAAAGACGGGAGCGATAGCGGTCGCCGCTGTCGCAAAGCACGGTGACGATGCGGTGGCCGGGTCCGAGACGGCGGGCGGTCTCAACTGCCGCTGCCACATTGATGCCCACCGAGCCTCCCATGTAAAGGCCCTCCTGCCAGAGCAGCGCGTAAATCGTGCGCAGGGCTTCGGGATCGTCGATGCGCACGGCGTCATCGATCGGCGCTCCCTGGAGGTTCGCTGTGACGCGACTGTTGCCGATGCCCTCGGTGACAGAGCTGCCCTCGGAACGCAACTCGCCGCTGGTCGCCCATTGGTACAGGGCACTGCCGCAGGGATCGGCCAGGACGCAACGCAGGCTTGGGCGCCGCTCCTTGAGGAAAAGGGCGACGCCCGCATAGGTGCCCCCCGTGCCGGTCGCCGCAACCCAGGCATCCACCTGGCCTTCGCATTGCTCCCAGATCTCGGGGCCGGTGCTGTCGAAGTGGGCCTGACGATTGGCGAGGTTGTCGAATTGATTGGCCCAAACGGCGCCAGGGATTTCGGCGGCAATACGGCCCGAAAGCTTGACGTAGTTGTCGGGATTGGCATAAGGGACAGCCGGCACCGTACGGACCTCCGCCCCCAGGATGCGCAGTTGGGCGATCTTTTCGGCTGACTGGGTCTCAGGGATGACGATCAGACAGCGGTAGCCGCGGGCATTGCAAAGGTGGGCCAACCCGATCCCCGTATTGCCGGCCGTGCCTTCCACCACGGTGCCACCTGGATGCAGCTGGCCATTGGCCTCGGCCGCCTGCAGGATGCCCAGGGCGGCCCGATCCTTGACGGAGCCCCCAGGGTTCATGAACTCGGCCTTGCCGAGAATGTCGCAACCGGTGAGCTCGCTGAGGGCCCGCAACCGGATCAAGGGGGTACGGCCCACGGCGCCCGTGAAACCATCAGTGATGCCGGCCATGGCGGTGGATGGGGCGGACAGTGTCGATCGCGTGGTGATGGTAAGAGGGCCCGCTGTCGACGGGATCCCGCCCCGACGGCCAGGGGCTGGGCAGGGGCAACTGTTTAGGGTGTGGTTTAGATGGTGGCCTGGCCGTGGACCTCTCCAGCAACCACCGCTGGCGCACCATCCGCCAGGAAAGTGAGCAGTTGCTGGCTCCCCTGGAGCCCGAGGACCTGTGCCTGCAGGGCATG
Source organism: Cyanobium sp. (assembly GCA_040399485.1). GTDB lineage: Bacteria > Cyanobacteriota > Cyanobacteriia > PCC-6307 > Cyanobiaceae > Cyanobium. The sequence goes on along the minus strand of JBBASD010000028.1, from coordinate 13,359 downwards.
CCGGATGCCAGTCCCCCCAAGTGGCACCTGGCTCACACGAACTGGTTCTTTGATTGTTTTGTTCTGACGCCCCACCTAGAAAGGTGGCCCGGCCTCGATCCCCTTTGGGGCCATCTGTTCAATTCCTATTACGAGGCCGCTGGCTCCCGCCATCCGCGCCCCCATAGGGGTCTGCTGACCCGCCCAGGCTTGGGAGCGATTTTGGACTGGCGCCGGCGGGTCGACGACGGGCTGGCCCAACTGCTGGAGGGCCAATCGCAGCGACCGGCCGCAGTGGCTGGGGCTCTGGAGGCGCTGGTGGAACTGGGCCTGCAGCACGAGCAGCAGCACCAGGAACTACTGCTGATGGACCTGCTCGACGGCTTCAGCCGCAGCCCCTGCGAGCCCACCTATCGCCCCGCGGCAACAGGTCCTGAAGCCGACTTTGGGGCCGGCTGGCGCACTTCAGTGCCCCGGGACCGCCCAGGTTGGTTGGAGCACCCGGGAGGCCTGGTGGCGATCGGCCACGGGGAAGAGGGATTGCATTTGGATGAATTCCATTTCGATAACGAAGCGCCTCGCCACCGGGTCTGGCTGGAACCCTTCGCCATCGCCGATCAACTGGTGACGAACGCCGAATTCGCCGCCTTCCAAGCCGACGGCGGCTACCAACGCCCCGACCTCTGGATGAGCGAGGGGTGGGCGACATGCCAGGCACGCCAATGGCAGGGTCCTTGCTACTGGCGTGACGACGACGAGTTCACCCTGGCGGGGCGCCAGCCCCGCCAGGGTCATGCCCCTGTGCGCCACCTGAGCTGGTTTGAGGCCGATGCCTATGCCCGCTGGTGTGGCAAGCGCCTTGCCAGCGAGGCCGAATGGGAGGTGGCCTGCGAACGATTCGGCCCCGACCTGGGCCAGGCCTTTGGGGTGTTGTGGCAATGGACCGGCAGCCCGTACTGTCCCTATCCGGGCTTCACACCTGCCCCTGGTGCGGTGGGCGAATATAACGGCAAATTCATGTGCTCCCAGTTTGTACTGCGAGGCAGTGGCTACATGACACCGAAGTGGCATTCTGGGCTCCAGCGGCGCACCTACCGCAACTTCTTCCCACCTGCGAGCCGTTGGATGGCCTCTGGAATACGACTGGCCCAGCAAGGCAGCCAGCCATGATTCTGCCCTTAGCGGGCCCCACGGCCAAAGCCAAAAGCGAGGAGGCCCCCGAGTCGGTTGGGCCCGAGCTGATTGATCTCCATCCCGCCGTGGCGGACATGGAAAGACTGGTTGTTGCAGGTTTGTCACGCCATCCCCGTCAGCTACCAGCCTGGTTTCTTTATGACGCTGAGGGTTCGCAGTTGTTCGAGCGCATCTGCGAACAACCCGAATACAGCCTGACGCGCAACGAAACCAAACTGCTCGAAGAACGGGCCGGGGAAATGGCCCAGGCCCTTCGCCAAGGCATCGACAAACAACCGATTCTGCTCGAATTCGGGGCGGGCAATCTGCGCAAGGTGGGGCCCCTGCTCAAGGCGCTGCAGCCGGCCGCCTACGTGGCCCTCGACATCAGCGCCGACCACCTGGCGCCGGCTTGTCGGGCTTTGCAGGCGCGGCATCTGGACGTGCCGGTGCTGGGCATTTGTTGCGATTACGCCAACATCGACCACCTGCCTCCCCATCCCCTGCTGGCAGATCGTCCGCGGGTGGGCTTCTACCCCGGCAGCTCTCTGGGCAACTTCGATCGGCCCCAGGCCCGATTGTTGTTAAGCCACTTTGGCGAGCTCCTGGGCCAAGGCGGCAGGCTGTTGATCGGCATCGACCAGCCCCGAGAAGCAGCCCGCCTGGAGGCGGCCTACGACGATGCCGCCGGAGCATCAGCAGCCTTCGCTTTCAATCTGCTTCGCCGTCTCAACCGCGAGCTGGCTGGCAATTTCGACCCTGCCGCCTTCCGTTACCAGGCCCACTGGGAGCCAGCCGCCAGCCGCATCGCCATGGCCCTGGTCAGCCGTTGCAACCAGGTTGTCGATCTGGCCGGCCGGCGTTGGAGCTTTAGGGACGGCGAGCCCCTGATCACCGAATACAGCGTCAAGTACACCCCTGATGCCTTCCTCGCCTTGGCGGCAGAGGCGGGCTGGCTTCCCTTGGGGCGCTGGAGCGACGGCGGCGATGACCTGTCGCTCCACCTATTGGTCCAAAGCAAGTTGCATGAACCTGCCCAGCAGTGCAACCATGCCCATCCAACCCTGCAGCGGAGTCAGCCATGAGCCGTGAAGACCAGCGCCAGGCGATGCGCTCGGTGCGGGAGGGACTGATCGAAGAGCTGGAGGATCTCTACCGCCAGGCCTTCGATCGCATCTCTGAGCAAGACCTGGGCGAAGGCGCCATCGCCCGCCTCACCCAGCTTTTGCTGCGCTCCCGCGAGGCTGCCATCACTCCCCTGCAGCAAGAAATCGAAGCGCCCCTGATCACCAGCGCCCCCGCCACCCAGCACCCATGAGCGGCAGCAGCAATTGGCTTGATGAATTGGAAGCCCGCCTGGATCAGCAACTGGAATCCTTTCTCAAGTCCAATCCCCAACAAGAAGCCCTCTTGGCCGAGCAACAGGCCCGCGAACGCCAGCAAAGCCTGCGGCGCCAGCGTCTTGATCTGAAACAAGAGGCAGAATTGCAACGCCAGGGCTTATTAAGGCTTGCCAGTGAAATCCGTGCCTGGCAAGAGCGGGTGGGGCGGGCCCGCAGCGCCGGCGCCGACGTTCTGGCCGATCGGGCTGAGGCCCACATCAACGAACTGATGGAGCAGGGACGCTGTCGCTGGGAGACCCTGGCGGAGGTGGGCCAGCGCTTCAGTGCGGTCGACTTGGAATTGCGCAGCATGGCCCCACAGACCGCCGGGGTCCCTGGCCAGGCGTCACCCTCCCCAGGCGACGGCAAGGCACCAAGCCAGGCGAAGCCGAAATCCACCCCCCAGGCCGATCTGGAATCAGATTGGGCCGCTTTCGAAAACCACCAGGACCTCCAGGAGCTGCGGCGCAAGATGCAGCGCTGACCAAGAAGTGATGGACTTCCTGCTGGCCAAACTGCTGCCCACTTTCTTCTATCCCCTGAGTCTGGTTCTGCTGCTCCAGGGGGCTGCCCTGCTGGGTCGTCAGCGGCGCTGGAGTCCCTGGGTGTCGGCAGCTGCACTGCTGTTGCTTTGGGTGGCCTCGATGCCCTGGGTGAGCCGGTCCATGGAAAGGCAGATCGAGCAAAGGGCCCTGGCGCTGGTGCCCCCCGTCCTGCCAAAAGCCGATGCGGTGCTTGTGCTGGGGGGGGGAGTTTTGGCTCCCCTCCCTCCTCGGCGTGCGGTCGAGATCAGTGATGCCGGCGATCGCTTGCTGACGGGAGTGCAATTGATGCGGGAGAACAAGGCCCAGTGGCTGCTGGTCTCTGGAGGAGTCGTAAGCCTGCGGGGCCAGGATCCAGCCCCCCCCGAGGCCAAATCGGCAGCGACCTTGGCCCGCTGGCTGGGGGTTGAAGCCGATCGCATCTTGATGAGCGACCAGGCCCGCAACACGGCGGAGGAGGCCCTGGCCCTGCAAGCCATCGCGAAGGCCCGCAACTGGCACTCGGTGTTGCTCGTCACCAGTGCCAGGCACCTGCCCCGTTCGGTGGCCACCTTTCGCCACCTCACGGATCTGAAAATCGTGCCGGTGGCTTGTGATTTCCAGGTGGTCAACCAAGCCAGCACCGGTCGTGGTACTGCCGCTAGCCTGCTGGATGACGTGCTTCCCAACGCCGGAGCCCTGTCAAACACTTCCACAAACCTGCGCGAACTAATGGGGTTTGTGGTTTACAAACTACGCGGCTGGAGCTGACAAGTTGGAGCCATTGCAAGGCAACCGGCGGGCCATGGGATCAGGCTTTGGGGGCTGGTGGAACCAGACTGACCCCTTCCGGTGGTGGAGTGGGATCGGGATCGGCGATGAGCATGTGCTGGAGCACAATTTCAGGGCGCTCGCTGTCCCTCCAGCGAATGCGATAGGCGGGCATCTTGGTGCCGCGACTAGTTGTTTGTTCAACAGGCTCCATGACCCAACCACGGCGGGAACGCCCCTGGGGGTTGCGCTTCACCACCGCATCGGCGTGTTGAAACCGGAAACCGACGCGCTCGCCACTCATGGGCTGTGAGACAAAGCATTCTTACCCACCATTATCTCACTGCATGGGTCCCGTTTCCGGGCGCAGCAACGGAAACGCAATCACGTCTCGAATCGAAGCACTATCGGTGAGCAGCATCGCCAGGCGGTCGATGCCAATGCCGAGGCCGCCGGTGGGGGGCATGCCTATTTCAAGGGCCTGGAGAAAATCCTCATCCACGGTCTGGGCCTCTGGGTCCCCGGCCTGCCGACGGAGCTGTTGCAGCTCAAGGCGCTGGCGTTGGTCGATCGGATCGATCAGTTCACTGAAGGCATTGGCGGTCTCGCGACCGACGATGAACAATTCAAAGCGCTCCACCAGGCCAGGCTTGCTGCGGTGGGGGCGGGCCAAGGGAGAGTTCTCCACCGGATAATCGAGCACGAAGGTGGGCTGCACCAGAGCGGTTTCCACCTTCTGCTCAAAAGCCTCAACCAGCAGGCGTCCGACAGAATCCGCACTCTCCGGCACCTCCAGAGCCACCTCGGCCATGGCAACCGCCGCTTGATTCCGGCTGGAGAACGCCCTGAAATCCAGCCCGGTGGCCTGCTCCACCAGCTCATGCATGGTGGCGCGGCGCCAGGGGGGCGTTAGGTCGATGGCGGTGTCCTGGTAGGTGATCTGGGTGGTGCCGCATACCGCCTGGGCCACGGCGGCAATCAGGTCTTCCGTCAGGGTCATCATGCCTTGGTAGTCGGTGTAAGCCTGGTAGATCTCCACCGAGGTGAATTCCGGATTGTGACGGGTGCTGATCCCCTCGTTTCGAAAGATGCGCCCGAGTTCGTAAACCCGTTCAAAGCCCCCGACCACCAGCCGCTTGAGGTGCAGTTCGGTGGCGATGCGCAGGGTGAGGGGCAGGTCGAGGGCGTTGTGGTGGGTGGTGAAGGGACGGGCATCGGCTCCACCGGCCTCGGTCTGCAAGACGGGCGTTTCGATTTCGAGGAAGCCACGCTCATCTAGCCAGCGCCTCATGGTGCTGACCAGCACTGCCCGACGCCGAAAGGTTTCCCGGGTTTGGGGCGAAACAATCAAGTCGAGGTAGCGCTGGCGGTAGCGCTTCTCGATATCTGCCAGACCATGCCACTTATCGGGAAGGGGCTGGAGGGACTTGCTGAGCATGGCCCAGCTGGTCACCTTGACCGACAGTTCACCGCGATCGGTACGTTTGAGACTGCCGTGCACACCGATCCAATCCCCCGCATCCACCAGGGAGGTCAGCTGGCTGAAAGCGTCAGGGTTGTCGGGCTGGGCAGCCTCCAGGCTGGCCCGATCCAGATAGAGCTGAATGCTGCCGGTTTCGTCGGCCAGGGTGAAAAAAGCCAGCTTGCCCATCACCCGACGGGTCATCACTCGACCCGCCACCGCCACTGCATCGGGCGATTCCTGGCCGTTGGGTAGATCGGCGTATTGAACCTGCAGGCTGGCGTTGCGATGGCTGGGCTCAAAACCAAGGGCATAGGGCCCCTGGCCGAGGGCCGCCAGTTTTTGGGCTTTCTGCCTGCGGGTCACCGTCTCATCCGGCAGGACGGCCCCACCGCCTTTTGCGGCCCGCATCGCCAGGTGGTGCGCTTTTTTGAAGCCATCAAAATCCAGCAGTTCGGAGCCATCCGCTTTGATGGTCCTGTAACCGCAGCCGCGGACCAGATCCGCCTTGGACACAGAACCGAGTTCCTTGACCTTGGCGAGCAGATCGGGGCCAGTGAGCATGGGGGTTTGGCGAATGGGGGAAGGTTGCCGCCTCAGCTGACAGCTGCCAAGCTGCCTTCGCCCATCCGCTGGGAGGCATAACCGGTCCCGCGCACAGTGAGGATCAACTCGGGGTTGCGAGGATCGGGCTCAAGTTTGCCCCGCAGGCGGGCGACGTAGACATCAACGACCCGCAGATCGGCGGCACGGCGCGGCGGGTAACCCCAGAGTTGTTCAAGGATCTCGGCCCGGGGCACAACGCGCCCGGGTTCACGGAAAAGAAGTTCAAGCAAACTGAACTCGGTGTAGGTGAGCGCAATCCGCTGGCCATCGCGGGTCACCTGGCGGCGATTGGTATCCACCACCAGATCCCCCAGGCGCATGACACCGGTGCCAGTGGTTGGCTCCCTTGGCTCGTTGGCGGCCGAACCCGGGCCCACTCGCCTCAGGATGGTGGCGATGCGGGCCTCCAATTCCTTGGGGCTGAAGGGTTTGGGCAAATAATCATCGGCACCGAGATCGAGGCCGGCTACCCGCTCCGAGATCGAGTCAAGGGCGGAAAGAAAGATGATCGGCACACAGGACTCGGCTCGCAACCGACGACAAACGGCAAAGCCGTCCAGCTTGGGAAGCATGACGTCAAGAACCACCAGATCAGGCTGCTCCCGGTGAAAAACCGCCAATGCCTCGTCGCCGTCCTCAGCGCAGACCACCCGGTAGCCAGCCAGCTGCAAACGCATCACCAGGACACGACGAACGGCCGGCTCATCGTCAACCACCAGCAGGGTGGGAGCCGCCGGCCGCTCCTGGAAAGGCAACTGGGAATCTTCGTCGTCAGACCCTTCCGACATCCGTGACTGCTGGGGAAAATCCTCCACGGCCATGGGCGACAGACCGGAAACGTCCGGATGAAGAATCGCAACCTTACCGTCTGACGCTCCCCCGGGTCATCCCCCGGATCCACTGGGGCAGACGGGATTCGGGCCAGAGAAGATTTTGCTGCCAAACAGGCAGCCATGCCGTTTTCTGTTATGGCGAGCCCAAGCCATTGGTTACGGGGGCTTCAGGCCAGCGCGCCGCGGCGTATTGGTTCCATTCCGCAGCCGCAGCCGCCAGGGCGTCGTCGCTTGAAACCTGGGCCAGCATCGCCCGTTGCAATTGGGTATAGAGAATCGCCTGCAACCGCTTGATCCCCGGGGTTGGGGGCACCAAAACCTCTCCCTGCTCAAGGGTTGAGGTGGAAAGCACGCGAGCCCGATGCACCAGCGCCTCGCGGTTGCCCTTGGGCTGCTCGGCGGCCAAACGCTGCTGAAGGCGCTGCAGCGCCACCCTGGACGAGGGCAGCACCCTGGCCTCCTCGGCGAAGGCCAGCTGATGCTCGGCATCGGTGAGCATCAGGGCGAAGTCCAGGGCTTCAGCGGCCATCGGACTGCGGCGCGGAATCCCAAGGGTCATCATCGCCACATTGGCCCGTCCGTCAGGGCCCACCAATGCCGGGTACGGCGCCGTGACGGCGGCAATGCCAGGCGCATTGGTCTGCAGGTTGCTGAGAAAATCGGGACCACTGGCCACCTGGGCCAGGTCACCCGACTGGTAAAGCTCGATGGCGCGACGGTAACCCTGGCTCAATACCTCTCTCGGCAGCAGGCCACGGCGATAGAGATCGGTCCAGAAGGCAAAGGCGCGGCGACCGGCCGGGGTGTCGAAGGCGGCGCGATGCTGGTCATCGAGAAGCTGGACACCCATCTGCACCATCGACTCCATCAATTCGGCGGAGTCATCAGGCACCACGGTGACAAACAGGGCGTAGCGGCCGGTGCGACGGCGCACGGCCTCGGCATAGGCGGGCACGTCCTGCCAGCGCCGCGGTGGGGCCTGCAGCCCCGCCTGACGGAGCAAGGTGCTGTTGGCGAACGTGAGCCGCACGGTGAGATACCACGGCACGGCGATCTGGGCCCCGTCCTGGCGGGCCGCCTTCCAGATCCTGGGCAGGTAGGCGTCGGCAGCGCCGGGAGGCAGGAGGGGGCCCAGGTCCCGCAACCCCCCTTTGCTGGCCAGATTGGCGCCGAACAGTGGATTGAGATTCACCAGGTCCGGGGCCGTGCGGGCGAAGACAGCCGCCAAAAGCTTGCGTTCCACCGAGCTCCAGGGCACGTCGGTCCAGCGAACCCTGATCGACGGCTGGGATCCTTCCCATTCCCTGATGGTCTGGTGCAGAAAGCCATTGAAACGGGGCGCCAAATCCAGGGTCCAGACGCTGATCTGGCGCGTCCTCGTCCCCCCCGCGGCCGGGGCCTCAGCTGTTGGCGAACTGGCGCAGGAGGCCAGCAACAGCGCCACCAAGACAAGGGGGAGCCCAGCCAAGCCAGTCCTCAACCGCCACCCCAGCCTCCCAATGCCGCGAAGCTCAGCCACGCCCACTCGCCGTCTGCAGACGGCGAAACAACAGCAGCAGCAAC
>JBBASD010000028.1:0-4969 GCA_040399485.1 Cyanobium sp. | reverse complement strand
AGCTCAGCCACGCCCACTCGCCGTCTGCAGACGGCGAAACAACAGCAGCAGCAACGAGCAGAACACGGGAGCCAACAGAGCGGCCAGCAGGAGCTGGCTGAGCAGAACCTGGACCCCTGCCAGGGCCAGGTCAGACCCATGCCATCCCGGCAGTGCCAGGCGGGCCGCAGAGGCCCCCTGCAGCCCCCTCAAGCCAAACCAGCTGCGCCAGGCCCACTGCGCCATCAAACTGAGATTGAGGCCAAGGGTGCCGATCATCGCCAGCAGAGCGAGGTTGAAACTGCGTTCGATCGGTGGACCTTGGTACCCCAGCCTTCCCCACCACCAGCCAAGAAGCAGCAGGGCCGGAATGGTGCTGACGGGTCCCGGATGCAGCGAATCGAGCAGCAGCCCGAGGCATAACCCGGCCATGGTCCCTGATAGCTGGCCATCGACGAGGGCCCAGGGAAGCAGCCAGAGAGGGGCCCAGGCAGGTGATACACCGGCAATCCTCAGCCAGGCCGGTGACGCCAGGGTGAGCAGGGGCACCACCAGCATCGAGAGCATCAGCCAGGGTTGGCGCGTCACGAGGATCATCGGGGCACCAGAACCTGGACCCAATCGACGGCATCAACCGGGGCGATCAACTGGACCACGGCCTCGGGTGCCGGATCAGCGCGTTCATCCACCGACTGCAGCACTCCCACCGGCAGGTTGGGGGGCACCAGGGTGCTCGCCGGTGAGGTGAAAACCACATCCCCCGGTTGCACCTGGGGGTCCTTCTCCAGGAAACGCACCACCGGACGACTGGTGCCCAGGCCGCTGAGCAGGGCTTGGTGGCGATTGCGCACCACCCAGACCCCGACCCGGCTGGAGGGGTCGGTGAGCAGGGTCACAGTAGCCGTCGTTGGGGTGACAGAGCTGACCAGGCCGATCAATCCTCCCGGGGCAAGCACCGCCTGGCCCACCTGCACACCCTCCAGGGAACCCTTGCCCAGGAGCAACTGCTGCCACCAGCCCCCAGGCACCCTTGAGATGACCGGGGCGGAAAGGCGGGTGGGGCTAAGGGTCTGCAGTTGCAGCAGACCTCGCAGTCGTTGGTTTTCGGTTTCGAGCTGGGCCAGCCTCACCTGGTCTTCGCTGCGCCTTGCCGACCGCAGCCACTCTGCCTGGGCGGTACCAGGCCAGAAGGGGCGACTCAGCTGGGCGTAGGCGTCAAGCAGGAAGGCCCCCTTGGACAGACGGACCAACGTCAACAGGCCCAAAGCGATCAGCAGGGGCCAGACCTGGAACAGGGATCGGGCGGCTCCAGGACGCAGCCAGCGAGAGGCCGGCATGGCATTCAGCTGGCCGGACGAGCGAAGTCAGGGGTGTCAAGCACCCTCTCCAGTCGCTTGTAATCCTCCAGAACCATGCCGCAGCCATTGACGACGCACAGCAACGGATCCTCCGCCACATGGGTGAGGATGCCAGTCTCGTGACTGATTAGGTCACAGATGCCGCGCACCAAGGCACCACCGCCGGCCAACATGATGCCCCGATCAACGATGTCGGCGGCGAGTTCGGGGGGGGTGCGCTCCAGGGTGCGCTTGACGGCCTCCACGATCACGTTGAGCGGTTCGGCCATCGCCTCACGAATGTCCCCGGCACGCACATTGATGGTGCGGGGCAGTCCCGACAACAAATGGAGGCCTCGGACGTCCATGGAGGTTTCGTCGTGGGCGTCATCGGGAAAGGCTGAACCGATGCGGATTTTGATGTCCTCAGCGGTGCGCTCTCCGACCACAAGGTTGTGAACCTTCTTGAGGTAGATCCCGATCGCTTCACTCAGCTCATCGCCGGCCACCCGCACCGATTCACTGAGGACGGTGCCTCCCAGGCTGAGAACGGCCACTTCTGTTGTGCCACCACCGATGTCCACCATCATGGTGCCGACGGGCTCGGTCACCGGCAGGCCGGCACCGATGGCCGCGGCCACGGGCTCGTCGATCAGGTGCACCTGACGGGCTCCGGCCAAGCCGGCCTCCCGCACAGCACGGCGTTCCACACCGGTGACGCCGCTGGGGATGCCAATCACGAGCCTGGGAGCCACCACCCCCCGACCCTCGTTGCCCTTTTGAATGAAGGTCTTGATCATCTGCTCAGCTGCGTCGAAGTCGGCGATGACGCCATCGCGCAGGGGCCGAACGGCCCGGATGTTGCCGGGGGTGCGACCCAGCATCAACTTGGCCTCATCCCCCACCGCCAAGGGCACATTGCGCTCCAGATCGATGGCCACCACTGAAGGTTCCTGCAGCACGATGCCCTTGCCGGACACGTACATCAGGGTGTTGGCGGTGCCAAGATCAATGCCGATGTCGCGGGAAAACTGGAAGCGACGAAAGAACACAAGGTTCGGCCTAGCAGGAGGCGGATCATAGGCGCCAGGCCCGACGAGCCCTTGGCGGCAAGGCCGAAACATCTTGACTGCCTGTTCCGGGGCTCGGCAGAGGGGGCAGTGAGACGGTGGGTGGCACTCATGGATCGGAACCCTGGCTTGGTCAACACCGACCGGGGTGCCGCATCATTAATCCACTTATCCCAGGAGCGATGCCATGGGCGTCAATTCCATCACCCTCGTCGGCCGGGCCGGCCGCGACCCCGAAGTCCGTTACTTCGAGTCCGGCAGCATGGTCGCCAACCTCACCCTGGCGGTGAACCGCCGCAGCCGGGACGATGAGCCCGACTGGTTCAACCTCGAGATCTGGGGCAAACAGGCCCAGGTGGCAGCCGACTATGTCCGCAAGGGCTCCTTGTTGGGCATCATCGGTTCCTTCAAGCTCGACCGCTGGACCGACCGCAGCAGCGGCGAGGAGCGCACCAAACCCGTGATCCGGGTCGATCGACTTGAACTGCTGGGCAGCAAGCGAGATGCCGAAGGGGGCGGCAGTTTTGGCGGCGGCGTCAACTACGGCGGCGGTGAACCCAGTGAGGAGGAAGTGCCGTTCTGAGGCCCTGGCTCCCGGGCAAACGCGGCCTGATTGCCGGTTGGCCTGGGAGCTGCCCCATCCGGGTGTGGATGGCCCATCAAGCACTGCAACCCTCCTGAGCGCGCCTGGAGATGGGTCCAAGCCACAGCAAAAGAAAGTACGAGACCCATGGCCAAGGCCTTGCGGAAGCGATGCCTGCTCTCAACTAAATCATCGTGATAAGCCGCATCTATTGATAGGCAGCCAGATTAAGAATCAAGATTCCGCCAGGATTAAGAACTCGAGCAAATTCCCGCAAAGCGATTGATCCATTATCGGTCTTACTAAGTGCGTCTGCACATACAGCCGCTTAAACTGTTTGTAGTGAAATGGTATTTTTTTATTGAGCCTTGCTTGATCGGTGCGGAAGTTTTAAGCTGGGCGAAAGCGCAAGCCACAGGGGAATAATCAAGTCCATAAATCTTCCATTGTATTTCATGTGCTTGCAGGGCCTGCCCCTAACTTATGGGTCAGGCTTGCCTGGAAGCACAGGGCAATGATCGCGATCGTCAGCATCACCGCCGGGACGGATTCAGTGGAAGTTGCTGTTCCGTTTCCACACCCGCAGCCCCAGCAAAACCACCACCCCCAAGATCAGTAACGCCAGCAGCTTGTTGACGATGCCCTCAAAGGGCTTGATCAAGCCCTGCACCTCGCTCCAGTTACTGCCCAAAGCCCAGCCGGCGGCAGTGAGTGCCAGGTTCCATACCAGGCTGCCGGCGGTGGTCCAGAACAGAAACGGCCCGAAGGGCATCAGCTCAATGCCGGCCGGCACTGAAATCAGGGTGCGAATGGCGGGAATCAACCGACCCCAGAACACCACGGCGGCCCCATGGCGGCCAAACCAGTGGCGCGAATCATCCAGCTCCTTCACCGAAACGCCCACCCAGCGGCCGTTGCGCTCGACCCACTGTTTGAGGCGCTCCTCGTTGACTAAGCGGCCAATGCCGTACCAGGGCAGGGCTCCCACCACGGTGCCAAGCAGGCCAGCCAGCACCGCGCCCACGAAATTGAGCTTCCCCTGGCCCACGTAGAAGCCAGCCAGGGGCATGATCAGTTCCGAGGGAATCGGCGGAATTACGTTTTCCAGCACCATGGCAGCGAAAATCCCCAGGTAGCCCCATTGGGTGACCCACTGCTCCACGACGGCATTGAGGGAGTGCAGCATTGGCTCAGGTCGGGCAATGGTCTGAAATTCTGGCCGCTGAACGGTCCCACCTGGCGAGTGTGAAGGGGCGGAGCCAATCACCATGGGATGCAGGGGGCACAAAAAATCCCGGCTGCGTGAACAGCCGGGACAGTTTAATAAATCTTGCCATCCGGAGGATTGCAAGGATGGAATCGCCTAGGGGATAAAGATCAGTAGCGGTAGTGCTCCAGCTTGTAGGGACCCTCCACCGGCACGTTGATGTAGGCGGCCTGGTCGGGGCTGAGCTCGGTGAGCTTGGCGCCGATCTTGTCGAGGTGGAGACGGGCCACCAATTCGTCGAGGTGCTTGGGCAGCACGTAGACCTCCTTGCCGTACTGGGAGCCCTTGGTGAAGATCTCTATCTGGGCCAGCACCTGGTTGGTGAAGGAGTTGCTCATCACGAAGCTGGGGTGGCCGGTGGCGCAGCCCAGGTTCACCAAGCGGCCTTCGGCCAGCAGCAGGATGCGGTTGCCGCTGGGCAGCAGGATGTGATCCACCTGGGGCTTGATGTTGTCCCAGGGGTACTGCTTCAGGGAAGCCACGTCGATCTCGTTGTCGAAGTGGCCGATGTTGCAGACGATCGCCTGATCCTTCATTTGGATCAGGTGCTCGTGGCGGATCACCTGGAAGTTGCCGGTGGCCGTCACGAAAATGTCCACATCCTTGACCACGTCGTCAAGGCGGACGACACGGTAACCCTCCATCGCCGCCTGCAGGGCGCAGATCGGATCGATTTCAGCGATCATCACGGTGGCGCCGAGGCCGCGCAGCGACTGGGCCGAACCCTTGCCCA
>JBBASD010000027.1:0-19374 GCA_040399485.1 Cyanobium sp. | reverse complement strand
CATCACCGGCATCGGCACCACCCTCAGCGGCCGCCTGTTGCTGTTCGATGCCCTGCAGATGAAATTCCGGGAGCTGAAGCTGCGTCCCAGCCCCGAGCGGCCCGTGATCGACCATCTGATTGACTATCAACAATTTTGCGGGGTGGGTGGCACCGCTCCGGGTCAGGAGGAAGCCGGCAGCGTGGCAAGCATCAGCGTCACCGAACTCAAGCAACGCCTGGATAGCGACCCGGACAACCTGGTGCTTCTCGATGTTCGCAATCCCCCCGAGGCCGCCATCGCCGTCATCCCCGGTGCGGTGCTGATCCCCCTCGATCGCATCGAAAGCGGCGAGGCGGTCGAAGAGGTGCGGCGGCTGGCCGAGGGCAAGACCCTCTATGTGCACTGCAAGCTCGGTGGGCGGTCGGCCAAGGCCCTGCTCGCCCTAGCCCGCCACGGCATCGACGGTGTCAATGTGGCTGGCGGCATCAATGCCTGGAGCGAGGAGGTGGACCCAACGGTGGCGCATTATTGATTGGCGCCTCAGTAATCCACGCCGCGCTTGAGATCGACGCCACGCTCGGCGTAGTGCTTGTGGCACACCATCTCGGAGTGGACGCTGGCTAGATCGAAGTAAGCGGGTTGACTTTTGCAGCGCCCGGTGATGATGACTTCGGTTTCGGCTGGTTTGCGCAGCAAGGTCTGCACAATCGGCTCCACCGGCAGCAGCTCCAGATCCACCGTTGGATTCAGTTCGTCGAGAATGACGGTTTTGTAGAGACCACTGGCGATCGCGGCGCGGGCGATTTCCCAGGCCCGCTCCGCTTCCACATAATCAATCGGCTGTTGTTGGCCGCGCCAGACGATTGCATCTCGGCCAGAGCGGAGATGATCCACCAGGTGGGGATAACTTTCGCGCAAGGCGGCAATCGCCGCATCCTCGGTGTAGCCGCTGCCGCCTTTGAGCCACTGCAGAATCAGCACCCGATGGCTCTTGTCCAGGCTGATGCCGCGGCCGATGGCCTGCAGGGCCTTGCCCAGGGCGCTGGTGCTTTTGCCCTTGCCATCACCGGTGTAGATCTCAATGCCATCCAGACCCTCGCCAAAGGCATCAGCGGCGGGCAGGCGACGCCGGTGGGCCCGCATCTCCGAATGCAGATCGGCCAGTTGCACCAAGGCTGGCGGTGCCCCCCTGCCCGTGCAGATCACCTCCATGCCGGTGGGTTTGGCGGCGAGGGTGCGTACGACCTCGGCCGTGTCCAGCAGGCCCAGGGCCAGGACTGGATTGAGTTCGTCGAGCACCACCACGGAATAGAGGTTGCTGGCGATGGCGCCTTTGGCGATATCCCAGCCCCGTTGAGCCTCCTGGCGATCGAAGGCGGTGGCCTGCTCGGCATTGAAGTAGTCCCCCCGACCGGTGCGCACCTGGTCGATCAGGTGGGGAAAGCCTTGCTGCAGCGCTTCAATGGCGCCGTCTTCGTCGTAGGAGCGACCGGGACCTTTGAGAAAACGAAGCAGCAGAACCCTGGTTCGCTGCTGCTCGCAGATCCCCAGGCCGATGGTGCGCAGCACCACCCCCAGGGCCGCCTGGCTTTTGCCCTTGCCATCGCCGTCATAAAGATGCAACTGGCCCCGCTGGCGCTCATCGCTGCCGGCCGCCGTGCGGATGCCTATGCCCCGGCCTGTACCCCGCTGGGGGTTGCGGGTCACGGCCTGGGCGCCTGTTGTAGTGCCCTTGGCAGGGGGAGACAGGGGTCCTGAAGCCGGAGTAGCCGCGGCAGAAAGGCGGTTGGGCGGGTTCATCGAAATGCGGTTCGAAAGCCAGGCTACCGAGATTTGGGCAACCCCAGGCCCCTGCCCCTTGCCAGGATGGCGGCCATGGTCCAAGCCTCACCCTTCACATTGCTCGAATCGCTGCCTCCGCCCCTGGAGTCAGCCTTGGCCGCCCTGCGCCAGCAGCTGGTGGCAATGGGCAGGGTGGTGGTGGCCTATTCGGGCGGCGTCGACAGCGCTCTAGTGGCGGCCCTTGCCGCCGAAGTCCTCGGCGATCGTGCCCTGGCGATTACGGGCGTATCGCCCGCGCTGGCCCCCCATCTGCTGGAGGAAGCCCGCGCCCAGGCGCTCTGGCTCGGGATCCGGCACCTGGAACAGCCCACCGCCGAGCTGGGCGATCCGGCCTATGCCAGCAACCCAGAGGACCGTTGCTATGCCTGCAAACGGGAGCTGCATGGTTTGCTGGCACCCATCGCCGCCGCCGCTGGCGGAGCCCGGGTGCTGGATGGCGTCAACCTTGATGATCTGGGCGACCACCGGCCCGGCCTGAGGGCGGCGCGGGAGTACGGCGTGCTGTCCCCATTGGCGGCAGTCGGCTTGGATAAGGCCGGGGTGCGCCAGGTGTCGCGGGCCCTGGGGCTGCCCTGGTGGGACAAGCCGGCCCAACCCTGCCTGGCTTCCCGCTTTCCCTATGGCGAGCCGATCTCCGCCGCCCGCCTGCGGCGGGTGGCCGCTGCGGAGGCCTGGTTGAGGCAACAGGGATTCCGGGATCTGCGGGTCCGCAGCCAGGGGGAAACGGCCCGGATTGAACTGGCGCTGGCTTGCCTGCCTGGGGCGTTGCAGCGTCTGGTCGCTGACGACTTCCGTCAGGCCCTGGTGCAGGCTTTCGGGGCGCTTGGCTTCAGCGCCGTCGGGCTGGACCTGGAGGGTCTTGTCAGTGGCAAGCTGAATCGAGACCTGAGCTCCAATAAAAATTAAGGAGATCCCTAAAAGGAATCCCCGCCATTAGGTTGAATGAATGGCATTGACCATTCATTCAACAATTTATCGACATCAATACCGTTCAGACCAACGACAACTCAGGTTCTCGTTGACTGAAGGCGACGCTACCGGGGGTTTCCCTCCGGAAACTGGTGAGTTTGTGGCGTCCAGATCCCAGTTCCTTGGCAAGCACATCGCAAGCCTTGTCAGGCATGGTGTGGTCGCCACAAGTAAAGACATCTACCGCTGCATAACCCGATTCGGGCCAGGTGTGGATAGAAATGTGGGATTCGGCCAACAGGGCCAAACCAGTCACTCCTTGCGGTTCAAACCGGTGGGTGATGAGATTCAGGAGAGTGGCACCAGCACGTTTCGCTGCTGTGGTGATGGCGTTCCTGAGAAAAGCTTCGTCGTCGAGCTTTGAGGGGTCGCAATCGTAAAGCTCGAGAATGCAATGTTTGCCGACCGCATCAGTGATGTTGCTGAGGGGGGCAGGAGAGGCGGAAAAGGCTGGCTTCCATCCCGGGTTCGGGTGGAGGCAGGACAGGCCCTGGTTCATCGAATCGAATCGGACTTCGCTCACCATAGGGCAAAGGTGCAGCTTGAACAGGTGCGGTTTCCCTAGGTTTCGGTTTCGAGCCTGCCTGCTTGCAGACGCACCACCTGGGCCGTATCTCGCCAGCCAGCGGCAAAGGCCTCCAGGTGGGTGGCACTAACAATGCATTGGTGGTCTTCCCCCACCGCCGCCAGCAGCAGCCGCTGGCGCTGCGGATCCAGCTCCGCCAGCACGTCATCCAGCAGCAGCAGGGGGGGCGCGCCGACCACCTGCCGCACCAGATCCAGTTCCGCCAGTTTCAGGGCCAGCACCAAGGTGCGTTGCTGGCCGGCCGAGCCATGGCGGCGGGCAGTCTTGTCCCCCAAAAGCAGTTCGATTTCATCGCGGTGGGGCCCGACGAGGCACTGCCCCAGGCGGGCTTCCTCAGGGCGTTGGTCCTGGAGCTGGCGCAGCAGGGCCAACCGCCATGGTTCTTCCGCATCCAGATCCAAGGCCCCCGCCTCCATATGGGTGCCGCTGCGGTAGTGGCAGGTCAGGGGTTCGAGCTCGCCCCCAAGCCGCCCCTGCCATCGCACCGCCAGGGGTTCGAGGCGGCACAGGGCCCGCTGCCGGCGGCGATGCAGACGGGTGCCCACCACGGCCATCTGCTCGTCGAAAACATCGAGCAGCGCCTGCCGCTGGGCCAGGGGGGAATGGCGGCGGAGCAGTTGGCTGCGCTGCCGCAGCAGGCGGCCATAGCGGCTGAGCAAGGCCCCGTAGACAGGCTCGAGTTGCAGCACCACCCGGTCCAGCCAATGGCGCCGCAGGGAGGGTTCACCGCGCACCAGCTCCAGATCGAGGCTGCTGAAGCCAACGCAGCGCAGGGGACCGACCAGGTCGATCTGCCGCTCCAGGGTTTTGCCGTTGCGCAGGGCCTGGCGCCCGCCGCTGCGGCGCAAGCGCAGTTCGAGGCTGTCGCCGGCTGCGGTCAGGGCCCGCAGCCGGCTGCAGGGTTCCCCCTCGCGGATCAGGTCGCGATCACTGGCGCTGCGGTGCGAACGCAGGCTGGTCAGCAGTTCGACGCTTTCGAGCAGGTTGGATTTGCCCTGGCCATTGGCCCCGATCACCAGCAGCCGGGGGGCCACCAGATCCAGCTCCAGGGCCTGGAAGTTGCGGAACTCCAGCAGTTCCAGACGTTGCAGCCGCATGGGGAGGAAGCGGCCAGCGGTTAAAATACTTTCATTGGTCAGCGGCGACCTTCAAGGAGTCGCGATGAAGGCATCAATACCCCCTCCAGGGTGTTTTTATTGCTTTCAGGCCTGTTTTGGGCATGTAGCTCAGCTGGATAGAGCATCAGATTCCGGTTCTGAGGGTCGGGGGTTCGAATCCCTCCATGCTCGTTGTTTGTCCTCTCCGCCGGAACGGGGAGGATTTTTTCCTTCTTTTCATTTCAGTTCCCCTCAGCCCCGGTCCCCGCCCAGCTTGAGGCCCATGGCGCGGATGCCACCCGGGTCAATGACGAAACCGGCGCTGCGGAGAGCCGTCAGGGCTTCTGGCGGAGCCGCCAGGGAGATGCTGCACCCCCCCACCTCCCGTCGCAACCGGGACAGGGCGGTGTGGACCAGGGCCTGCAAGACCTCTTCCCGCAGGGTTTCTGCTGGATCGGTCAGCAGGTCCCAGAGATTGGCGTTGAGGGCCTGGTCCGTGGTGGCGCGGATGAAGCCAACCCACTGACCGTTGGCGTTGTGGACGCCGATATGCCAGGAACTGCGCTCCAGGACTCGCTGCCAGGTGGTTGCGGTACGGGGGAGTTCGCCGCAGGCGCTCAGCAGGTGGTTGAGGTCCGCACTGGGGAGATCAGGTACGGAAACGATTGCGTAGCCATGGGGCAGGCGCGGTAGGGATGGGGAGCTGGTGCGGAAAGGAATCAAGAGGGATTCGGGCGTCATCCCGTGTTGCGCATGCCAGCCGCGATGCCATTGATGGTGAGCAAGGCACCGCGCAGCACTTCGCTGCGGCTGTAATTGCGATCAGCGTCGCCGCCGGCGTCCTGGCCCTCACTCATGGGGGGTTGGCGGTTCTGGTTGCGCAAGCGCCGCAGCAAAGCCACTTGCAGGAAGCCCAGGGGCACGATGGTGCGGTTGCGCAGATCGACCGAAAGCTGCAGGGCAGGATCGCCATCCAAAAGCCTGGTGTGGTGGCTGATGCGCAACACCAGATCGCGGGTGAGGGTGAATTCGCTGGCGATGGAGGCAAAGATCTGCTCGAAGGCCTCCCGGTTCTCCTCCCTGCCGAGGCTGCGCACGTAGTGCTGGGCGAGATCGAGATCCACCTTCGAGAGGGTCATTTCCACCTTGGAAATGAGCATGCGAAAGAAAGGCCAGCGTTGATAGAGCAACTGCAGCAGGTCCATTTGCTCGGGATCGGCATCCAACTCCGCCTGTAGGGAATGGCCCACCCCATACCAGCTGGGCAGCAGGAAACGGCTCTGGGTCCAACCGAACACCCAGGGAATGGCCCGCAGGCTGGAAAGATCGCGGGCGCCACTCTTACGCCGTGCCGGCCGGCTGGAGATCTCCAGTTTGCTGATTTCCTCGATGGGGGTGACCTGCTGGAAGAAGGCCACCAGGTCTGGGTTGTCGTAAACGAGGGCCCTGTAATGGTTGCGGGAGCGCTGGGCCAGCCGCTCCATCAAGGCGTTCCAGTTCGGGGTGGCATCCAAAGGTGTGGTGATCATGCTGTTCTGCAGGACCGCCGTGGTCACCGTTTCCAGGTTGTAGAGGGCCAGCTCCGGCAAGGAGTACTTGGAGGCCAGCACCTCCCCCTGTTCGGTGATCTTGATCCGCCCCTGCACGGTGCCACTGGGCTGGGCCAGAATGGCCTGGTAGGCGGGTCCGCCACCGCGGCCCACCGAGCCACCGCGGCCATGGAAGAGGCGCAGGGCTACCTCGTGCTGGTTTGAAAGCTGTTGCAGGGCAATCTGGGCGCGGTGGATTTCCCAGTTACTGGCGAGAAAGCCCGAGTCCTTGTTGCTATCGGAGTAGCCCAGCATCACCTCCTGCAGAGGCTGGCCGCCTTCATCTTCCAGCAATTTGCGGTAAAAAGGTTCTTGAAACAGGCGCCCCATCACTTCGGGGGCCCTCTGCAGGTCCTCCACGGTTTCGAAGAGCGGAATCACCAACAGGCTGGAACGGGGTATCTGGGGATCCACCAGACCAGCCTCCTTAGCCAGGAGCAACACCTCCAGCAAATCGGAAACCGTGTGACTCATGGAGATCACGTAGGTGCTGCAGATTCTGCTGCCGAATTCCTGTTGCAAACGCTGCAACATCCGAAACACGGCGATCGTTTCGGCCGTGCTTTCGCTCCAGCGAGCCGATGGAGGAATCAGGGGGCGCCGGGTCTGCAGTTCGGCCAGCAGCCAGGTCACCCGCTCGTCTTCTCCCATGTCGCCGTAGGGCTTGGGTAGCTGTAGATAGCGGGTCAGTTCGTCAATGGCATCACTATGACGAGTGCTTTCCTGGCGGATGTCCAGACTGGCCAGACTAAAGGCAAAGATATGGACCTGGCTAAGGAGATCTTCGAGGGCTTCACAGTGCAGTCCCGTAACATTGAGGCTGTCGCGAATCAGTTCAAGGTCGGACCGAAAGTCGTCCTCTGAGCCGTAATGCAGTTCCTGGGACCAAGAGTTGGCGGGGGCAATGCTGCCAAGGGCAGTGCTGACGCCGCTGTGGCCATCTCCCGGAAATTCCCAGCCGCTGCGGGAAAGCTGGCGATTGCGCTCCTGGCTGAGTTCGAGACGTTCGAGCATATAGCTGAGCTTGAGCCGGTAGGGCTCAAGGCGATAACGGGCAGCCCGTTCTTCGTAGATTTCAGGGAAGCGAAGTCGGTCCATCTCCAGGGACTCCAGCAGCGCCGGTCCCACCTGGCTCCATTGCATCGAGATGCTGAGCTGATCCCGAAGTTCTGACACCTCTTTGGTGTAGCGCTCCAGCATCAGCTGGCGTTGATAGCAGGCTGCCCGCCAGGTGATCTCCGGTGTTACGGAGGGGTTGCCATCGCGATCGGCCCCAACCCAGGAACCAAAGGTGCAGAAGGCTTCGCGGGGCGGTGTCACATCTGGGTAACTGGCGGCCAGGGCCATGCGCAGCCTGGTATGCAGTTGCGGCATGGCATCGAAGAGCACCTGCTGGAAGTAGTGCAGGGCGTAATCCACCTCATCGAGCACGGAGGGCTTGAACTGGTGCAGTTCGTCGGTGCGCCACCAGAGTCGGATCTCCTCCTCCAGTTGCGAGCGCAGTCGTTGCTGTTCATCGGCTCCCAGCGGGCTGTCCAGTTGCAGCTTCTGGATCAGGGCCGCCACCCGCCGCTGCTTGTAGCGCACGGTGTGACGCACGATCTCGGTGGGGTGGGCCGTGAACACCAGACGGATGTCAAGCTGCCGCAGCAGGTTTTCCAGCTGGGCTGGAGGCACATTTAGGGCCCGCAGTCGCTCAAACAGTTGGCGAAACGTGGCCGGCGAACTCTGGGCAGCCAGGGGCGGCAGGAAGGGATCGCTGCTGGCAGTGGCAGGGGCGCTACGCAGGCTTTCGAGGTAGCTGTCTTCCTCGATGTGCTGCTCGAGGATGTTGATCAGTTGGAAATACAGGGAAAAGGCACGGGCCGCAGCGATGCCGTCTGCCAGATCCATCGCCTGGATCACCGCCACAATTTCCTCACTCTTACTGCTGGGAGTGTCGCTGTCCCCAGTTGCGGTCTCCGCCGGATGCAGGGGGCCGACGAGCTCCTTGAGACGCAGCAGCCTTTCGAGCTGCTTGGGACCGCATTCGCTGCGCAGGATGGTGAGCCAGAGGTCCTCGACCAGTTCCAGTCGTTCGCCCAGCACCCGGATTACCCCCGTCGCCCCTGGTTGGGCGGCGATGGCAAGAGGCGATGGGGCCGTGGCGGCTGACTCCCGCATGGGTGTCGGCGAGGCGGAGGAGAGAGCCATGATCATCCCAAAAGGGGTGTTCGGTCTGTCGCGACGCTGGCCAGCTGGGCGATGTCCCGCGTTTCCATGGCCCTGGCTTCGCTGCTGATGATGGCGCGGATGCTCTCCCCCTGCCGCTGCCGCGCCAGCCAGCGGCTGGCCTCATTGCCATCCCGCAGCACCGCCGTCAGGGGGGCGAGCACGTTGTCAAGCTGCAGGTCTGCGGCCAGGGGGGCCATCGCGACCCGTTCGGTTTCGATCCAATCCCTGGCCCTGATCTGTCGGCCATCGCGCCAGTGGCGCAGCACCGCGTCCAATCCATCTCGGGCTACGGCCCGGTCGTTGGCATCGGCCAGAAGGGCCAGCTCCGGGGCCGTGAATTGGCTGGCCCGCAGGGGATCAAGCCGGTCTTCGTCCTGGAGCAACTGCAGCACCCTCAGCTCGGCCCAGGCGGTGATGGCGCAGAGCACGCGGGCATCGCTGATCAGGTCACAGATGCGGATCTCGACCCGGTTGAGATCATGGGGACGATTATCGCCATTGGGTCGCACCGAGGTCCAGAGATGGCGGACGTTGTGCATGGCCCCTGCGGCCAGTTGCTCTCCCATCCATTCCACATAGTGGGCGTGGCTTTGAAACAGGGGCACCAAGGGCGGCGTCAGCGGAAACTGCAACCAGCGTTGGGACTGGGCTCCCGTCACCGCACCGTCCAGGAAGGGGGAACTGCAACTGAGGGCCAGCAGCAGGGCACCCTCGCAGCGCATCAGCCGCAACGCCGTGAAGATCTGGTGGGTGTTGTCCAGGCCCAGGTTGATGTGCACGCTGGCGGTGACCACCCGGGTGCCATAGCTCCGCTCGATGGTGGCGTGATAGTCATTGCTGGGGTCGGATCGCACGAACTGACCGGTGTCCCCCAGGCTCAAGGTACTGCCGGGCAGAATTGTCAAGCCGCGGGGCTGGAGCCATTGGCGCAGTTGACTTCTCGGCTCCAAGAGCAGCTGGAGTTGGCGCCTGTAGCTGGCTTCCGGGACCGTGGTGTACTCCAGGTTGCGATTGTCAGGTTCCGTCACGAATCCCGGCAGGGTCTTGGCGGCCTCGGCGGCACAACCGACCACCGTGCCGTCCGGCCAACCGGTGTACATCTCCACCTCAAAACCCTTGAGCAGGAGGGGGCAGCTCACGCTGCGGCCTCGCCAGGGCGGTCCAGACAGGCGATGGCCTTGAGCATGCCGCGGGCCTTGTTGAGGGTTTCCTCGAACTCGCTGGCCGGATCGGAGTCGGCCACGATGCCCGCTCCGGCCTGAACCAGCACCCGCCAGTCGCCGTTCCCGGCGGGCAAAACCACCATGGTTCGAATGGTGATAGCCGTATTGAGGGCACCACCCAGGTCCACGGCCCCGTAAACCCCGGAGTAGGGGCCACGGGCCTGGGGTTCAAGGGAATGAATCAATTGCATGGCCCGGATTTTGGGGGCGCCACTGACGGTACCGGCCGGGAAGCAGGCCATCAGTAAATCCCAGATGTCGTGACCCTTGGCCAACAGGCCCTCCACCTGGCTGACGATGTGCATGACGTGGGAGTAACGCTCGATCACCATCAGCTCTTCGACCCGCACCGATCCCGGTTGACAGACCCGACCCAGGTCGTTGCGGCCCAGGTCCACCAGCATGACGTGTTCGGCCCGTTCCTTGGGATCGGCGAGCAATTGTTGCTCCAGGCTGGCATCCTCGGCGGTACTAGCCCCCCGAGGGCGGGTGCCGGCGATCGGTCGCAGGGAGGCCCGCACCCCTTCGCCGTCCAGGGGTTCGGCCTGCACCATCACCTCGGGACTGGAACCAATCAGATACCAGTCCCCGAAGTTGAAGAAGGCCATGTAAGGAGAGGGATTAACCATCCGCAGGCTGCGGTAGAGGTCGAAGGGATCTCGCCGCACCGTGGTTTCCAGCCGCTGGCTCAGCACCAGCTGGAACACGTCGCCGGCGGCGATGTGTTCCCGGCCCGTCTGGACCGCCGCCTCAAAGCTCGGCTGGCTGTAGTTGCTGCGGATCGCCAGCGTGGTTGTCAGATCCAGTCCGTGCTCCTCCCGCCAGTCGAGGGGAATGGCGTGGGCGGGCAGGGGACCATGCATGCGGGCTTCGAGGCGGGCAATGCGCCCGACAGCCTGCTGCCAGGCCTGTCGGGGGTCGGCGGTGTGGCAGAGATCGGCGTAGGCCACGGCCGTGATCTGGCGTTTGACCTGGTCGAACACCAACATGCTGTCCGCCAACATCCAACAGCCATCTGGTGGATCCCCGGCGGCCGGGGCGTGGACCGGCACAGTGGGCTCGATCCAGCGGATCAGCTCATAACCCCACATGCCAAACAGCTGGCCCACGGGGGGCAGCCCCGGTACCGGGGCTGGCTTGATGTCTGCCAGTTGTTCGCGCAACAAGGTGAAGGGATTGCCCTCCAGCAGCTCTTGGCCCCCATCGCGCCAGTGGCGTTCGCCCCGGTCTCCGCGCCAGGTGAGAGTCCAGAGGGGGTCGCAGACCACAAAGCTCCAGCGGCCAAGCCGCTCGCCGCCTTCGACCGACTCCAGCAGGACTCCCTGGCGACTGCCCTCAGCCACCTTCAACCAGGTGGTGAGGGGCGTTTCCAGATCGGCGGGCCAGCGTTTCCAGATCGGTATGTAGGTGGATCCCTGCTTGGCAAGGACCCTGAGGGCGTCAAAATCTGGACTGGGTTGGGAACCCGGCATCGGGGCGCAGGCGGGCAAAAAAAACGGGGCTTTCGGCCCCGCGGATATAGGGCCAAGGGCTGGCCAAGTCAGACTTGATAGGGCTCCTTGCCGCTGAATTTGAGGCCAGCAGGATTGGGGTTTTCGCCAATCCGACGGGCATTGTGGCCCACCATCGGCCGGCCTTCGTTGACTTTTTCGGGGAAGACGCCGTCCTTGGGATGCAGAAATTCTGTGTCACCCCCGGGGTAGATCCGGTAGATCTTGTAGTCCTCGATGCGGGGCTTGAACTTGGTGCGCAGCTGGGTGCCGAGGGCCAGGCACTGCTCTTTGCGGGCGAAATACATGATGTTTTCGCCAGCGTTCATCTCCGCCGCGCCACCGGTAGGCAGTTCAAACACCTGGGCAGAGTCGCTGGTCCAGGTGATTGCATATTTCTCTTCGGTTTCGGCCGAGTTCAGCAAGCCACCCGTGCTGCC
The DNA here is from genome assembly GCA_040399485.1 of Cyanobium sp. Lineage (GTDB taxonomy): Bacteria > Cyanobacteriota > Cyanobacteriia > PCC-6307 > Cyanobiaceae > Cyanobium. Next base: position 7,942 of record JBBASD010000027.1, on the reverse strand, counting down.
GATGAACTTGGGGAGTTGACCGTTGAGGGCCGTCGCTGGCATGGCTCGCAGTCCGTTTCCTCGGGAAGCTAGCACCGTGTTTTTGCCAGATCCGCTGCCTTGCCCCCACTCTTCACACCCGTCAACAAACGGACCCGGCGGGCTCAGCCGTGGCGATCCGCCAGGGGGAAGAACACGGTCAGGGAGCTGGCGCCTCGCTCGGTCAGCCGCCCCCCCAAACGGTGGAAGAGGCGGCGGGTTGCCTGTTGACTCAGTTGCAGCCCCCCCGTGGAGGGGTTCCAGCTCAAGACAGGTCCCACCGGTTCGGCCGCAGCGGCAACAGGCAGGCCATCCCTGGGCTCCTGGTCGTCACTGCTGAGCTGCAGTTTCAGGCGCGAACCAGCGGGCCGCAGCCGCACCAGCACCCGACTGCCAGTTCTGAGGGTGCGGCTGAAACGATCCATGAGGCCGCCAAGCATCGTTTCCAGCCGGCTGGGGTCGCTGAGCACCGGCGGCAGATCGTCGCTGATGGCCAGCACGAGTTGCAGTCCCCGTCGGGCCAATTGGCGGCTCCACAGATCCTCTAGCTGATGCAGTAGGGCGCTCAGATCGGTGCGGGCCAGCTCGCTGGCAGGCAAGGGACTGCCGCTGCCGGGTTGGCGCTGGAGTTCGGCGGCCAGAAAAATCAGCCCGAAGCGGTCGATCTGTTCGCTGCACTCCCCATCGATCTGCTCCAGCCGATGGCGCGCCACGGAGGGCAGGTCCTTGCGCCGCAGCAGGGAGCGAATCAGGGTGCGGATCGTGGCCAGGGGGGTCCTGACTTCGTGGGTGAGGGCCTCCAGCAGGGCCAGCTCCCCATCCACAGGGTCCTTGCCGTGGGCCTCCCTTCGGGGCGGGTGGATGATCGGCTGCAGGGTGACGCTGGGGGCCATGGTGGCCAGCCGTCCCGCCAGCAGGGGCCAGAAGCGCAGGGCCAGCTGGGGGTTGTTCCTCAGGGGTCCGAGGGACTGCAGGGCCGCCCGCAACCGGGCCGCTTCGCGGGGATCGTCCTCCTGTAATCGCTGATCCAGGCCATGGAGGACCAGGGTGACGGCCTCGGCGTCAAAGCGCACCAACAGGCGGCGGGCTTCCGGGGACCCTTCCAGGGCCATAGCCACCTGCAGATCCTGGGTGATAACCACCAGCAGGGGGTCCGTACCATCGCCCTGGCGCAGGGGCAGGCGGCGAAAGCTGCCCGTCGGCCTGGCGTGATCCAGGTCCGCCGGGCTCGCCCCCCGTTGCAGCTGGGGTGGTCCGCCGCGGGGCAGCACCTGGGCGAGCTGCGCCGGCGCCCAGACCCACCCTTTGAGGTGTCGCAGCAGGTTGGGGGAGTAGAGCGCCGGCAGGGGCATCGCCAACCAGACCCCCCGATGGCTCACTACCGGGTCCAGCAGATCGTCCTGCAGGGTGGCCAGGGCGGCCCACCATTGGCGGCGAACACTGTCCTCATCTCCGCGACCCGCTGGCGCCCCTTCGGCCAGGTGTTGATGGAGAGAGGCGAGACTCACCACCAGCGTTGGCTGGCGTGGCTACGGCGCCCGACGGAGGCGCATAAGCCGAGAGAGACAAAGTTGACGAGCATCGCCGAGCGTCCGTAGCTGACCCAGGGCAGGGGAATGCCTGTGACTGGGCCCAAACCAATGGTCATGCAGATGTTGACCACCACCTGGAACATCAGCATGGCACCAACCCCCACAACCAACAGCGACTCGACATCGGTGCGGGCGTGGACGGCAATCTGGATCAGGCGCCAGCAGAGCAGGGCGTAGGCGGCGACCATCAGGGCGGAGCCCAGGAAGCCCATTTCTTCGCCCACGGCACTGAAGATGAAATCGGTGTGCTGCTCGGGGATGAAGCGCAGTTTGGTGAGCAGGCCGTGCATCAGGCCGGTGCCCCAGAGGCCCCCAGAGCCGATCCCCACCTTGCTCTGCAGCAGGTGGTAGCCGCCGCCGAGGGGATCTTTGGAGGGATCCAGGAACAGCACCAGCCGATCGCGTTGGTACTCCTTGAGGCCATGCATCCAGAGCTGGGGGGTGATCACGGCGAAGAGCACCTGCACGCCGCTGACCACCGCCAGCCCCACCCGTTTCCAGGGGAGGCTGCGCCAGGCCACCCAGCCCATCAGCGGAATCCAAGCCAGCAGGGCCCAGGGGAAGGTGCCTGCCAAGATCGCCGACAGCAGAGGAGACAACAGCAGGACCAGCCAGGGCAACGGCAAGCCGGCCCAAAAAAGCATCACCAGCACGATGGCTCCAAACACCAGGGAGGTGCCCAGATCGGGCTGGATGAAAACCAGGAACCAGGGGACACCGATCAGGCCGAGCGGACGGACCAGATCAACGGGCCGTTCGACCGGATGGCGCGACAACACCCCCGCCAGCAGCAGGATGGCCCCGAGCTTGGCGAATTCGGAGGGTTGCACGTGGAAGCCGGCGATGCTGATCCAGCGCTGGGCCCCAAGGGCTGAGGTGCCCACAAAACGCACGGCCAGCAGCGAAATAATGGTGATGCCGTAGATCGGCCAGAGCACAATGCGTAGCTGTTCCAGGGGGATGCGGGCCACCAGCAGGCCCAGGGCCATGCCGACGGCGGCCGTGATCCAGTGCTGATACCAGTCGGCGTAATCGGCCTGGCGCTGGGTGCTGGCGATCAGGATGCCGGCCAGCACGGTGAGCCCGAGGGGCACCCCCCAGAGAATCCAGTCGACGGCGCTCCCTTGCCGTTGGCGGCGGTTGCGGCGCAGGGCTTGGGCCCGGGCGTTGCCGAGGGCGACCATCGCGATCAGGCGGGCTTGGGCGCCAGGGCGGCCAGGCCGCTGACCCGGCTAGCCAGGGATTGGAAAGCCTGGGCCGTGACCGAAGTGGGGGCACTCAGCACCGCCGGCCGCCCCTGGTCGCCCCCTTGCATCACGGGCATTTCCATGGGCAGCTGGGCCAGCAGGGGCACCTCCGCCTCGGCGGCGAGGCAGGCACCGCCACCGCTGCCGAAGAGGGCATAGCTGCGCTCCGGCTGGTCGGGGGGGATGAAGGCGCTCATGTTTTCCACCACCCCCAGCACGGGGATGCCCATCTGCTGGAACATGGCCAGGCCGCGGCGGGCATCCTGGAGCGAAACCTGCTGGGGGGTGGTGACAATCAGCACACCCGCCATGGGCACGGCCTGGGCCAGGGAGAGCTGGGCGTCGCCGGTCCCCGGTGGCAGGTCCACCACCAGCACATCCAGGACGCCCCAGTCGACTTGATAGAGAAACTGGCGGATGATGCCGTTGAGCATCGGTCCCCGCCAGATCACCGGCTGGTCGTCGGCGATCAGCAGCCCCATGGACACCATCACCAACCCGCAGGTGGCGATCGGCGTGAGGCATTGGTCGGCTCCTTCACCCCGAACCTCCGGGGTACGGCCGGCGACACCCAGCATGGTCGGGGCATTGGGGCCATAGATGTCGGCGTCCAGCAGGCCGACCCTGAGCCCGGATTGGACAAGGGCGCAAGCCAGATTCACGGCCACCGTGCTCTTGCCAACGCCTCCCTTGCCGCTGCTGACGGCGATCACCTTGGCCACCCCTGGGATCGGCTGACGCTCGGGCCCCTGGCTTTGGCCATGGCCGGCGCCGCCAATCGGTCCTGAGGAAGCGGGTTGGGCCACTTCAATCTGGACATCATCGATGTCGGGGAGGCTGGTCAGGGCCGTGCGGGCCTCCGAGGCCAGCCGGTCGCGCTGGGCGGCGGCGAATTGGGGCAAGGCCAGGGTGAGGATGGCCCTGTTGCCCTGACGGCGCAGCCCAGGTATCCAGCCAAGTTCGTTGAGGGGGCGGCCGCTACCGGCATCGCAAACTGTTTGAAGCGCCTGCCGCAGGGCCTGGTCGTCACTGGCCATCCGGGTTGTCAGGGTCTGCTTCAGTGCTGATATTAGGCGGATGGGTGGGCAAGGAGCCCGGGGGCCGGGGGTCGTTCAGCCCCAGGGCTGGGGCACCAGAGGCTCCCGGAGTACTCCGGGAGTATTTGAATAGGGTCGCCAACGGTTTTGGCCCCAGGCCGCCTTCCCCATGGAGATGCCTCCCGTCGACTCCCGCAGCCGGGCCAGGACCCTGTTGATGGGGCTGCAGGATTCGATCTGTCAAGGGCTCCAGGCGCTCGATGGTGAGGGCCAGTTTCAGGAGGAGAGTTGGCAGCGGCCGGAAGGCGGCGGTGGCCGCTCCCGGGTCATGAAGGAGGGCCGGGTCTTCGAGCAGGGGGGCGTCAATTTTTCGGAGGTGGAGGGGGCCCAACTGCCGCCTTCGATCCTCAACCAGCGCCCTGAGGCCGAAGGGCACCGTTGGTTTGCGGTCGGCACCTCGATGGTGCTGCACCCCCGCAATCCCTGGGTGCCGACGGTGCATCTCAACTACCGCTACTTCGAGGCCGGACCGGTGTGGTGGTTCGGTGGTGGCGCCGACCTGACTCCCTACTACCCCTTTCTGGAGGATGCCCGCCATTTCCATCGCACCCTGAAGGGGGCCTGTGACAGCGTTGATCCCCGTTACTACAAGGTTTTCAAACCCTGGTGCGACGAATATTTTTATTTGCGCCACCGCCAGGAAACCCGCGGTGTCGGCGGTATTTTTTACGACTATCAAGATCCCGGCGGCGTGCTCTACAAGGGATCAGAACCCGAGGCAGCGGCGGCGGCCATGGCGGCGGCTAACGGCCCGATCGAGCAGGACTGGGAGAAGCTATTTCGCCTGGCTTCCGGCTGCGGCCAGGCCTTCTTACCCAGTTATGGGCCGATCGTCGAACGGCGTAACAACTTGGCCTACGGCGAGACCGAAAGGCAGTTTCAGCTCTATCGCCGCGGCCGTTATGTCGAATTCAATCTGGTCTTTGATCGGGGCACAATCTTTGGCCTCCAGACCAACGGCCGCACCGAATCAATCCTGATGTCACTGCCGCCGCTAGTGCGTTGGGAATATGGCTACACCCCGGCCCCAGGCAGCAGGGAAGCGCTACTGACCGAGGTGTTTACTCGCCCACAGAATTGGCTTGAAGATCCCGGACTGGACGCCCTGTGCCTACCGCATCAGGCGGTGGGTTGAGCGGCGGCCAGCGGCGGGCCAGCGGAGAGCCACCGCGACCCATGCCGGCCTCGATGGCATTGACCACCCGCCAGGCGATTAACTGCACCGTTCGCTGACGGGTGCGTGGGTCCCGCAGAGAGGCCTCCAGGTTGCCTTCGAGCTTGCCGATTTCCAGCAGGCCTATGCCCCGTTTGGGGCCGCCCAGCATGTCGCGGAAATTCATCGGGTAGGCCCCGAATTCCTGGGCCAGGGATTCGTCGATGCGGCTGAAGGGCCGATGCAGGGGCGGTATCAGACCCGAGCCCACCCCATCTTGTCCGTAGGCGTCGAAGTGGATCTCCAGGGCATAACCGCCGGCGGCGGCGAACTGGCGACCGTAACTCCAATTGGTGCCGGGATCGTCGCCGTTGACGATGGTGCGCACCGGCGGTTTGTAGAACTGAATCCGCAAGCCCCGCTGCTGGCCCAAGGTGGCGATGGCGTGGGCCAGCACCAGGTTCCAGTAGTGCTCGTCGGTGATGCCGGGGTACATCGGCGGTTGGCGGTAGAGAGCCACCGCTTCGCCGCTGGTGCCGGAACCGGAAATGCCCTGGGAGTCGGCATGGCCGGCCAATACCAGGATGGGGGTGTCGCGACTGACCGCCCGCATGCCGACCCAGTCCTTGCGCATGGGGCTGCGCACACCGGTGAGCGGGTGATAAGGCAGGGCTTGGCTGCCGGCTTGGTTGGGTTGGACGGTACGCAGCACCAGGGGTTGCTGTTGGGCCCTGGCCACCAGGGGCAGGATCGTGCTGAGCAGCAGGCCGGTGGCGACCAGGCGCCGGATGGTTAGGGTCATGGGGGGGTCAGATCGGAGAACGGAGCAGGGCGCCGTCGCTGGCCAACCCAAGACGGGGGCCCAGTTCGGCTTCCATGGCGATCAACTCGTCGCGGTGGGCCCGCAGTTTGAGGCTGCTGCCTGCGGCACTGTCGTCACTGATGAGACGCAACTCCAGGTTTTCGTTGCGGGTCGCCCGGCGCCAGTAGACCAGACCGGCCAAGGGGCCGAGGGCCGCCAGGCCCAGGCTCCACCAGCCCAGGGCGGGCTGGAGCTGGCGCAGTACCAGGCCCAGGCAGCCGGCGCCGATGCCCGCCAGCACGGAGAGCAGCACCGCCAGGGGGCGACTGGCCCGCACCTGGCCGCGAAAGCTCAACCAGCGCCGGTCGGGGTCACTGGCCTCGGCACTCCAACCCCGCTCCAGCAGCCACTGGGTCAGCCCCTGCAACACTTCCAAGGGTGGGCGGGGGGAATGGACCTCCACCACCGTGGTGCGGTCCTTGCTGGCGGCGCGCAGAAAGAACACCAGGCCAACGGCCAGCAGCAGGGTCAGCAACAAGGTGGAGCCCGGAATGGGCATGGAGGCAACGGCCGCAAAGCAGGCATTCTGTAACACCTGAGTCCCTGCTGCGACGCTGCCCGGCCGTGGCCTGGGGGAGCATGGAGGCCCTCGACACCATGGCGATGACCCAGTCCCCAACCGCCCCGGCTACTGCCCAACCGCCCCCGGCCCGCTTTGCCGTATTCGATGGCGATCTGGATGACGCTTGGCTGGCCCTCTATGGCGGGGCCAGGGCCCTGGCGGTAGATACCGAAGCCATGGGACTGGTGCACGGCCGAGACCGGCTCTGCCTGGTGCAGCTTTGTGATGAGCACGACAACACCTGTTGCATCCGCATCGCCCGGGGCCAGCAGGCTGCGCCCAAGCTCAAGCTGCTGCTGGAAAATCCGGCTGTCGAGAAGGTGTTCCATTTCGCCCGTTTCGACCTGGCGGCCCTGGCCGAGGGGCTGGGCATCACCGTGGCGCCGTTCTTCTGCACCAAGGTGGCCAGCAGGCTGGCCCGCACCTACAGCCCCCGCCATGGGCTCAAGGATGTGGTGAATGAGCTGGTGGGTGTGGAGCTGGACAAACGGGCCCAGAGTTCGGATTGGGGCCGGGTCGAAGAGTTGACGGAGATCCAGCTCGCCTATGCCGCCGGTGATGTGCGCTGGCTGATCGGCGCCCGTGATCGCCTCGAAACGATGTTGCGCCGGGAGGAGCGCTGGGAGCTGGCCGAGCGCTGTTTTGCCTGCCTGCCCGTCTTCGCCGATCTCGACCGCCAACATTTCGGCTCGGTGTTCGAGCACTGAAGCGGGCGCCGTCTTCAGTCTTCGGTCATGAAGTTTTCGTCGTTGCCGACGGCGCCCAGTTGGTCGGTGAACAGGCTGCCGTTGTCCACCCCGGCGGCCAGGGCATCGGCCAGCATCGATTCGGCCAGGACAATGCGGGCGGCCAGGTCCTTGATGCCGTCCTGGGAGGCCTTGATGTCCACCTTGCGGCGGGCCGCTGACTGGCTGATGCCCAATTGGCTGGCCAACCTGCCGCAGGCGGCGTTGTAGTGGCGATCGGGGATGGCGACCATGGGGTTGGCTCAGGCAAAGGGTTGGGCTGAGATCGGCCCCACTTGCATCATCTCCTGTCCGCTGCCATCAACCCCTGCCCCCCGGGCCCGTGGGGCTGAGCAAATGGGCCTGCACCAGCTCGGCCAGGCGCACGCTGCCGCCGCAGGGACCCATGCGCTGCCGCCCGATCGCCCCGAGCTGCTGGCGGCGCACCCCATCGTCCAGCAGGGCGGCCAGTTTCTGGGCGAGTTCGGCGCTGGAGTGGCAGGGTTGGACAGCACCCCCCAGGAGCCGGCTCTGGCGCCGGGCAAAAGCCGCCTTGAACTGGGGACCGGGCCCCGGCAGTGATAGGGCCGGTACCCCCAGCCCCACCAGTTGCTCCGTGGCCGTGCCGGCGGTGGCCAGGCCCACTTCGGCCAGGGGGGCCCAACGGGCAAATTGCTGGGGGCCCA
>JBBASD010000026.1:2186-20758 GCA_040399485.1 Cyanobium sp. | reverse complement strand
CCTGGGGTACGGCGATGACGGTCTCTGCGGCTGAAGGCAGCCTGGTGATCGACCTCGCCGTCGATGCCGACGCACCCGGAGATCCTGCTGGTGTCGCTGGTGAAGCGGGGGGAGATCGGCCAGGAGCGCGCCCGGGAGTTTCTCGATCAGCAGGCGGTGCTCACCGTGGCCTGGGCTGGGGAGCTGGCCGATCAGGCGGCCCTGGCCTTCACGCGCTATGGCAAGGGGCGCCATGCCAGCGGCCTGAACTTCGGCAACTGTTTCTCCTATGCCCTGGCGAAGCGATTGAAGGTGCCGCTGCTGTTTGTGGGCAACGATTTCAACCACACCGACCTGGAGGCGGCACTGGTATGACCTTGGCGGAACTGCGGGCGATCGAACAGGAGATCCTGCAGGGGATCGAGGCGCTGGAGGGGATGCTGCGATGAAGTGGCCAACTGAATCACTTGGCAGCCTTTGCGATGTAATTTCCGGCGAAACCCCCAAAAGAACTGTTAATGAATACTGGAATGGCAAGATACCTTGGGTGAAAATTTCTGACATGCTTCAAGGTGAGATAAAATATACAGATGAGTCAATTACTGACAGGGACTTGCGAGAAAGACCAGCCAGGCTCCTCGAGCCCGGGACTCTTTTGCTGTCCATCTTTGCAACGGTTGGGAGAACAGCGCTTCTTGCCATACCTGCCTCAACCAACCAGGCCATTGTTGGTCTGAAAATCAAGACAGAGAATCTCTATCAAAGATATCTGCGCCAATATCTTGATAGCCAGTCTAAGGCTCTAAAGTCAAAGTCGCGAGGGGTCGCACAGGATAACATTAACACTTCTATTCTCAAGAGCCTGAAAATCGCGCTCCCCCCCCGACTGGAGGAGCAGCGGCGCATCACGGCGATTCTGGATAAGGTTCGGTCAATCCAGAATCTTACCGAGGTGCGCGAAGAAGCGCTCAGATCATTCGAAGAATCGCTGTTTAATCACTTGTTTGGTAGCACGCACGAGCAGCGGAGTCGCTGGGAGTGGGAGCAATTTGGGTCTCTCTGCTCTAGCCTGAGTGTTGGTGTTGTTGTGAAGCCTGCCTCGTACTATCGCGAGACAGGAGTTCCAGCGCTTAGATCCCTAAATGTGAAGCCTGGGGCGGTTGCCGAGGACGAGATCGAGGTACATTTCATCTGGTCGGTGGTCCACATCGATGAAGGCCTCGGCAACCTTGCGGTGCAGGCCACCAAGCTGGTGATTGCTGAGGTCAGCACCAACACCTGCATCGGCTGCCAGAATGGACTGGCGAGGCTGCTGGCATGAACGAAATCCTTTTTGTTGTCGAAGAGGCTGAGGATGGCTCCTATCGCGCCAGCGCTGTGGGGCAAGCGATTCATACCGAGGGGGATAGCATCAACGAGCTCCACCAGGAGATTCGCGACGCGGTGCACTGTCACTTCGAAGAGGGTCAGGCTCCGCCGTTGATTCGCCTGCATCATGTGCGCCAGGAGTTGTTGACCCTGTGAGAATCCCTGGGGATCTCAACGGGGCTGATCTGGCCAAACGGCTTGGACAATTTGGCTACACCATAACCAGGCAGAGCGGCAGCCACATGCGGCTCACCCGTAGCGATGGAGACCGTGAGCAACACCTCACGATTCCAGCTCACAAGCCATTGCGGGTTGGAACACTCCGGCAGATCCTCAAAAATGTGGCCGATCACACCCACCAAACATTGGAGATGGTCCTGGAGGCACTTGGTTGAGCATGTTGCCTTCGTTGGACAACTAGGGAGATCCTGGGCAATGGCGATGACGGTCTCTGCCGCTGAGGGCTGCCTGGTGATCGACCAGCCGACAGCACCCACCCGCACCGAGATCCTGCTGGTGGCGCTGGTGAAGCTGGGCGAGATCGGCCAAGAGCGGGTTCGGGAGTTTCTCGATCAGCAGGCGATGCTCACGGTGGCTTGTGTTTGTGTTTCAGCCGCACCGATCTGGAGGCGGCGTTATGAACAACAGCTCAGCGGGCCAGGTCCAGAAACACCAGCAACGAGCGGTTGAGCCGCAACAGGTCGTCATCCGCCAGGCGGCCGATGCACTGGCCCAGGCGGCTGGTTGCTTTCAGGCCGTTTTCCATGGTTGGGGCCACCGTGACGCGAAACACGGGGAGGTCTGCGGAGTCAGTCGTTATCAGTCACACCGTCACCGAATCTCGGACGCTAGAGGCGTCGTCCTGAACGATCACCACAGGCCTGGGCTTGCTGGCGTTGCCGGGGCCGCCGGCCATGGTCCAGAGCTCACCGCGCTTCACTGGCTGAATTCGTCATCGAGCTACTCGTACACCGAGTCGATGAAGGCCTGGATCTCGGCTTCCTCCTCGCTGGCATTGGCCAACAGCGACTGCCGCCGCGCCTCGGCCGCGAACTCGGGCGCATGCACATCCGGCACCCAGATCTGGATCGGCCGCATCCCCTGGGCTCGTAGCCGTTGGCGGTGCACCCGCACCTTGCGCCGGTTGGCGGCGCGGCGTACCTCTTGCATAGGGGCCTCTGAGCTACCCAGCTCCGGGGCGGCTTCGGGTCCCATGGCAGTTACTGCAACTGTTACATGTCACCCTAGCCGGAGCTTGCGGAAGCCCGCAGCGACGGGCTCGTACCAGCACGGGGCCAGGCTCGGCGCCGGGGCGTGGTGGCGCTGTAGTGGGGATGTATCTTTTGGATACCCGAGATTCAGGCGGGCATTGAGCTCACCCGTGAACAGGATCCTGACAAGGCCAGGGATCTCGAAACCTGGCTGATTCAGGTGAGCCAGAGCTTCAACATCCTGCCGATGGATGGCGCGGCCTGCCTCTGCTGGGCACGCCTGATGCACCGCCAATCCGACACCCCCTACGAGGACGCCATGATCGCGGCGATCGCCACCGTGCATCAGCTCACGGTGGTGACGCGCAACACCAGGGACATCCAGGGCTTCGGGGTGGAGCTGCTCAATCCGTTTGAGGCTGGGTAATGGACCTGATCGAGCACAGCCCGTTGGCGGGATGTTGTGTACGCACCAATCCAGGTCATTCTTCTGCCGGTCATTCACATCGAAATTTTGAATGTAGACATTTCTCGGACAAGTAGCTGAGGGATCGTCGTCGAGGACGTCGCGGGCTGCGGTGCTCATGGCTGAATTAGGGGACGATTGCTGGAGTGCGGTGCTCGGCAACAGAGCAGGGCGGTTTGTGGATCACGGGTGACTGGTAGTGGCGGCAACGTAGCTATCCTTATTGGCTTCGAAATAGGCGCTCAGATAGCAGTACTGCATGCACAGGATGCACAGGATGCCGGCTTGCCAGAGGAAGAGCGGCAGCACCATCCGTCCGATGCGGCCGTTGCCATCGAGGAATGGATGAAGGATTCCCAGCTGCCCATCGCGGCATCGAGCTTGTCGGCGCTGATGGGCACGAAGCGTGCATCTACGATTGTGCACCCACGGGGCCCGATCCAGTTGGGGATCTTGCGTAACTCACCTGGTGCCTTGTCGTCCTGTGCCTGCCGCATGGCCTGTCGATAGTTCTGCACTTCGCGGATGTCGTCGCGGCGATCTTGCGGCAGGGTGCTCGCTTCCGCGTCGGCCTCGAACTCCAGGACTTCAGCCAGGGTGGCCTGGTTGCCCTCGATCCGGGAGGACAGCACCGCTACCTGACTGGAGAGGGGGCTGAAGCGGTCATGGTGAGAGGCAGCGCACCCGATACGCGCAGATTACGCGCGTGCTCGTATTTATACGTGCGTGCTCGTAAATACTCATACGGCTGGCGGGAGGCGGTAAGTGCGGCCCTTGCCCACCCCTTCCGGGGTCAGGGCGCCGCGTTTGCAAAGACGCTGCAGGGCATGGGTGGCTTGGTTTGCCTCCAGTCCGAGGGCCTGGAGCAGGTACCGCCGGCGCAGGAGCTGCCGCTGGCGGGCGAGCTCCAGGATGCGCTGGTCGATCTCGTCAGGGGTGAGCGCTGTCTGACGCTGGTAGCCAGCTTCCTGATCGAAGGCCTGGTAACAATTTGTTAATGCAAAGCGCCGGTCAACTTCATTGTCGCCGGACACTGCCTTGGTGGCGATTGTTTTTACTGGGTGCGTGCAATACGGCGCGCCCCTTGGGCGCGACGCTCAACTGGCGACGGGATCCCGGCTACGAGCAGCGGATGAAGCAGCTCGAGAGCGAGACCGTGCAGCTGAGGCAAGAGAACGCCAGAGAGAAAGCCTTGAGGGCCTCCATCAGGCGGCTGTGCTTTCCGCCCGAGTCCAGCTCGATCCCTCAGACACCAACCGCGCCCGATTGCAAACCTTCCTTACCCTCCTGAATCAAACCCCAGACGCAGATTTTGATCTGTGAATCCCTGAAGTCCTCATTGGATGCACCACTAATGATTGATGCGGCTCATACCCCTTTCATGCAAGCCGGCGATGATGGCAAAGGTCTGCTCTGATTGTCATGGATGGCCCAGGCTTCGGCAACTGTCAAATACTCCGTCATTCAGCCAACTCCTTGTAAAGCGTGCCAAACATTGCATGGCTGGCCTGATATGCAGCCATAACATGGGCGCGTGGCTTGTTTTGCTTCCGCTTTTCACTCAGATCAGACAGAGCTTCATCAACGAGTGCCCGCAGTTGCCGTCCCTCGCTCTGAGCCATGGTTCTGATCGTCGCGAGAATGTCTGCGTTGACTTGCGTCGCAAACTTTATCCGCGACTGAGACAACATGGCAGAACTTCCAATAAAAATCTATCGCATCATGAAGTATAATGATAGGTTAAGGAGTGATCGGACGGCGGTTCCCATGGCCTCCGCCCAAGCACCTATTGAAAAAAACAATCAGCGGGCCAGAAAACCGCTTGCCTTGTAATTACAAAATGTATCACGACCTGACTGGCTTGGTCGTTCTGCCTATTTTAATGAATAAATCATGTGTTTCCTATGTCAATTCGACGCAGCTCTGCAAAAAGCTTTTGGCTTGTCCCGCTTATTTCGATTCAAAGCCTCCTCTTCACGATCGGGACAGAAAGAGCTTGGTCTGGACAACAGCCCATAGCCATCTTTCATGCGTTCAATCAAAAATATAGTGATGTCAAAGGATTTGTTTGTGATTTGAGGCAACAGGGCTACACCCACGTGCAGATATCGCCCGCCCAGAAGTCAAATCCCGGCGATCAGTGGTGGAAACGCTATCAACCCGTGGATTATAGGATCATTGAGGGTTTGGGAAACGAAAATGATGTGCTAGCTCTCACCCAAAAGGCCCACTCCTGCAATATGAAGGTAATCGCAGATGTAGTCTTTAATCACATGGCCAACCTTGATGGAGCAGATGGTTTTGAGAATCTAAACACATTTCCTGGGATAAGCCAAAACGATTTTAAAACCACAGCACAGAATCCAGGACAAAGACCCTGCGAGGTAGCGGATAACAATGGCTATCAAGATGGCAATCAAAATTCAGAGATTAATTGTTGGCTCGGTGGTTTGCCTGATCTGAAGTTCACAGATAATGTAAAACGTCTGCAAAAATCCCATTTGAAAATGTTGCTTGGTTTGGGAGTAGATGGTTTTCGCTTTGATGCCGCCAAACATATGCCTAAAGATGTCGTAAAAGAATATATTGAGTTTATTGATCGTGAAAGCAAGGGGCAGGCTTGGAATTATCTTGAGGTGATCGAAGATCAAGACACAAAAGCAGAAGACTACAATTGGATCGCTGCCGTAACCGACTTCAGACTTTATAATTCGATGAAGAGTATTTTTACCTTTACCGGCGATCTACGCTCCTTGCCAGCTAATGCTGTCAATGATTCACGAAGTGTGACATTTGGAGCTAATCATGATACAATTAAAGCGCTTAATGACAAAGCAATTAGTCCTTATGATGACATCACCGATAGTTATCTTGCTACTTCCTACGTTCTCGCCAGGGAAAGTGGAACACCACTAGTCTTCAACGAACATAACCTTATGGCGCCTTATATCAAGTACGGAGTCAAGTTCAGAGAGGTCATGGTGCAGCGAGGGCGCGAGGGGAAAAATGTCAAAGAGACGATTTTGAGATTCCCCAACAGCAAAACTGTTGTCATGATGCAACGGGGACCTGAAGGTTTGTTTATTATTAATAAGTCAACTGGTCGCTTTGATATGCCAGCACTCGATTTGACACTCACAGATCTGGAAGGCTGCTATAATGAACTACGCAACAACTTCACGATTGCAATAGAACGCAAAAATAATAAAAAGTTTGTCACCAGATGGGGAACATGGAATCGAGGGGGAATGGAGATACAGGCCAGAGATGCGCTGTATTTGATTCGAGTTCCTTTTGAACAGTGTCGCAGCAATTAGTGGCATGCTCCTTGATGACAACGACGCTGAACCGTTCTCTTGATCTTCTCACCAGACTTCTCGGTGGCCAGGTCAAGCTCATAGTTGTTCTGCAGGTTCATCCAAAAGGCAGCCTCGACGCCGAGCCACTGTTCTAGGCGCAAGGCGGTATCGGCTGTCATGGCCCGTTTGCCGCTGATGAGCTGATAAATCCGATTGGACGGCACATGCAGCTGCCGGGCAAGTTCGGCTGCTGAGATGTTCAGCTCCTGCAACTCATCCGCCAGAATCGTTCCTGGATGAATGGGATAGACAGGGCGTTTTTCTATTTTGGCCATGGCAGTTCTCCCTCAGTGATAATCAATAATTTCGATATTGAATGGCCGTGGTGAGTGCTCCGGCCACTCAAAGCAGATGCGCCACTGCTGATTGATGCGGATGCTGAACTGCCCCTTGCGGTCTCCGCCGAGAGCCTCAAAGGGGTTGCTGGGCAACAGCATCAAACCCTGGCGGGAGACTGCAGCACTAAGGATAAGTAGGCGCTTTTTTGCCTGCTCCTCGAAAGCCTGAAATTCCATGACCAGGTCACCATTGGCAAACCGCGCCATGCGCTTGTCCCGGTAGAGGGGCGGTGCTCCCTCATCGTCGGGTCCTTCCGGGCATGCGTCATTGATATCGGACAACATTTGTAAAGGCTGCCAGTAACGACGCGCTACGTCAAGCGTTTTTTTTGGATGCAGACGAACGTCCGCTGCAGGCTTGAGTCACTGGTAGTTGCACCGGCTAGAGCGCGGGCCGGCGGTGGAGCGGTGCTGAAGCAGCTGCTGCTCGTTCTGACTGACAATGGTCCGATGCCCGAGACCCACCCCACCAGCTCCCCCTCCCCCTCCGGCTCCGCTGCCGGCAGCCTCACCGCCTGGGCCTTCCTGGCCCCAGCGCTGATCCTGCTGGCGGTTTCGGTATTGATTCCGGCGCTGCTGGCTTTGGTGATGGCCTTCAGCCGCACCGGCCTCGATCTCGGCGAGCCGTTGCAGTTCGTCGGTGCGGCGAACCTGCGGCGATTGGTCGCCGATCCGATGCTGCGGCGCGTCATGGTCACCACCTTTATGTATCTGGTCGGCATCGTGCCGCCGATCGTGCTGGGTTCTTTGGCCCTGGCGGTGCTCGTCAACCGACCCCTGCCCGGTATGGCCCTGTTTCGTGGCGCCTTCTATACGCCGGTGTTGGTGTCGTTGGTGGTGGCGGCGATTGCCTTCCGCTGGCTCTATGCCGAAAACGGCCTGATCAATGGCTGGTTGGGGGCGTTGTTGGGCCCAATCTTCAACCCGATCGGCTTTTTGACGCTGCCGGCCCTGGCCCTGCCCGCCGTGATGCTGGTGACCCTTTGGAAGGGTCTTGGTTATTACATGGTGATTTTTCTGGCCGGGCTGCAGGGCATCCCGGCCGAGCTCTATGAGGCCGCCGCCCTCGATGGCAGCCACGGCTGGCGCCGCCATCTCGACATCACCTTGCCCCTGATGCGCCCCTATGTGGCCCTAGTGGCGGTGATCGCCGCCATCGGCGCCACCAAGGTGTTTGAGGAGGTCTTTTTGATGACCCAGGGCGGACCGGCCGATTCGACTCGCACGGTCGTTTATTACGTTTACGACCTGGCCTTCAGCGAGCTGGACATCAGCTACGCCTGCACGGTCGGTTTGGCCCTGTTCATGGTGGTGCTGTTGCTTAGTCTGCTGCGTTCGCTCGTCAGTGGCGATCGGCTGGTGGGCTAACGGTCTTCACCCACCCGATAACAAGCCGCCGGCTGGGGGACATCATGGAGAGATTGCCGCCCGGCCATGGTGCAGGACCGACCAGACCCAGCCTCCCTGTCGTCACCTGCGGTAGCTTGTGTCGGTGTCGTGGGGGGCGGCCAGCTGGCTTTGATGCTCGCGCAGGAGGCCCCGGCACTGGGGCTCCAGTTGCATCTGCAGGCCGCCAGTGCCAGCGATCCGGCCATCTCCCTAGCCAGCAGCGTCGTCCTGGGAGATCCCAACGACGCGGCAGCCACGGCCGAATTGGCCCGCCGCTGCCAGGTAATCACCTTCGAGAATGAGTGGGTGCCCCTTGAGGCCCTGCAGGGGCTGCGCCAGGCCGGCGTTCGCTTTCTCCCCGATCTGAACGCCCTGGCTGCACTGATGAGCAAACGCGCCCAGCGAGAACTGCTGCAGAAACTTGCATTGCCGACGCCGCGCTGGTGTCCCCTGGAGCAGGTGCTGGCACCGCCGCCAGCGCCCTCGGAGGCCCTGGAATCGCCCCGGGCCGCTGTTTTCATCCCACCAGGGGCCTTGGGGGCTGCTGCGCCGCGGCGCCCCGAACTGCCCCAGGGTTTTCAATTCCCCCTGATGGCCAAATCATGCCGGGGCGGCTACGACGGCAAGGGCACGCTGCCGATTCCCGACCAACAGGCCTTAGAAGATCTGCTGGCGACCGTTGATCCGGCCGGCTGGTTGTTGGAAGAGCAGGTGGCCTTCGAGATGGAACTTGCCCTGGTGGCGGCCCGCGACCAGCACGGCAATGTGATTTGTTATCCCCTCGTCCAGACCCAGCAGCGGCAGCAGGTCTGCGACTGGGTGCTCTTCCCGGCCCCCGTCAACCACGCCGTCGAGGCCTTCGCCCGCAATATCGCCGCCTCCGTGCTCACGGCCCTCGACTACGTCGGTCTGCTGGCAATCGAATTTTTCTTTGGCCCCGCCGGTCTGCAGGTCAACGAGCTCGCCCCCCGCACCCACAATTCCGGCCACTACACGATTGAGGCCTGTGCTTGCAGTCAATTTGGCCAGCAGCTGCGGCTGGCGGCCCGATTACCCATGGGCTCCCCCGAGCCGCT
Organism: Cyanobium sp.; assembly: GCA_040399485.1. GTDB lineage: Bacteria > Cyanobacteriota > Cyanobacteriia > PCC-6307 > Cyanobiaceae > Cyanobium. The sequence continues at coordinate 11,572 of JBBASD010000026.1, read as the reverse complement.
GGTGCCCGGGGCCTTGATGGTCAACCTGTTGGGGCGGGACGGCACCCAAGATCGCGACGAAGCCGATCTCCAGGCCCTGGCGGCCCTACCAGGTGCCCACCTGCATTGGTATGGCAAAAGCGAGAGCAGTCCAGGGCGCAAGCTGGGCCATCTCACCCTGTTGCTCGAGTCCAGCGGCGCCGAAGCGTTGCAGCGGGAGGCCAGGGCAAAGCTCCAGGAGGTGCGCTCGATCTGGCCCTTGCCCTAAGGGGGGAAACTTCCCCTACAGTGCTTTTGGACTGCTGTGTTGGTGACTGCCTTTCACAGTTTCTGATCTGACTCCCTTTCGACACGGGGGGTCTGCAGCGACGGCAACGTAAGCCGGCCCCGAGCTGGAAACGACGCCCCGCCCTTGATCCCCCTACTGGTTCCTCCAGGTCGAACACTGGGGCAAGACGGCACGGCGGTCCACCCCTTTGAGCCCCTATCCACCCCCTTGATGCGAGCCCCCCGTTGGCTCCGGACTCCGCCTGGTGTCCGGCCCTTGATCACCAGCGTTGGCGCTGGACTTGGGGCCGCTTTTGTTTTGGCGGGGGCCCCGGCCACCTGGGCCCCGGCCAGCCAGGCCCAGGAGGCGATTCAGCCTCTGCCCTGGAACTGGCCCAGCCAATGTCGCCCCCAGACCGGCCCCGCCGCCACGGTGCGTCAGGGCACTGGCTGGGTGCAGCAACGGCCAGTTGCGGTCTGCGTGCTGTTGCCCCCCGGCGGCATCGACAACGGCTTTGAGTCCATCGGCGCAGGCAAGGTGCAGGTGGGGTTTCTGTTGGGCCGCCTCGATCGCCAACCGCTGGGCATGGGCCCCACCACCCGTTTGGAAGTGCTTTCCCAACTGGCCTTCGATTGCGGCTCGGGGGCTTTGATGCGCCGGGATCTAGGCAGCCGCAGCCTTGCCGCCAACGGTTCGCTCGTCAGTGAGTCCCCTCGCTCCGGCCCGTGGCAGAGCGCCGGCCCGGCCCCCGAGGCGGCCATGGCCCGCAGTTTGCGAGCCAAGTGTCCTGGCAACATTCGCTGAACACCCCACCTGCTTTCATCCAGAATCCGACCCTTGATGCGTTGACCGTGAGCGCTGACCAAACCAGTTTTCAAAAGGCTTTTGAGCTGCTTTTGAGCCGCGCCCCGGGGCCGGTGTTTCCCCGGGCCCGGCAGCTTTACCTGCGCAAATACCCCCTCGAAACCGATCCCGCCACCCCCTTTCGCACCTTCCTGCTAGAGGAATCCATCCAAGAGTCCGAGGGGGGCATCGTCCGCATCCGCGCCCTGCGGTTCGCTGTGGTTCAAGGGGGCGGTCAACCCTTGGATCTTGGGGCCTGTCGGACCTATCTGAACCAGCGTTGGGGGCTGGAGCCGGATGAACTGGTGCCCATGGGCGGCGACGGCTGGTTCCGTGATGGCGGGGCTTGGGCCCGCTTCAAGGCCGCTGCCGTCCACGAACGGGCGGCACCGACCACCTTGATCAGCCGGCCAGATGGTCCAGACGTTCCTGCAGCCTCTGGCGATCCCAATCGGTGACCACGAACACCTCCTGGGCACTGGCTCCCCGCCTGGCCACCACCTTGAAGCCGCCCGTGATCGGGGTCGACACCCTCAGCCGCAGACTTTCACTGCGGCCCCGCACCCGACTGATCACTGCCGGGGTCACCGTGTTGATCCCCCCTTCCCGTGCCAGCAGCGTGAGCAGTGGAATCAATCCCTCCAGATAGGTGCTGTGGGTTTTGACCAGGCGACCCATGGTGTTGGCTCAGGTGCGTTCCAGGGGAGCCATCGTTAGCCCTTCGGCACTAAGCAGCTGGTGGTAGTGCTCGGCCTGCTCCTGGGGACCGCTCCATACCTCCGCTGAACCCTGACCGTCAATGCGGTGCGCCAGTTCCCAGGCTCGATCCGGCACCATGCCCGGGATATGGCGCACCAGGCAGTCCACCACGTGCTGAAAGGTATTGAAGTCGTCATTGAGCACGATCACCCGGAAGTGGGGATAGGGCTCGCGTAGCTGCTCCCGCGCCTTGGTGCGTTCGGGAGTCAGGGTGGGGGTGGTGCTCATGGCACAGCGCCGGAAGCCAGTGGTCCCCAACCTAGGTACACTGGTTCAAAAGCACAGCAACCTCATGCTGATCACCCTGGGTTGGGCCTCCCTCGCCGCCATCTTCACTTTCTCGATCGCCATGACGGTTTGGGGACGCAATGGTGATGGCAGCATCAATTTCTGAGTTCGTGCCTAGCACCTCCACCCTGCTGGCCGGAGTCGCTTCAGCTTTGCTGCTGTTCGTTACGGGTGGGGTGGTGTATCTCTCGGCGGTGGATTGGCGGGACAAACGACGCCGCGACAACACCGTGCGCAGCCGACGTTGAGCTTTGGAAAGCTTCTTTAACGCCATGCATAGCGTTGCTGTTGGATGAGGCGTCTGACCTGGCGCTGGCCAACTCCCTTGTCGCGCTTGACGAAACGGGCCAGGGGGCCTGCTAGTCCCCTTGATCCAGGTTGGAGCATGACCCTAGCAGCTGTGCCCAGGCCTCCCTTGCCCTGGACCAGCTCCCTCATCTTTTTGCTGCTTCTGTTGCCCTCGTTAGCCCTCTGGCGCTGGCCCCGGCCCAGGGCCGAGGGCCTGGAGCAGCTGATGGCCAGCGCCAGTCTTGTGCAGAGTTTCCCCGCCACACCTGGTCGCCGCCTGCCGGAGCTGTGGCGGCAACGCTTGGGTGAAGGCCTTGGCGATGCGCTCTGGCAACGCCAAACCCGCCCCTGGTGGCAGATCTGGGGTCCAGAGGGGCAAGGGTCTGCGTTCCTGGTGCTCCAGGCCAGCGGCTGGCCGCCTGAGCTCAGCAAACCCCTGCCTCCCCAAGCCCTGCGGCTGAGTGATCTGATGGTCGTAGCCCCCGATCCGCTCTCGCGCCAATCCCTGGCCGCCAGCCTGAGGCCCCAGCAACGGCGCAGTCTCGGGCTGCACAGCCGCTGTCTTGAGCGACTCAGCGAAGACCAGGCCGTTTTTTGGAATCCCACCGCCCTCGGCGCCATGGTGGGTCCCCTTGCCCCCCTGATGCAGCGTTTTCAGGAGGGTTGCCTGACCCTCAGCCTCGAAGCCGGGGGGTTGAGTTGGCAGGGAGAGGCCACGTCCGTGGATGGCGTACTGGCCCAGCTGGACACGGAAGTCCCGCCAGTCGCCCCCCCTGCCGCGGCCTTGCCCCTGCCCCCCGACGAGTTGCTGCAGGTGCAGGGGGGGTCACTGCAGGACCTGCTGGAGGGGTTGCTTTCCAGGCAGCTGATCCGTGAGCCCCTGGCCCTGCGCTATGGCCTCGATTCAGAACGCTTGCGGGGACTGCGCTTCGCCCCTTTCCGCCTGCGGTTGCGTTCCCAGCCCCAGGGCCCGTTCCAGGCCTCACTGGAACTCCAGGTGCGCCTGCGGCAGCCGCCCCAAACCTGGCTGCCGGTGCTGCAGCGCCTGGCCCAATCCCTGCGGGAGCAGGGATTCGAGCCAATCCCCTTTGCCCTCGCTGCCGCTGCCCCATCCAGCCCCATCCCACCGACCAAGGCAACGACCCCAGCCGAACCAGCCCCACAGGCTCCCCCTCCGGTCGCCGTCGCCCCTGGAGGGTCCCAGGCCCCGGCTGGCACCACACCCCAGGCTCAGCAAGCCCCCAAGCCCCCGGTAGATCCCCTGGCCATGGCCTGGCGACGCAATGATGGGGCTGTGGTGGGAGGCTGGCGCTGGCTTGCGGCCCCCCGCGGCCACGATGCCGAAGTGTTGTTCTTCCTTGGCCCCGTGCCAGCCCAGGTGAAGCTGATGCCAACCCGGGCCTTTCCTCGGGAGCGGTCCTTGCAGCTGCGGGCCAGGCCCCGGGCCCTTGATCAATTGGGCTTACTTCCCGCAGAGATGCCCGCCGTGGTCCGGAGCAGTGAACAGCTCTGGACCCTGACCGAACCGCTCACTTCCAAAGCGGTCTTCGTGCCGGTCAGTCGGCTGCGGGGAGGACTGACTCTGTCTCAGTGCGCAGACGGCGTTCGCTGCGCCGGCGTTCGGCCGCCACCGTCTCCTCCATGAGTTCGACGGCCTGGGTCATTTTTTCCAGGTTTGTGGCGTACAGGCTCAGATCTTTGTCGACGCGCTCGCGCAGTAGCCCCAGGGAGGCACCGATGTCGTGGGCCTCCTGCCTCAGTGCCATGGGGTCAAGAGTTTCGGCGCCCTGAGCCTGGCCCAGCAGGCTGAGCAGACCCACGGCCATCAGCCGTGAGTAGTGGAAATCGGGTCGACGAACACCAGCCAGGGCTGACGCCACCGGTTCGGGCGATCCAGCCCCCTCGTTGTCGATCCATTGCTTCACTTCCTGCACAGAGTGGTGGCCCATTGCCGCCATGGCCTGGTCGTGCAGGCGACGGATTTCGCCGGCATCAAACCCGGAAGAGGCGCAGAGGGCCTCAAACAGGGGTTGGCGCTGATCAAGGGGTCGGTAGTTGCGGGAGAAGCTGTCGAACACCTGGACCAATCCGGTGGCGAACAGCGCGTCTGCCTGGAAACCGCGCTGATGGCTGAGTAAATGCAGTTCGACCAGCAACTCATCGATCATCCGGCGGTAAAGCGGACTGATCACATGGGAGAAGGCGCCATGGAAGGCGCGTTTGCTGTCAGCAACTGTGAGAGCGGCGCTCACGAGGATGGGACTTCCAAATGCAGCGACCATAGCGCTGCCTAACCCAGCGACTGAGCTTGGCCCTTGGGCCCTTGCGGCCCAAGGGCAGGGAGTTCGGCCGTTGGGTAAGCAGGCTGGGTAGGATGGAATCAATTTGCCGCCATGGTTGCCATGATCCCGATCGTGATCGAAGAGTCGGGTCGGGGGGAACGTGCCTTTGACATCTATTCGCGTCTGCTGCGCGAGCGGATCATTTTTCTCGGTGAGCCTGTTACCGCCGAGTCTGCAAATCGTGTGGTGGCCCAATTGTTATTTTTGGAGGCGGAAGACCCTGAAAAAGATGTTTTCCTCTATATCAATTCTCCCGGTGGTTCTGTCTATGACGGCCTCGGCATTTTTGATACTATCCAGCACATTAAGCCCGATGTCCAGACGGTTTGTGTCGGACTTGCTGCCAGCATGGGGGCTTTCCTTCTTTGTGCCGGCACCCCAGGCAAACGCAGCAGCCTGACCCATTCACGCATCATGATCCACCAGCCCTTGGGCGGTGCCAGGGGCCAGGCCAGTGATATTCGCATCCAGGCCGACGAAATTCTCTATCTAAAAGACAAGCTCAACCGTGAGCTGGCCGACCGCACCGGCCAACCACTTGAGCGCATCCAAACGGATACTGATCGCGACTTTTTCATGTCGCCAGAAGAAGCAAAGGCTTACGGCCTGATTGACAAAGTCATCGATAAACGGCCGATCAAATCAGTTTGATTCCTACGCCAAACCGTTGTTTTCAACAAAAAACCCAGTCATTTCCTTAGTGAAATGACTGGGTTTTTTATGTTTATCGCTCTAGGAAGATCCCAAAGAGATTTAAATCATTTCAGAGGGTAGCTAGAGGTTGTTCCAAGGGCATCGCGACCCTTTCCTCCTCGAGCAGCGGCGAGAAGCGATCTTTCTCTGGAATAGTAGTGTATTCAGAGACAATCTGGCGTAATTCATTCCCATCAAGACTTTCCTTCTCGATTAGTAATTCCACCAATCTATCCATACAATCCCTTTGTGACGCCACCAAAGCCACGGTGTCGGCATAGCAGTCCTGCACAATCGAGCGGACGGCGCCATCAATGCGGTTGGAGATGGCGTCGGAGACGTCACTGCGGGTCATCAGATCGCGGCCCAGAAAAACCTCCTGGTTGCCTGCCTCTAGAGAAAGGGGACCAAGGTCACTCATGCCGAAGCGGGTAACCATCTGACGGGCCATGGAAGCGACCTGTTGGATATCGCCGCCAGCACCGGTGGTGACTTCGGCATGCCCAAAGACCACGTCTTCGGCGGCGCGGCCCCCCAGGGCCCCCATGATGCGGGCCCGCAGTTGGGCCTTGCTCACCAGGCTCTGCTCCTCATCGGGCGCAAACCAGGTAAGTCCCTGGGCCTGGCCCCTAGGAATAAGGGTGACTTTTTGGACCGGGTCGTGTTGGCGCACCAGGGTGCCCACCAAGGCATGGCCAATTTCGTGATAAGCAATCAGCCGCTTGCTGCGACCATCGGTGAGGGGTTTGCCTTCCATGCCCGCAATCACCCGATCGACCGCATCGTCGATTTCGGTGATGGTGGTGGCCTCCTTGCGGCGACGGGCGGTAAGGATGGCAGCCTCGTTGAGCAGGTTTGCCAAGTCGGCGCCGGTGAAGCCGGGAGTACGGCGGGCAATGGCTTCGAGCGAAACTGCCTCGGCCAGTTTCTTATTGCGGCTATGGACTTTCAAGATCGAAAGGCGGCCTTTGATGTCAGGTGCATCAACACTGACTTGGCGATCGAAACGGCCGGGACGCATCAAGGCTGAATCGAGAACGTCGGGGCGGTTGGTGGCCGCAATGATGATGATGCCACTGTTGCCTTCAAAACCATCCATCTCGGTGAGCAGCTGGTTGAGGGTCTGCTCCCGTTCATCGTTGCCGCCACCGATGCCGGCGCCCCGTTGCCGGCCCACCGCATCGATTTCGTCGATGAAGATCAGGCAAGGGCTGTTTTCCTTGGCGCGCTTGAACAGGTCTCGCACCCGACTGGCGCCAACCCCCACGAACATTTCGACAAATTCGGAGCCGGAAAGAGAAAAGAACGGAACACCCGCTTCTCCGGCGATGGCCTTGGCCAGGAGCGTTTTGCCCGTACCCGGGGGGCCCACCAGCAGCACACCCCTTGGAATCTTGGCCCCCACCGACGTGAAACGCTCGGGAGTCTTGAGGAAGGTCACGACCTCCTCCAGGTCCTGTTTGGCCTCTTCGACCCCGGCCACATCGGCGAACTTGACACCGGTTTCAGCCTCCATCTGGAAGCGGGCCTTGGTTTTGCCGAACTGCATCGCTTGGCCGGGGCCACCGGGCATGCCGGAGGAACGGCGGGCCAAAAAGATCAGTGAGCCGATCAACAGCAGGGGGAAAAGGAGATTGCCCAGCAGGCCGAGCACAGGCGAAGGAGCGCGGGGCGGATGGACGTCAAAGCTGATGCCCTGTTCCTTAAGGTTGTTGACGAGTTCAGGGGCCACGCCGGGCAGATCGACCCTCAGGCGTTGCACCCGGTTGTCCAGGTCAGGATCAACCGCTTCGATCACGGCGGTGCGTCCCCCATCAAAGATGTCGACGGCGGTCACCCGGCCCGCTTTGACGTAATCGAGGAAACGGCCGTAGCTCATGCGAGCCACTGCGGTGTTCCGGGCGCTGGCTAGGGAGCCTCCTTCGACCGTGCCATCGGCAGTGGTGGTCGTGGGTCGGAACCGGGAGGCACCGCCGGAGAGGATTTGCCAGCCCAGGAAAGCTGCCAACAAGAGTGGAAGACCCCAAAGAGCAAGTAAGCGCCAGCGCTGCTTCATCGGGTCCAAGCGATTCTGAACAAGTGTAAAGGGAACCCGGAGGCATCCGCTTACGCCTTAGTTCGTCTTCAGAGGCTGGTCAGCCAGGGGGAGCTGGTGTCGGACTCCATGAAGTGACCTGTGAATCCAGCACCTAAGGGAGCGTCCGCAGCCAAGTTTTGGGGTACAGGATCCAGGATCAGATCATCGGCCAAGAGGGATTCGACCAATTCAGGACCGCCCAGGCCATGGGTCCAGATCTTTACTTCGCTGTCCTTGGGACAGGCGAAATTAAGCATTTCAAAGGGAAACACCACCCGTTCCAGAAAAAACCCATCTTGTCCGAGGCACCTCAGGATCACCATGCGATCTGAACCATTGCGATAGCTGCAGACGAGGTCGCCGACGCCAGGTTCCTCTTCAATCTCGAGAACGGCAGTTTCCAGATCAGAAATGACGGTCCGCTCCAACGTCGTCGACTTCAGTTAATGACTATCTAGCCATTAGTGCATGCTGGGATTCGGTTGCATAGAAGACTTTTTTTCGGGCTTAAGGATTTTTTCATCCTTGACCCTTGCCAATCCTGCGTGCTTGTGGCACGCAACGCTTGGCAGGCGAGCGTTGCTAGGAGGGCACAAGGCCATTGGCTAGCAGACGATCCCTGCTGACCTGGCTTTGCCTGGCTCAGAGGCTGCGGAGGGCCACGATCGGATCGAGGCTCGCCGCCCGCCGGGCCGGAACCACGCCAAAGAACAGGCCGATCGATCCTGACAAGAGCACGGTGGTCAGCACCGTGCTGGCTTCGATGGCGGCCGGCAGGGGCGTGAATGTCGCCACCAGGGCGACAGTGCCCAGGCCAATGGCGCTGCCAATCACCCCACCCAGACTGGCCAGGACCAGCGATTCGACCAGAAACTGCAGCAGCAGGTCACTGGGCCGGGCCCCCAGGGCCTTGCGCAGGCCGATTTCTTCGGTGCGCTCACTCACGGACACCAACATGATGTTCATGATGCCGATGCCGCCCACCAGCAGGGATACGGCACCGATGGCGGCCAGCATCAAAGTGAGTCCACCGGTGATCCTGCCAACGATCGCCAGGGCATCTTTCTGGGATCTCACGGCGAAATCATCTTCCACCAAGATGCGGTGCCGCTGGCGCAACAAATTGGTGATCTGGAAGGCGGCGGCCCCGGTGCTCTTTTCGTCGATGGCCTCCACGCTGATGAAGCTGAGGTTGACCCCGTAGGTCGGGTCGCGGCCGCTGAGGCGGCTGACCATGGTGGTCAGGGGCAGATAGGCCGCCTCGTCCTGGTTGGAGCCGAAGACTGCTCCCTTGGCCTGCAAGACGCCGATCACCTCGAAGGATTGATCGCGGATGCGGAGCTGGCGGCCGATGGCCTCACCAGTGGGTAACAGTTTGTCGCGCAGATCCGGGCCGATCACCGTGACCATGCGGGCGCCGGAGATGTCGTTGGCGTTGATGAAACGGCCCTGGGCCATCTCAAAACTGCGCACAGGCAGAAATTCGGGTGTCACGCCGGAGATGGTGGCGGTGGCACTCAACGAACCGGATTGAACCACCTCGCTGAGGGTGATCTGGGGGGCCACCTTGCGCACACTGGGTACCTGTTCTGCAATCGCCTTTGCGTCTTCCAGCACCAGGGTTTTGGGGGAATCAATGCCCTGGCGTCTGGTGTCATTGCGACCTGGCACCACGAAGAGCACATTGGCCCCCAGGGTGCTGAGTTGGCCTTCCGCCAGATTTTGAGCCCCCCTGCCGAGCCCCACCATGGTGATGACGGAAGCATTGCCGATCACAATGCCCAGCATGGTGAGCAGGCTGCGCAGCCGATTGGCCTGCAGCGTGGTCAGGGCCATGCCGATGGTTTCC
>JBBASD010000026.1:0-2086 GCA_040399485.1 Cyanobium sp. | reverse complement strand
TGCCACTCACCGAACCCGTGCCGATGCCGATCCCGCGTCCGAGCACCGCCGAGACGATGCCCACTTTGACCAGATCGGTGGAGCCGCTGACCCCTTCCAAGGTGCCGGCGGTTTCCACCACCAGATCGCCTTCCCGCAACAGGCCTTTCTGCTGGGCCACCCCCATGGCCAGGGTGAAGGTGCTGGCGGTGGAGCGTTGTTCGGGGATCAGCAGGGGGTTCACGCCCCAGACCAACTGCAGTTGGCGGGCCACGGTCTCCTCACTGGTGATCGCCAGGATTGGGGTGCTGGGCCGGAATTTGCTGACGTTGCGGGCAGTGGCTCCCGACTTGGTGAGGGGCAGGATGGCAGCGGCGTTGAGTTGGCGGGCAATGCTGCTGACGGCCTGGCTGATGGCGTTGGGAATCGTGGTGGCCATCTGGCCATCAAGGATCCGCCGGGGATAGTCGCGCTCGATGCGCCGGGCGATCCGGGCCATGGTGGCCACCGCTTCCACCGGGTAGTCGCCAACGGCGGTTTCATTGGAGAGCATCACGGCGTCGGTGCCATCCAGGATGGCGTTGGCCACATCGCTGACCTCGGCCCGGGTGGGGCGGGGGCAACTGGCCATCGAATCGAGCATCTGGGTGGCGGTGATGATCGGGATGCCCAGACTGTTGGCCTTGCGAATCAGTTCCTTTTGCAGCAGAGGAACTTCTTCGGCCGGCATCTCCACGCCCAGATCGCCCCGGGCAACCATCACGCCGTCACAGAGTGGCAGGATGGCATCAATGGAATCAATGGCCTCAAATTTCTCGATTTTGGCCACCACCGGTGTTGTGCAACCGTGGCTTCGAATCAGATCCCGGATCTCCTGCATGTCCGAGGGATTGCGCACGAAGCTGAGGGCGACCCAATCGACCTCCTGTTGCAGACCAAAGGCGAGGTCCCGGCGGTCTTTAGGGGTGAGAGCCCGGATCGACAGCTGCACATCGGGGAAGTTGACCCCCTTGTTGTTGGATAACACTCCCCCAACCGTGACGCGGCAATGGAGGCTTTGATCGGCCTGGTCTACACGCTGCACCACCATCTCAACCCGGCCATCGTCGAGCAGGATGCGGCAGCCGTTGTGGACCTCTTCGGCTAATTTGTCGTAGGTGACGGTGGCGATGGTTTGATTGCAGTTCACCTGCCGTGAGGTGAGGGTGAAGGCATCGCCTGTGGCCAGGGAAATCGGGCCGGCTTCAAAGCGCCCCAGGCGAATCTTCGGACCCTGCAGATCCTGGAGAATGCCGATGTGCACCCCCAACTCCTGGGCCACCTGGCGGATGGCGATGATGCGCTCGGCGTGGTCCTCGTGGTCGCCGTGGGAAAAGTTGAGGCGAAAGGTGGTGGCACCCGCTTCGATCAGCTGGCGCAGAACCTGCTTGGATTCGGTGGCCGGGCCGATCGTGGCCACGATCTTGGTACGACGCATCGGATCGACCGTGGCCATGGGATCTCACTGTGAGTGGCGGAAACTACCATCCTGACTCCTTTGGTCCCCGCTCACCATGGACTTCGCCACTTACCAGCGGCGCTCCCGGGAAACGGCCCGTTATCCCGATGCCGGTGCCAACCCGATTTATCCCACCCTGGGGCTCTGCGGTGAATCGGGTGAGGTGGCGGACAAGGTGAAAAAGGTGCTGCGCGACCAAGGAGGGGACTTCGATGCGGAGTCCCTGGAGGGCCTGCGGCTCGAATTGGGGGATGTGCTTTGGTACGTGTCCCAATTGGCGACAGAGCTCAATCTCAGTCTCGATGAGATCGCCGAGGCCAACCTGGTCAAGTTGGCCAGCAGGGTGGCCCGGGATGTGATCGCGGGCAGCGGCGACCGCCGCTGAGGTAACACCCCTGGGCGTAGGTCCCTAGCCTTACTGCGGTTAGGTATTGCTGCGGTGACCCATCTTCTGCCACGGCTGATTTGGCCCCTGGGGCGTCTGCTGGCTGCTCTGGGACTGGTCCTGGGGCTTTGGCTTGGGCTTCCGGCCATGGCCCTGGCCCTGGAAATGCGTGTCAGTGAGGTGACGATCGCCCCTTGCCCGCCGCAGGACGTCGGCAGCCAGCC
>JBBASD010000025.1:19409-20971 GCA_040399485.1 Cyanobium sp. | reverse complement strand
AGCTCGGTCTGCTCGATCTTGCCGGGCAGATCGGGCAGGATCGCCCGGTCGCTTTTGAGGCGCCGCAGCAGAAAAGGGGCCGTCAGGCATCGCAGGCGTTCGGCCGCCGCTTGGTCGTGGTCGCGCTCGATCGGGATGGCGAAGCGCTGGCGAAATTGGGTCAGGCTGCCCAGCAGGCCGGGATTGAGCAGGTTCAACAGCGCCCAGAGTTCGTGGAGGCGGTTTTCCACCGGCGTGCCGGTGAGGGCAACGCGGCGCTCGCCGCCGAGGCCAGCGGCGGCCCGCGCCATGGCGGTGTAGGGATTTTTGAGCTGCTGGGCCTCGTCAAACACCAGCCGTCCCCAAGACAGCTGAGCCAAAGCGGCGGCATCGCGGCTGAGCACCCCGTAGCTGGTGAGCAGCACGCCACCGGGGCCGAGCTCCTTGAGCGCTCGCCGCAGCGTTGCTGCTGTGCGGGGCCGCTGGGGGCCGTAGTGCAGCCCCACATTCAAGCTGGGCGCGAAGCGCTCCAGCTCCCGCCGCCAGTTGCCCAGCAAGGTCACCGGCGCCACCACCAAGGTGGGCGCCGAGAGGGGATCGGCCAGCAGGGAGGCGATCAGCTGGGCGGTTTTGCCCAGGCCCATGTCGTCCGCCAGGCAGGCACCCAGCCCCAGTTGGCCCAGAAACACCAGCCAACCCAGGCCCCGTTGCTGGTAGGGCCTCAGCTCACCCCTGAAGGCCTCTGGGGTGACGATGGCCTCGGCGCGTTGGTGCAGATCGCCCGCCAACAGGGTGCCGAGCGGCCCGGAGGCCTCCACCCCCGCCAGCTCCAGCTCGGGCGGTAGATCCAGTTGGCCGAGGCCAAGGGCACTGCGCAGCAGGTCTGCGCCGCTGGCCTCTGCTTGCTGGCCGGCGAGGCGCAGCAGGCCGGCGACCGCATCCGCATCCACCAGGCTCCACTGGCCCCGCAGCCGCACCAGTGGCCGCTTCAAGGCCGCCGCCCGCTCCAGGCTGGCCAGCTCGGCGGCACTCAAGGGCCGATCGCCCAGCACCGCCTGCCACTCAAAACTGAACATCCGCGTCAAATCCAGGCCGGCGCCGCCCCCCGCCGGGGACCCCTTGCCCCGCTTGCTGGCGGGTGCTGCCAAGGCGCGGGCCCGCATTGCCAGCCGCTGGCCCTGGCGCAGGCCGCTGGGCAGCAGCAGGGCGAAGCCGGCTTCCGCCAGCAGGGCGGAGCGCTGGGTCACCAGCTGCACCAACCCCGCCTCATCCAGCTCTAACGACGACGGGGCCTGTTGCTCAAGTAGGGGGGCCAGCTCGGAGGCGAGGCGGGTGAGCAGGCCCAGCTGGCCCAACACCGCCTCAAAGGCACTGGCCGCAAAGGGACTCTCGCCAGCCCAGAAGGCGGCCAGGGGCACCAGCAAGCTGGGGTCGGCGGCCGGGCGCAGCAGCAGCTCCACCAGCCAGCGGCGCCGGCGCGCATCGGGCGGTTCATGGCAGCGCAGGCAGAGCTGCAACTCGCCGCTGGCCGCCACCCCCTGGCGCACCCAGGCCGCCACGCCCTGCAGCAGGGCCGTTTCTGC
>JBBASD010000025.1:10641-19309 GCA_040399485.1 Cyanobium sp. | reverse complement strand
TGGCGAGCAGGGAATCGTCGCTGGCCAGGGCCGTCAGCCAGGCCTCCGGCAGGCCACAGCTCCGCTGCGGCGGACTGGAGCCGCTGCGTGCACAATGCAGCAAGCGCTGCCGCACGCAGCGATCCACGGCAACGGCAAGGGCATCGGCCAGCTGGCGCTGGCTGGCCAGGTCGTCCGCTGGCAGCATGGCCTCAAACCAGGGGCGATCGGCGGCGGCGGGCAGCGGCCACCAACGGGCCCGCAGCTGGCCGGTGCCATCCCTCACCAACGCCGGCACGACCCGGCCCGTATCGACCAGCACCGCTGCCATCTGTTCGCAGCGGTGCTCGAAGAAGGGGTCAGTTTGCGGTTGCGCTGGGATCACCCCGCCGCCGCCGCCAGCCGCTCCAGCGGCAGGGCCCGGATGGGCACCTCTTGCCGGCCCTGCCCAAAGATCTCCTGGTACGCCACGCTTTGGCTGAAGTCATCCATAGTGATGCCGCCCATGACACAAAGCTCGGCTAGCGATCGGCCGTTGAAACGTGTGATGACGATAGCGGCGATCACATCGGCCAACTCCCTTGCCTGATCCGTGCCGGCCACCTGCTGGCGGATGGCAGCACTGCTGGCCGGCAGGTACTCCCGCGCGGGGGAGGCAGAAACAAGCGATCGAGTCGTGACTATCACTGTTTGAGTACTGGTGCCCAGCATTGTTGACGACTGCTGCGGATCGCAGCGGCTAGCTACGGGAGGGCCATGGCAACGCCGCTGGATTGTCGACAATAGGCTGAACAAAGCTCTCCTTGACCGGTAGATTGACTGCTAGCTCCAAAGCTAATGCCATGAAAATCGCTCTGCAAGCCGTGGCATGGCCCAGCCTGCTGGCCCGTTGGCGTTCGCTCGACAACCGCGAAATTTGGGGCCTGGTTGCTGCCATTTTCGCGCTGTATTTACTGCTGTTGAGCCTGCTCACCCAGCCACCGGATGAGGTGCTCAATTTAGTGCTGGTTTTGGGTGGGGCACTGTTGGTGCTTAATGGCCCCCCCGCCGACTGGCAGCCGCGGCCGGGACGTATCGGGCGCTGGGTTGGCATCGCCCTGCTGATGGCGGTGCTACTACGGGGCCAGCGCATGGTGGGCTTTGATTTCAGCTTCAGTGTTCTGCCACTGCTGGCCGGGATTGGGATGGCCTTGCTGGCGGTGCCGCTGAACAAGCTGGGTTCGTTCCTGCCATCTCTTTCGGTGTTGGCGCTGTTGCCGGTGCTCCGTGCAGTGCTGTGGCTGACGCCAGTAGGCCCTCTGTCAGTTGCGACCGCCTGGCTGACCCGGCAGATGCTCTCACTTTGCGGTTACCCGGCTGTGCAGATTGGAACCTTGGTGAAACTGCAGGGTGGAGGGGTGAGCGTGGCTGGCGCCTGCGCAGGTTTGAGCATCCTTTTGCAGCTGCTGCTGGTAGCCGTGATCTTCGCGATGGCATTTCCGATGCGCCATCGCTGGCAGAACGGCTTGATGATCGTGCTGGCTCCCTTGCTGGCGATGCTCGTCAACGGGATGCGGATCACGCTGTTGACTTTGCTAACCACCAGCAGCCTACCGGGCAAGCAATGGTGGTTTGATTTCTTTCATGAACACTGGGGCTCCCTGGTTTTTAGTGGTCTGGGCATGCAGTTGTTTGTGTGGCTATACGTGTACTGGATGGCACGCCAGGTGGCCGCCCTGGGGAGCCGATGAACAGCTACCCGCAGCCGAGCCCAACCCATGCTGGCCGACGCGACGGCCTGCCCGTGCGGCGCCTGTTGCTGGGGCTGGCCCTGCTCACCTTGGTTGCCATAACAGAGAAAGTGCTGGGCTTATCGGCGCCCATGCCCAAAATTGAGGCACCCTCCAGCTTGCGGCTTGGGGGCTACCGCATCAGCGCCCTGCCGATTGCAGCGCCGCAGCGGGGCCGCGATCTCAGCCTCGGCACAATGCGTCAGTTTCGTCTGGTGTCCGATTCCGGTGAACCGCAGTTGACGGTAACTTTGCTGCCGGTGAGCAGCCGCGCTGGCACCAAATCGGGCGAGTTAACGCTGGGGGGCATGGACCTCAGCATCGAAGCAGTGGGGAGCGAAGTTACCGTTTTTGCCTTGAAGGACCAGCGGATCGTCTCCCTGACGGTCGCCAATGCCGTAGGCAGCGCGACGCGAATAGACCAGCTCGCCCTAGGGCGCGGCCCGGCGGATCCAGCCGGCAGCACCTCTCGCCTCCAGGCCTGCATCACCCGCTCGGGAATGGCGGCGGTGACGGCGACAACCCTGGCCAGGGAACCGGTAGCCATTGGCAAACCCGGAGAGCCAGCGCCGCTGCAACGCCGAATACAACGCATATTAGGCCTGCAGCCGAGCCGCCATGAATGCCTGGTGGTGCAGCTGGAGAGTAGCGCTTCTGCCGGTGGCAAAGGCAGCAAAGGGAGCTTGGATCGCCAGCGGCAGTTGGAGACGGTGTGGAAGGATCTGCGGAGGGTGTTGGTGAGATTATGAGGCTGCCCTGAGCAGGGCTCCAGAAGGGCGCTGACACGAAAAAAGCCCCCGCCATTGGCGGGGGCTTGAAGATCCGAAGAGGGATCTTCAGTTCATGGAGAAAGTCTTCAATTGGGTAGAGAATTTGCGCAGCTTGCGGATGGAGCCGAAAGCGGCACCGACGCCAAGAAGGGGCAGAGGGGCGGGGACTTGGGAGAAGTCGTTGGCGAAATTGTCAACGGTGGCAGTATTGTCCCACTTATCTCGCACCCAGATCTGCGAAACTGGTAAGTAGTTGCAATCTTGGATTGACCCATTCGATGTCAATGAACAAAGATCCCCAACTCCGCCGTTGCCTGAATTGTAAAGCGCAGCACTTGAGTAAATATCTTTAGTGACCGTGCCTGCCTGTATCATACCATACAGCGCTGCATCTTCAAGAAGCCAATTAGGATCAGTTACCTTCATTGTGTAACCCAGGAAGCCACCATTTGTGTCTTGCATTGTTCCGGCTAGATTAACATCAACGTGCCATGGGTGAGGGTCGGAGAACCCCATCCAAGTGAACTCCAGGGTTGAAGGAATATTAATGGGATCGATAACGGTTCCAGATCCCCCGGCAGCGGCAGCGCCAGGAATGCTGCTCCAATCCAACAACTTAAGTTTTTTATCGCAAGGATAGCTAGTCATCGTAGCGCACGAATAGGCTGGATAACTAGGGGGAAAGGTAGAAGGTGGAGTTACCGGTGCAGCGTTACTCAGGGGAACAGGGACTGTCGTAGGAGTCCAAATACCTGTTTGGCACTCTGAGAAACCCATCAATGCGCCGAAGGTGCACATGTAACCATTGCCGACTCGATCCCAAGCCGCCTGCGCCGAACCAGCACCAAGGGTTGCTACGGCAGCGCCGCCCAGCAGGCCGGCGGTGAGAAGTGCTTTGGAAAGCGTTTTGGTGTGTTGATTAATCTTAATCATGTTTGTTGGAGGAAATGTTGCGAAAGGAATTATCCGTGCTGACTGTACACCTGTTGCAAGTCTCGGAACAGCGCTTGTTCATAAAATAATTGCCTTACCAATTTTTTTACCCACTGCTGCCACCGATGCACTTTCGTGTCAGTGCGAATTCGCGAGCAAGTGGGCTCAGGCTCCATCAGCCCCTTTGCGGCACTTGGCATACTTTCATTTTTCATTATCATGCAAAATTTAAGCTGAAGGGCAAAGCCTCTATTGGTGCGCTTATGTGCCAAAATGCATGTAGTCTTTGGAGTGGGGGGTAAGGGGCCATGCCTCCCCTGCATCGGGCCAGCAGCGGCCGGCGACCGGCTTCCGTCACCAACAAGCGTCTCCCCCATCCCCTGACGTTCGTAGGGTTGGCAGGTAGTCGCATCCAGCCGAATGGCCTTTGCGCCCTCCCCTGGAACAGCCCAGTCTCCAGAACAGGAGCTTGCGGCGCTGCGGCTGCCCCTCGATTTGCGGCTCAGCCCCGACCAATTCGAGCGGGTCTGCCAGGTAAATCGCGATGTGGTGCTCGAGCTCCGCCGAAGGCCAACTCATCCTCATGCCACCAACAGGCGGAGAAACCAGCAGCCGCAACAGTCGCCAGTTCATCCAATTGGGGATAGCTCTGCATCAGGGCGATCCCAACAGGCTCTACGGTACAAAACGGATAAATATCAGTCTCATGGCGTTCAATTGGCTTGGCTGCTACTGCCTGAGTGTCATGGCCAACGGGGGACATGCACGGCCAAACTCGTGGTGATGCGGGTGCATATAACCTTACCAAGGTTAGAGGTGCTTCCGCATGGTGGTTGACAGCCAGCGTTATAGGCAGTATATTAAAATTATTTGGAAAACGACATTAGCCGATTCCAGTATCCTGCCTAGACCTCAAATCACCAAAAGAGGAAACACATGTCCATTGACCTAATCAAGTTCCTTCAAGCCTGGGCGTTGCAGTGGGCGGCAAAGAATGGGGGCGCTGCCAATATAGATTGGGACCGCACCAATAAGCTGTTTGCAGCTTCCTACGATAAGTACGGTGTTGATGTGATCTGGTCCATGGGAGACTACAACATTACCAAGAATGACAAGATCGAAACTTCGTTGTATTCTGCCGAGTACGGGCCATTCGCCACGGAGAAAAACATCAATTTCAGCCATTCGACCTCGGTCACCGATTCCTTTGAGTGGAATATCACGGAGACGGTAGCGCTGGGCATTTCGGCGTCGGTCTCGGCTGGGCTGCCTGGGATATTCAGCGCAGAGGCAGGCATGACCTTTGACCTGTCGGTGTCTTCAACGCAAGGGCAGAGCAAGCAGGCCAGCACCTCGTGGGACACATCACTCGATCTGATACTGCCGGCTGGTGAAATCTCGACGCTTGAGATGATGGTCACGCGACTGGTGGCCTCGGGCACCACCACACTCATCGGTTCCATGAGTGGACAGGTCGCCATCGGCTTGAAGAAGAAACTCGAAGGGCAATACATCTGGTTTGTGAAGGTCAGCGATCTCGCGAAACAATACAACAAGCGCGCCGACATTACAGTGGTGGACGAGAAAGTGATTGCCAATATCGTTGTCGCCTTTGCCGGTACGGCTGCCACTGAAACTTACATCCGTCAAAAGCGAACGACCGCCGCAGGCCAGGTTGTGCAAAGCTTGCACGCGGTTAACTCCAATTCCAAGGACCTACCAAAATGAAAACGAAAACTGTTCCCGTTCTGTTTGCAGTTATTCTGGGTTGGATGTCCGTAATCACGATAGCCACCTACTCAGTGCCTGCAACCAAGGCTGGCGAAAGCATTGCAGAGTCTGCCCAATCAATCAAGCCGGTCGAGAAGGAGGAGCCTGCACCCTTGGTGCAATGCGCGGCCGGTGCCGCTAAGCAGCAATGCTGCTCGGCCAGGAGCTGTACTGGCAAAGTATTGAGCAACCGAGACAAGCACAACTGTAAGGACAAGTCAAAGGGCAAGAGTTGGCACGCCGCCAACAGCAATACCTGCATCAATTTGTAACCATTGGACGGCGAAAAGGCGTCCTGGGCGGCTAGCATGGCAGCGAGCTTTTCCGGTTTCTCAGTCGTCTTAAAACTGGTGATATCTTGCTTGCTTCCTTTTTGACCTAAGCATCATTCAGCGGTTTTGGCGCGAGAACTCAAAGAAATTAAAATAAAAATAAGTGGATATTGCCAAAAGAAGCGTTGGAGTTGGTGGTGGAATATGCCAGAATTCAGTGATAAGCATCATCACTGTTGTCAGGATGCACTTGCTCATGGCGGTGCCGGTAATCAAAAAGAGTTCCTGGCGTTTATGCGGCGCTTGTAGGCGCTGAAATTGTTCTTTGCGAGCCAAGAAAGCAAGGATCCAGTAAAGGAGAGCAATTAATATATAGACGAATGTACGGGCAGCCGTTAGGCCTCGGTCGGCCAAGATTGGATAACTGCTGTAGTGAAGCAGTAGCTTCACCGAAAAATGGTTAACCAGATAATAAAAAGGCGGCACTAGGCTTGCGATGAACATCAGCCAGCTGCTGCTGATGGCAAAGAGTCTTAATTGGATCGCATCTCTAAGCAAAGTCTTGTGATAGGACCAAATGTCATAGAGAATCGTAAATACTGCAAAATAACCAAGCAACAGGGCGCCAATGCCAATGGCAAGTTCCGAATAAGTGTGGGAATGCTGCTGGCACTCCCTGATGAGATCAAGAATAATTACTGGTAGTTCAATTACCAATAGAGTGAGAATAATGGCATAGGTGCCATCAATCAAACCGATCCAGTTTTCGCCAGAGGACTGGCCAACAATTCGGCCCGGAATCATGTCAAATTTGTCTCAGGCTACACCCTATCACTTACTGCATCACTTACTGCAACTTTTCCATCGTAACAATGGCAATGGCGTCCCTGCTTGGCAGGTCAGACTGCTTATAGCCTCCTTGTCGATGGGGTTGGCTGGGCCCTACCAATGACGCCATGACAAACATCCCAGCGATCTCTGGCTTGCGGCCCAAGCTGGGCCAACTAACCAGGGCCATGGGCAGTTGGCTGGAGCCCACCAACCTGCTGTTGCTTGGCTGCAGCCTCATCTACGGCCTGATCGGCGAGCCGGTCGATGCCTTGATTCTGCTGATTTTTGTTGGCGTGATTGCGGGCCTTGATGCCCTGCAACAAAACCGCAGCCAGCGGGCCCTGGCCGAATTGGCCCGCCTCTCGGCGCCACGGGCCCACGTGCGGCGCGACGGTGTCGTCATTGAGGTGCCTGCTGACGAGGTGCGGGTGGGGGATGCCCTGCGCCTGGAGGAGGGGGATCGGATTGCCGCCGATGCCAGCCTCAGCGAGGCCGTGGGTCTGTGGCTGGATGAATCGCTGCTGACCGGCGAATCCCTGCCCGTGGCACGCCAGCAGCCTGGCGAGCGCATCCTGGCGGGCTCATTGGTGGCCAGTGGTCGCGGTTGGGCCGAGGTGACGGGGGTGCAGGGGGCAACGGAGTTGGGGCGGCTGGGCAGCAGCCTGGCCACAGTTGAACCACCGCTCACCCGGCTACAACGCCACACGCGGCGACTCTCAAGCCGCCTGACCATTTTGGCCCTGGGGTTGTGCGCCAGCTTGGCGGTGTTGCAGGGGGGTCTCAGTGGCGATTGGCCCCGCGCCCTGTTGGCCGCCCTGGCCTTGGCCCTGGCGGTGTTGCCCAACGAAATCCCCGTTGTGTTGGCCCTGTTTCTGGCCCTGGGCGCCCTGCGCTTGGCCCGGATCGGCGTGCTGGCCCGCACCCCCTCAGCGGTGGAGAGCCTGGGTAGCGCCACCGTGCTGGCAGTCGACAAGACCGGCACCCTCACCCAGAACCGCATGGCGGTTCAGAACCTGCTCACCTGGCCGGCTCGCCAGCTCTGGCAGGCCGGCATGCCCCTGGCAGAACCTTTCCACCCCCTGTTGGAGTGGGCCGTGCTGGCCAGCCGCGGCGATCCGGTGGACGCGATGGAATTGGCCCTGCAACGCCTGGCCCAGGCCCACCTGCAAGGCAGCGACCATCTGCACCCGGAATGGCCCCTGGAAAAGGACTATCCCCTGCAGACCAATTTGCTGGTGTACTCCCAGCTCTGGCGCGATGGCCAAGGCAACTGGCAACTGGCAGCCAAGGGGGCGCCAGAAGCCATCGCCTCCCTCTGCCATCTGGCGGCGGATTTAAGGCAAGAGCTACTGGCCGCCGCCGACAGCCTGGCTAGCCAGGGCCTGCGGGTGCTGGCGGTGGCCACCGGCGTGCGTGGGGTGCAGCTGCACGGGGGCCAAAGCGCCGCCAGCCGGGGAGAGCCTCCTGCAGATGTCCATGACTATCTGTTTGAGCCGGTGGGCTTGGTGGGCCTGGCCGACCCCCTGCGGGTCGATGTGCCCGAGGCGATCGCCATCGCCCGCCGGGCCGGCGTCAGGGTGGTGATGATCACCGGCGATGGCCCGGTCACGGCCCGCTCCATCGCCGATCAGGCCGGCCTGCCCGATGGGCCCGTGCTCAGTGGCGCCGACCTGGAGGGCATGGCCCCCGAGCGCCTCAACGAGCTGGTGGCCCAGGTGTCGGTGTTTGCCCGGGTGATGCCCCAGCAAAAATTGCAACTGGTGCGGGCCCTGCAGGCGGCCGGCGAGGTGGTGGCGATGACGGGCGATGGCGTCAACGACGCGCCGGCCCTCAAGGCCGCCGATATCGGGGTGGCCATGGGTAAGCGGGGCACGGCGGTGGCGCGGGAATCGGCCGATCTGGTGCTGCTTAATGACACCTTCATGGATCTGGTGCGGGCCCTGGGCCTGGGCCGCCGCGTCGCCGTCAATCTGAATCGGGCCCTTGGCTACACCCTCGCCATCCATATCCCCATCGCCGTTTTGGGGCTGCTGCCCTTAGTGCTCAGCAACCAGCCCCTGATCCTGCTGCCGGTCCACATCGCCCTGCTGCATCTGGTCATCGATCCGGCCTGCACGGTGGTTTTTGAGGCCCTGCCGGCATCCGCCGACCAGATGCGCCAACCGCCGCGCCCGCCGGAGGCGCCGCTGTTGGGTATACCCCTGTGGCGGCGCGCCCTGCTGCAGGGGGGCCTGCTCACCCTGGCGGCCCTGCTGCTGGTGTTCTGGGGGGCGGGCCAGGTGTCGCTGCAACGGATGCTGGTTTTCTCCCTGCTGTTGCTGGCCGGTGGCGGCTTGGTGTGGCT
>JBBASD010000025.1:0-10541 GCA_040399485.1 Cyanobium sp. | reverse complement strand
GCCAGCGGCGCAATCGAGGCGTGGTCACCGCCCACCTGGTTGCTGCGAATGACCAGGGCCGAGGCGCCGTGATGCAGGAAAACCCGCAGCACCGTATCGCTGGCGAGGCGGGGCAGCAGCGTGCGCCAGCTCCCCAATCCCCGCACCAGGTTGTTGAGGGGGCGATCCTCCAGGCTGCTGCCCAGCACGTACTCCTGCTGGCGCCAGTCCTCCCGGAGGCCGCCAAAGGGCAGCAGCACCTGCCGCAACTCCCGCTCAAAGCGGCCCAGGGCCTGCAGCCGTAGGGCCTGGTCGGGGTGGCGCCGTTGCCATTGGCGCAGAACCTCCGGGTCCAGGGCGGCGATTTCGGCCTGCAACTGGCGCAATGCCGCAAACAGGGCTTGGTTGGAATCCTGGGAGCAGTTGTTGGCCGGGCCCACAAACGTCGCCCCCGTGCCATCACCAAGCCGATAGCGAGCCATCATCGCCGCCAACTGCGCCTCGAAGCCATCGAGGGGAGAGCGCTCCTGGTCGCCGATGCGATACGGGCAGGTGAAGGGGGGGAAACGCACCAGGATGTCGGCCACCGGCCGCAGCCCCAGCCAGCCCCATTGGCGGTCGCCCAGGTAACGCCAGCGGTCGTGGGCACCGGAGATCAGCCCCTCACGGTTGTGGGCGTAAACCTGGCGGTATTGCACGGCCACGGAAAGTTCAGCGGCCAGGGGCTCGATTTCCAGGTCGGCGATGCCGTAGGCGAAATGGCCCAGGGAGCGTCCAAACAGCAAAGCGTCCTCCTGCTGTTCGCCGCCAATGCCGCCAAAAACATGCAGCACCAAAACCCTGTCGCCCGCTTGCCATTCGGCCAGGAGTTCGGCCGGCTTGGCCCGGCGGCCGCTGATCAGCACCGAAGAGGTGGTGCCCGCCACCAGCTGCTGCCAGGCCTCCCGCTTGGCATAGCGCCAGCCCTCCCGGGGGGCAGGCAGGATGCGCTCGGGGGCGAAGCGGATCATGCTGCGCGGCACCAGGGACTGGACCACAAAGGCCCCCTCGCCATCGGGCACGCCGCTGACATACCAACCGTCGTCGTTGGGCCGGCTGCGCCCAATCCCCTCGGCGGTGGCCGGTAGCTGGCCCGTGCCCAAGGCCACCGGGGTCGGCAGCCGCACCACAAAAGGCTCGCCATCAAACCGGCGCCGCTGGCTGGAGTAAGGCTGCACCTGCCATTTCTCCTGGCCCAGGGGAGCGATGAAGCGCACCAGTGCCAGGGCCAGGCCCGTGGTCTGCAGCGGTTCGGCCTGCACTTCCAGGCCCACGCCCTTCAGGCCGACGCCCAGACGATCCTGGCGCACCTGCACCGGTCCCCGCAGCCGCACCAGCTGGTCGTCCCGGGGGCGGGAGCCGGCTAGCGATTCCAGGGGCGTGACCTGGCGCCAACCTTCCAATCGCATTGGATGGATGGCTCCACGCTCCCAGCTGGCCAGCGCCGCATCGCTGAAGTGCACGTCCATGGCCAGCGAGCGCAGCGGTTTGGCCGTCCAGTCGAGCCTGACCTGGCGGCCCACCAAGGAGCCCCAGGGATCGGGGGCATGCAGCACTTCGAAGCCCACACCAGCGTCGCGATGTTGGGGTTCGGGCAGCACCAGCCGGCCGATCCAGCCATCCAGGGGCCGTAGCGCCGGTGAGGGCAAAGGCAGGGTGTCCCGCGCCGGGATGATCTGGTGCCAGGGATTGCTGCCGAAGCGCTGATAGTTGCTTGCGCCGGGTACGGGGGTCGCAGTTGCGCCCAGGCGGCCGGTGAGGATGGCGCTGACCAGATCCAGAGTCTGCTGCATCGGCGTGCGGCCATCGCTCAAGCTGACCTGGGTGTCAAAGATGCCTCCCGGCAACTCATGGCCCACCCGCCCCAGGGAGATCAGGGTGACCTTGCCGCGCCGCCGGGCCCGATTCCAGTACGACAACGCCATGGGGCGCCAGCGGCCCGGAAAAACCACCGGTCCGATCCGCTCGACGGGATCAAGCTCACCCACCAGATGAAACAGGTGGTCGACCTCCAGAAAGGCATTGCCGCCCGAAAACACCCCCGCCAGCGAAATCACTTCCACCGGCGCCGTTAACATGCGGCGCAAGTGCGGCAGGGCGCCGAGGGCAATCTGGCCACCACCGCTGAAGCCCATCAGGGTCACCGGCGTGCGGCTGGTCAGGGGATAGCCGTTGGCCAGCAGGCTGTCGGCAATCACCTTGGCGGTGCCGCGGTTGTAGATCGGTCCGTAGCGCGGGTCGGCCGATACCGCCACCACCGCCAGGTTGCGCAGATTGATGATGGCCCCCAACAAAGAGCGGGGGTGGCGCAGGCGCAGCCAATCCACCCAGCGCCAAAACTTCGCCACCCAACTGCCTTCCGTTATCGGTTGATTGAGCACCGAATAGGGCATGATCCCCCGGATGATGGCAATGTCGGCCGGCAGGGTCGCCGCCAGTCGCCGCAGGAAATCCTCCCCTTCTGGCTGGGCCTCGAGGGAGGCCTGGCCGATGCCGTCGAGATACACCACCCAGCGCCCGATCCGGTCCGTGGTGGCCGTGGTGGCGAGTTGGCCGATGTTATCTGCGGGTCCCATCTCTTCGCCGAACCAGCCGGCCCACCAACCCATGGCTTCCAGGGGGGCAAAGAAGCCGACGACCAGCACAAGCACCAGAGCGATGCTGGCCAGATCAAGGGCCATCCCGAAGCTGCGATGCAGGGCCCCATAGGCCAAATGCAGCAGCAGACCGGTGCCCGGCAGCAGCACCAGCCCCGCCACCAGCAGCAGCAGCCATCCCCTACGCCAGAACCGTGATCTGGTCATCTCAGTAAGGGTCCGGCGGGGCCGGTGGCGATGCCTCGTCGGCAAGGAATTGGCGCAACTGGCGCTTTTCACGCAGCACCGGTCTGCCTGCGGCCCGATCGAGCAGCCGGTTGCCAAGGCGCATCACCGGCTGACCGGCACTGCGCTGCAGCACATGCATCACGAACCAGCCGGCCACCAAGGCGCTAAAGACGCTCCAGGGGGCCAGGCCCGTGACGTCCACGAGGCCCACCACAAAGGCGATGGCGGTCCAGAAGGAGAGCAGGTTCAACCAAGGGACACCGAGGTATGGCAGGGCCCCCAGAAATGCCAACAACCTGGGGGCATGGGCCACCCCGAGGGCACGGATCACTGGCATGGGCGTGATTGGGTAGGCAAAGAGCAACCGGATCACCAACCAGGTGCTCAGGGCCCAGGCCAGAAACCCCAGCAAAAACAGCAGGGCCTCCACCAAGAGGCAGAGGGCAAAACGCAGGGGGCGCACCCGGTTGACAAACAGAATGAAGGCCTGGCCAATGGCCTGGGAGAACCCCGCCAACAGGGCAATCCACAGGCCCACGGCCCCAACCGGGCCTGCATGGTGAACATCGCGGAAGGCCTCGGCCTGCAGCCGCAGCGCACCCCCGACCACGGCGCTGAAAGCAGCCAGCGAATCGCTCAACGCCATGGTTGGGATCGGGACCATGCCGGCAGCGAGGGCATAGATCCGGCGGCGAATGGGCCAATCATGCCCGCAACCGGGTCCCTTCAGGCAGGCTGCTCGGGGTTGGGATCCACGGGAGTGAGAGGTAGGGCCGCAGCAAGCATGGCGGCCGTCACGGGGATGGTCTCCAATTCGTCGGCGTTGTCCAGGTAGGCCTCAAAGGAGCGATAGCGCAAAATGCATGGGTTGGCTGCCTCGCTGGCGCAGGCGGCATTCCAGTCCCCATCCTCGGGTTGCACGGCGCTGTAGGCCAGCAAGGCTTCCTGCAGATCGCCACCGTCGCCGATGCCCTCACCGTGCCAGAGGGCTTCGAAAAAGGCCATGCTGAAAAATCAGGTGGTGGAAAGCAGGTGGTCGAACGCGGGTGCTCGAAAGCGGGTGCAAGACCCTATTCAGACTACGGGGCTGCGTCATGCTGGAAGCCCCGCCGCTGCGATTGCGATGAGCCTTGATCAAGCCAGGGCCTTTCTGGCGCACATGCAAAATGAGCCGGCCCTCAAGCAGCAGACCCTGGCCGCCGCCACTGCCGATGATGTGGCCCAACTGGCCTGCAAATTGGGCTATGAATTCTCAGGAGATGAACTGCTGCGGCTCTCGGGTCAGCGGGTCGGCAGGGTCACCGTTAGCAAGCAGGATATTCCCGGTGAGTACAATTAAATCTGGGCATCGGATATAAAGTCCTTAGGTGCGCAGAGCTGGGGCCCTGGACCATGGCATTGCGATTTGTTTGGCACCCGGGGCGCACGGCCAAGCCGGCACCAGCCAGCGAGGCGGCACCACTAGCTGAAGCCAACCTGTTGCAGGCGGCCCGGGAGGACCCCCAGCAGTTGCTGGCCCGGCTCAACAGCAGCGCCGATGGCCTCAGCAGCCTGCAGGCCCAATTGCGCTTCGCCCGGCTGGGCCCCAATCAGATCGCCCGGCAGCAGCCGGTTTCCTGGTTCAGGCAACTGCTGGCCACCTTCCGCAATCCGCTGGTGGCCCTGCTGGCAGCCATGGCTGCCCTCTCCCTGTTGAGCGGCGACCGCAAGGCGGCGCTGATCATCGGCACCATGATTATCTTCAGTGTCAGCCTGCGCTTTTCCCAGGAATACCGGTCCCTGCGCGCCGCTGAGGGGTTGCGTCGCTTGGTCCATACCACCGCCACAGTGCTCCGCCATGATCCCCACAAGGACATCACCCCGGGCCTGGCCGCCGACCTCGGCCTGCAACTGGAGGGGGCCGCCGCCGGGCCCCAGGAAATCCCCATTGAGCGGTTAGTGCCAGGAGATCTGGTGCGGTTGGCCGCTGGCGACATGATTCCGGCGGATGTGCGGCTGCTGCAATCCAAAGATCTGTTTGTCAGTCAGGCCGCCCTCAGTGGCGAATCGCTGCCGGTGGGCAAACAGGCGCAGTTGCCGCAGGCCCAGTGGACCCTCACCAACCCCCTGGAGCTGGAAACGCTCTGCTTTCTGGGCACCAACGTGGTGAGTGGTTCGGCCACGGCGGTGGTGGTTGAAACAGGAGAGCGCACCTGCCTGGGATCGCTGGCCCAGAGCGTCAGCGGCCAGCGCAGCCGCACCAGTTTTGATCGGGGCATCAGTGAGGTGAGCCTGTTGCTGGTGCGCTTCATGCTGGTGATGGCTCCGGCTGTTTTTGTGATAAACGGCGTCAGTAAAGGCAATTGGGGAGAGGCCTTCTTCTTTGCTCTCTCGGTGGCAGTGGGACTGACACCCGAGATGCTGCCGATGATTGTGACCGCCAATCTTTCCCGCGGTGCCATTGCCATGGCACGCCAGAAAGTAATTGTCAAAAACATCGATGCCATCCAGAATCTTGGTGCCATGGATATTCTTTGCACCGACAAGACAGGCACCCTCACCCAGGACCGCATCGTCTTGAAACTGCACCTGGATGCAGCCGGTCAAGATTGTGCCGAAGTGCTGGAATTGGCCTACTTGAACAGTTACCACCAGAGCGGCCTCAAGAGCCTGCTCGATGTGGCGGTGCTGGCCCACGGTGATTTGCAGGACAGCCTGCAGGTGGATCGCACCTTCAGCAAAATCGACGAAATTCCTTTTGATTTTTTGCGGCGCCGCCTTTCGGTAGTGGTGGAAGAAGCCAATCACCACCATGAGTTGATCTGCAAGGGCGCCGTCGAAGAAGTAATGGCGGTCTGCCAGCAGTTGCGGCTTGGCGATCAGACCATGGCGCTCGGTCCTCAGCAACGCCAGCAGGTGCTGGCACTCAACGAACGCCTCAATAACGATGGCCTGCGGGTGATTGCCGTCGCCTACAAGGAGGTCCCCCTGCGCCAGAACCCCTACGGCGTGGCCGATGAGAGCGAGCTCACCTTGGTGGGGCTGATCGCCTTTCTGGATCCACCCAAGGATTCGGCCGCCGCCGCCCTGCGGCAATTGGCCCAGCAGCGGGTCCAGGTCAAGGTGTTGACCGGTGATAACGCCGTGATCGCCCGCAAAACTTGCCTTGATGTGGGGCTGGAGGTGCGGGGTGTGCTGTTGGGTGCCGAGATCGCGGCGGCCGATGAGGCCACCTTGTTGCAGCAGGTGGAGACGACGACAATTTTTGCCAAGCTGGCGCCCCTGCAAAAGGCCCGCATCATTGCCCTGTTGCGCCAGCGCGGCCATGTGGTGGGTTTTATGGGTGATGGCATCAATGACGCCCCCGCCCTGCGCGAAGCGGATCTGGGCCTGTCGGTGGATACGGCGGTAGATATTGCCAAGGAATCCGCCGATATTGTTTTGCTGGAAAAAGATCTGGAGGTGTTGAGTGCTGGGGTATTGGAGGGACGGCGCACCTTTGGCAATATGACTAAATACATCAAAATGGGTACCAGTTCGGCCTTTGGCAACATGTTTAGCATGCTGGGCGCCAGTATCTTTCTGCCATTTTTGCCGATGTTGCCGGTGCAGATTCTGCTGAACAATCTGCTCTATGACTTCTCCCAAACCGGCATTCCTTTCGACCATGTCGACCCGGATTATCTGGAGATTCCACGTCAGTGGAAGTTGGCAGACATTCGACGCTTTATGATTACGATTGGCCCAATCAGCTCACTGTTTGACTACGCCACTTTTGCCCTGATGTGGTTTGTGTTTTCAGCCCAAACCATCGAGCACCAGAGCCTGTTTCAAACGGGCTGGTTTGTTGAAAGTCTATTAACTCAAACCCTAATAGTTTATATCATACGCACACCCCGTCTGCCCTTTTTGCAAAGCAATCCCGCCCCGATCATGGCGGCGATCAGTGTGGGGGTCATGGCCATCGGCCTGGCCCTGCCTTTCAGCCCCCTGGCGCCAGCTTTGGGGTTTGTACCTCTGCCCGCAGCCTATTTTGGCTGGCTGGCGGCCATACTTTTTTGTTATGCCTGCCTTACCCAGCTCGTCAAGACTTGGTTCGTTCGGCGTTATGGATACAATTAAGCCTTCTCCATTTCAGACCACCAACACCGCCGCCTCTACCTTGGCCTGCTGTTCTTGGCGCTGCACGGCGCTGAGGCCATCGGCATCGGGCAGGTGGGCCGCCATGGTGGTCAGCCAATCGGCCAGTTGTTCGAGTTGCTGCACCGGTGGCAGCACCCCCAGACCCCTTGCCAGCACCTTGGCGGTGGAGCCCGCACCTGGCTGATAAACGAACCGTCCATGTAGATGCTGGGGCAGTCCCTGGCGCAGGCGCCGGAAGGCGGGTTCTTCCATGGGGGTTTCAAGCAGCAGATTCGGTTTTTCCGGCTTGATGCGCGAGAAGCCACAACGTTTGGCCAGCAGTTTGAGCTGCAGCAGTTGCAGCAGGCTGCCCACCGGCGCTGGAATGGGGCCGTAGCGGTCGGTCCAGGCGGCCGCCAGCTCCACCAGGGCCTCCTTGCTGCCGCAGGTGGCGGCGGCGCGATAGGCGGCCATTTTTTCGTCGTTTTCGCTGATCCAATCGGCCGGGATGAAGGCCGTCACCTGCAGATCGATCTGGGTGTCATCCACCGCCGGGATGTCTTGTCCCTGCAATTCAGCCAGGCATTCCTGCAGCATCTCCATGTAGAGATCAAAGCCGATTGCCTCCATCTGGCCGCTCTGCTCCACCCCCAGCAGGTTGCCCACCCCCCGGATCTCCATATCCCGCATCGCCAATTGATAACCGCTGCCGAGCTGGGCGAATTCTTGAATCGCCCGCAACCGCTGCCGCGCCGCCTCACTGAGGGAGGCTTCGCCCGGAAAGAACAGCCAGGCATGGGCCTGGATGCCGCTGCGGCCGACGCGGCCGCGCAGTTGATACAGCTGGGCCAGGCCGAATTTCTGGGCGTCCTCCACCAAGATCGTGTTGACCCGGGGTATGTCCAGGCCGCTCTCGATGATGGTGGTGCAGAGCATCAGGTCGGCTTCGCCGGCATTGAAGGCGACCATGGCGCTTTCCAGTTCCCCTTCGGCCATCTGGCCGTGGGCGACCAGCAGCCGCAACCCCGGCACCATCTGGCGCAATTGGGCCGCCACATCTTCGATGCCCTCCACCCGCGGCACCACGTAGAACACCTGGCCGCCCCGGTCGAGCTCCTGGCGAATTGCACTGCGTACCGCCTCCTCATCCTGGGCGGCCAGGTGGGTCTTGATCGGGCGGCGCAGGGGCGGCGGCGTGGTGATCAGGCTCATCTCCCGCACCCCCGAAAGGCTCATGTAAAGCGTCCTCGGGATCGGCGTGGCACTCAAGGTGAGCACGTCGACGTCCTTGCGCAGGGCTTTGATCTTTTCTTTTTGGTTTACACCGAAACGCTGCTCTTCATCGACCACCAACAATCCCAACTGCTTGAAGCTGGTGCCCTTGCCGAGTAGCTGGTGCGTGCCGACGACGACATCAATGGAGCCATCGGCCAGCCCTTCGCCGATGGCCTTGCGTTCGGCGGTGGTGCGGAAGCGGTTGAGCAGGGCCACCTTGAGGGGATAGGGGGCGAACCGTTCGCTGAGGGTGCGCCAGTGCTGTTGGGCCAGCACAGTGGTGGGGGCCAACAAAGCCCCCTGCTTGCCGGCGGTGACTGCCTTGAACAGGGCCCGAATCGCCACCTCCGTCTTGCCAAAACCGACATCGCCGCAGACGAGCCGGTCCATCGGTGCCGCTGCCTCCATGTCCCGCTTCACCTCGCTGATGGCCTTGACCTGGTCGGGGGTGGGTTCGTAGGGGAAAGAATCTTCGAGTTCGCTCTGCCAGGGGCCATCGGCGGGAAAGGCAAAGCCGGCGGCCTTGTGGCGTTCGGCGTAGAGCTTGACCAGGTCCATGGCGACCCGGGCCACGGCCTTGCGGGCCCGTTCCTTGGCCTTGGTCCAGGCGCTGCCCCCCATGCGGTTCAGCTCGGGCGGGGACTCGCTGCTGGCCCGGTAGCGCCCCAGGCTGCCCAGCTGGTCGGCGGCCACCCGCAGCAGACCATCGGCGTATTGCACCACCAGGTAGTCGCGGGATTCGCCGCCGAGGGCGAGTTTCTCCAGTTTCAAAAAGCGGCCGATGCCGTGGTTGCGATGCACCACGAAATCACCGGGCAGCATCTTGCCGGGATCGACGCTGCGGCTGGCGGCCCGCCGCCGCCGCCGCACGTAGCCGCCGGCGCTGAGGCTGTGCTGGCCAAAAAATTCCCGATCGCTGAGCAGCACCACCTTCCAGGCCGGCAACTGCAGGCCTTCGATGGCGGCGGTGCCTCGCCACTTCAGGGCCACCGGGGTGTTCTGCTCGATCAACCGCTCGATGGCGGGGAAATCGCTGGGATTGGGCACAAAGCGGCTGATGCAGTCGTGCTCCTCCAACAAGGCGACAGCGCGGCTGGGTTGGGCTGACACCAGCCACACCTTGACCTTCTCCTGCTGATACCCCTTGATCAGACCGGCCAAGCGCCCGAATTGATTTGGATGGGCGGGCACGGCCCGGGCCGCTAGATCGAAGCCATTGGGATGCTGGTCGCTTTCCTGCAGCTCGGCCAGGTCAAAGCCGGCAAAGGTCTCGGCCAGCGCCATCGCCTCGGCGATGGGTCGGTGCAGGGTCGGTGGCAGCAGAGGCGGGCCGCCGCCGTTGGCCAGCTCCCCTTCGCCTGTAACTTCTTGATAGTGGGTTGCCGCATGGTCGAACCACTGCTGGCCATGGGCGAGGCCATGGCGACGCTCATCGATGGCCACCATGGTGGTGGCCGGCAGATAGTCCAGCAGGCTGGCCGGCTCGCTCCAGGCCACACCCATCAGCCGCCGCATGCCCTCGGGGGTGCCGCCTTCGAGTAGCTGGTCGAGGGCGGCCGGGCTCAGCAGGGTTTCCAGACCCTCGGGCATGGACTGGCGCAGGGCCTCGGCCACCAGCGGCGCGAAGCTGGTGGGGGTGAGGCGCACCTGTTCGATGGCGTCAAGGGAGCGCTGGCTGGCGGGGTCGAATTCGCGCAGCTTCTCGAGATCCTCACCAAAGAGTTCGAGGCGGACCGGCAATTCGGCACTCACCGGAAAGAGGTCGACGATGTCGCCGCGGCGACTCCAACTGCCCTCCTGTTCGACGCTCGGCACCTTGACGTAGCCAAGGCGAGACAGGGTGGTGGCCAATTCGGCCAGGTCGATGCTGGTGCCCCGCCGCAGCACCAGGCACTGGTGGGCTAGGGCCCCCGGGGGGGGCAAATGGGGTTGCAGGGCCCGCTCGGTGCAGACAATCGCCCGGCGGCTAGCGGTTTTGCCCTCTTCGGCCACCAACTCGGCCAGCACCTGCAGTTGCCCCCAGGTGATTTCAGTGGTGGGGTCAAAGGGTTCGTAGGGAGAGCCCTCACTGGTGGGATAGAGCTGGCTGGAGGCCCAGCCCATCAACTCGAGCAGGGCGGCCCAGCGGCCCGCCTCCTCCAGGGTCGGCACCACCACCAGCAACGGCGTTTCGGCGGCAGCGGCCATTGCGCTGGCCACCAGGGCCCTGGCCGCCAGGCCCGCCCCAGCCAGCCGCAACCGTTGCGGCCGCTGGCAGCGGGCCAGCAGCTCGCTGGTCAGGGTTGCCTGCCGCAGTTGGCGCACCAGGGCGGTGAGGGTCAT
>JBBASD010000024.1:12482-21158 GCA_040399485.1 Cyanobium sp. | reverse complement strand
CTCCCAGCGCGCTGGTCGCCTCAAAGCCCTGCATTGGGGATCGGCCCTCTGGATCAGCGGCTGCCTGTTGGCCATGGTGCTGCTGCCCCTGGATGCGGGCCTCGGTGCCCCCACCGCCCCCGCCAACCTGCTGCGCCTGGCGGCGCTTGTGGCCACGATTCTTGTGGTGGGGCTGGGGGCCTCCACCGCCTACCTGATTCCCTGGTCGCTGTTGCCTGATGCCATCGACGCCGATGCCGAAAAACCCGCCGGGCTATACAGCGCCTGGATGGTCTTTGCCCAGAAGATCTGCATCAGCCTGGCCCTGTTTATGTTTGGCAACCTGATGAGCCTGACGGGCTATGCCGCCTCCAGCGGCATCCTCCAGCCCGCCAGTGCCCTCACCGCCATCCGCCTCTGCATGGGCCTGATCCCTGCTGTGTTGGTGGTGCTGGCCCTGCTGGTAATGCGCCGCTGGCCGCGCCAGCCTTCCAGCCCCCTTACCGCCACTTGATGAAAACGCCGCGCTGGTTGGAGCGTCTCGGCACCAGCTTGATGATCGGCGGCCAGGCGATCAGTGCCATCGCCCGGGGTCGCATCGGCGTCCAGGACCTGCTGCAGGAATTGTTTGAGGCCGGTCCCGCCAGCCTGCTAATCATCGTGATCACGGGTCTTGCCGCCGGCACCGTCTTCAACATCCAGGTGGCAGCAGAGCTGTCTAGCCGGGGGGCCAGCATGGCCGTAGGCGGCCTGCTGGCCCTGGGTCTGGCCCGCGAAATCGCCCCCCTGCTCACCGCCACCCTGCTGACGGGCAAGGTGGCCACCGCCTACGCCGCCCAGCTCGGCACCATGAAGGTGACCGAGCAGATTGATGCCATCACCATGTTGCGCACCGATCCGGTGCAATACCTGGTGGTGCCACGCCTGTTGGCGATGGTGGTGATGGCGCCGGTGCAATGCCTGCTGTTTTTCTGGATGGCGATCTGGTCGGGGCAGATCAGCAGCACCCTGCTTTACAACATTCCTCCCAATGTCTTCTGGAATTCGGTGCGCCTCTGGTTGAAACCAGAGGACCTGCCCTCCATGCTCTTCAAGGCCCTGGTCTTCGGCTTGTTGATTGCCATTCTGTCCTGCGGTTGGGGGCTCACCACCCGCGGTGGGCCTAAGGAGGTGGGCACCAGCACCACCGGGGCCGTGGTCATGATTCTGGTAACGGTGGCCCTGGTCGATGTGCTGCTCACCAAGCTGTTGTTCGGTTGAGGGGCGGTGGGCCCTTCCCGGTTCGCCACCTAGGTTGTGCCCGGTTGCGCCACCCAGGACTGCCCATGACTGCCGCCACCCCGTCCCCCCCCGATCCCGCCGCCCAGGAGGTGGTACTGGCGCCCCGCTTCTGGGTGCCCCTGGCCGTGATCCTGCTCGGGGACCTCTGCCTGCTGTTCATCCCCCTCTGGGATCCGGCCCGCTGGATTGCCGTGGCCCTGGCCCTCTTCGGTGGCTTCCTGCTGATTCAGGCCGGCCTGCTGCGCCTGGTATTCACCCCGGACGCCCTGGTGGTGCGCCGCGGCGGCCAGGAAATTCGCCGCTTTCCCTACGACGAATGGCTTGCCTGGCAGGTGTTTTTCCCGCCCCTGCCGGCCCTGTTCTATTTCCGCGAGCAGAACAGCCTCCACCTGCTGCCGATGTTGTTTGAGGCCACTGCCCTGCGCCAACAACTCGAACGCCACGTCCGCCTGCCGGCCGCCGTTTCCCCCAACCCATGAGCACCACCCCCGATGCCGCCCCAGGCCCCGGCGAGGGGCCCGCTCAAGTCGAAGCCAACCCTGACTCCTGGCCCGACCTGGCCCTGACGGAACTGCGCCAGCGGCGCTCCGAGTTGCTGGCTGAAATCACCACCTTGGAGGAACGGCGCCGCCAGATTGAGCAGGAGCTGGCCTCCAGTTTCGCCGGCCAGGCCGATGCCGTCGCCCGGCGCCTCAAGGGCTTCCAGGACTACCTGGTCGGGGCCCTCCAGGACCTGGCGGCCTCAGCCGAACAAATTGAACTTGTCGCCCAACCCCTGTTGGTGCAACCCTCTCCCCTCGACCAAGCCCCAGCGATCGAGGTGCCGCCACCAGCGGCCGTGGGGCTGTTCAGCCAGGACGAAGACCTGATCCGCGAGCGGCTGGAGAGCTTCAGCGGCCAGCCCGATTTCCAGGCCGAACCCTGGCAACTGCGCCGCACTCTTGATACCTCCGGCGCCCAGTTGCTGCAGCAATGGTTCATCGACCAGGGGGGGCGGGGGGCCCAGCCCAGCAGTGGCAGTCGCCTGCGCAATGGGGTGGTTACCGCCGCCGCCATCGCCATCCTGGGGGAGCTCTACGGCGACCGCTTCCAGACCCTGGTGCTGGCCAGCCAACCGGAGCGGCTGGGCGAATGGCGCCGCAGCTTGCAGGATTGCCTGGGGCTGGCTCGCGAAGACTTCGGCCCCAGCAGCGGCATCGTCCTGTTCGAGCGGGCCGATGCCCTGGTTGAGCGGGCCGACCGGCTGGAGGAGCGGGGCGAACTGCCCTTCATCGTGATCGATGCCTGCGAGCCGGCCGTCGAGACCCCGATCCTGCAGTTTCCGCTCTGGCTGGCCTTTGTGGCGGGCCCCGGTGAACGCCTGGAGGCCCAGGACTACGCCTGAACCCAGACCAACGCCCTTCCTGCCGGCCCCCCTGCCGGCCGCACACCCCGCGACGCCCTTCCCATGCCCTGGCTTCTGATCGCTGCCCTTGGCGCCGGCTATCTGCTGGGATCGATTCCCACGGGCTGGCTGGCCGGCCATTGGCTGGCGGGCCTCGATATCCGCAGCCAGGGCTCCGGTTCCACCGGGGCCACCAACGTGCTGCGGGTGCTGGGCAAGGGGCCCGCCCTGGCGGTGTTTCTGGTGGATGTGCTCAAGGGAACCGCCGCCGTGCTCCTGGCCCGCTACCTGCTGGAGACGGCACCGGGTGGAGCAACCGGGCTGCTTGAGCACGGGCTGGTGGATTGGGCGGTAGTAGCGGCGGGACTGGCGGCCCTGGCGGGCCACATCTGGCCGATCTGGCTGGGGGGCAAGGGGGGCAAGGCGGTGGCCACGGGCCTGGGCATGTTGTTGGGGCTGGCCTGGCCCGTGGGACTGGCCAGCTTCGGGGTGTTCCTTGCCGTGCTCAGCCTCAGTCGCGTCGTGTCCCTATCGAGTGTGGTGGCGGCCCTGGCCCTGCCCCTGTTGATGGCCGCCTGGAGCGCTCCCACCGGCCTGCGGCCGGCCTACATGGCCCTGGCGGTTTTGACGACGCTGCT
The DNA here is from genome assembly GCA_040399485.1 of Cyanobium sp. GTDB lineage: Bacteria > Cyanobacteriota > Cyanobacteriia > PCC-6307 > Cyanobiaceae > Cyanobium. The sequence continues at coordinate 17,876 of JBBASD010000024.1, read as the reverse complement.
GGTGGTTTGGCGCCACCGGGCCAACCTGCAACGGTTATGGGCCGGCACCGAACCGCGCCTGGGCCAAAAGGGGCCATAACACCAACCCGCTCAACCCAACTGACGGCTGCGCTCCGCAGCGGCCAGCACCGCTTCGATCAGGGCCGAGCGCAGGCCGGCCCGTTCCAACTGGCGGATGCCGGCCATGGTGGTGCCGGCCGGACTGCCAACCATGTCCTTGAGCTGGCCTGGATGCAGCTCCTGTTCGTGCAGCAAGGCGGCGCTGCCCGCCAGGGTGCGATGGGCCAGATGGCTGGCCAGAACCCGCGGCAGACCAGCGGCCACGGCCCCATCAGCGAGGGCCTCGGCCACCAGGGCCACAAATGCCGGCCCAGAAGAGGTGAGGGCCAAAAAGGCATCCAACTGGGTTTCGGCCAGCTCGTGCACCTCCCCCACCTGGCCGAACAGCTCCTGCACCCAGCTGCGCTCCGCCGCCTCCACCCCCGCGCCCCAGGCCAGGCCGGTGAGGCCGCTGCGCACCAGGGCGGGGGTGTTGGGCACGGCGCGCACGCAACGCCACTGGGGAAACAATTCCTGCAGTCTTTGCAGGCGGACTCCGGCAAGCACCGAAATCAACAACCCCCCCTGGCCGCCTGCATTGCTGGCAACCGCTTCCAATTGCTGCGGTTTAACGGCCAACAACACCACCGGACAGGCCCAGGACGCTGCGGCATTGGTGCTGATCTGGAGACCACTTGCAGCCAGTCGCTGACAGGAGGCCTCGCTGGCGACGGCAGCACGAATTCCAGCCGGCCCCAATTGGCCCGATTCGATCAGGGGTGACAGCAATGCCTGGGCCATGCGGCCATAACCAATAACCCCAAAGCTGCCCGACGCCGCTGCAGAGTTGGAATCGAGCTCAGCCGATGGCATCCGAGCGACCCCAGGCGGGCGCAGGGGCGGCATCTTGAGTTAAAGCACTCCCGGCGCCGCGGCTGCTGGAAACCACCGTGGGTGAGGCGGTCTCCTCGCTGCCCAGGGTGGAAACGGTGACGCAGCTGGGGGCAAACAAGAAAATGCTCTCCCCCACCCGTTCCTGGTGCCCATCAATGGCAAAGGTGCCACCGGCAACGAAATCAACAGCCCGCTGGGCTTGATCCGACTCCATCATCGTCAAGTTGAGGATAACGGTCTTGCGCTCGCGCAATGCCTGGATGGCCCTGGGCATTTCATCAAAACTGCGGGGCTCCATCAGCATCACCTCCGCCACGCTGCTGGAGAGGCCAGGCATGCCGATCACATTGGTGCCGGCAAAGGGATCGTCGCTACCGAAACTGCTGCCCAGGGGCGCCAAGGCGCTGGAGGGCCGGATCGGGGCCTGGGGCGGCAAGGCCTCTTGGCCAGCGTCGTAATCGAGTTCGTCTTCGTAGTCGCGATCTAGGTATTCATCCCCAGAAACGACAGCACGTAGACGGGAAAACAACGACACGGACAACGCCTCAGGTTGGATACTCGAAACCTAGATAGCGTCCCACGGCGTTGGAAGCAAGCCCAGGGGGTGATTCAGCCATGAACGAGCTGGGCCGCCAAAGGCCCAACAGAGGCTCAGGGCTCGGGTGTGGCCCGCGAACCGAACAGGGCACTGCCCAGCCGCACCCAGGTGCTGCCAGCGGCTGCGGCCTCGCGCCAATCGCCGCTCATACCCATGGACAGCTCCTTGAGCCCCAATTCCGCCGCCAGAGCCCCACAGTCTCGAAACAGGGCCAGATGTTCGGGGGGGGCCAAGCCCAGGGGGGCGATCGTCATCAGGCCCACAGGCCGCAGGGGGGCCAACTGGCCCAGCCGGGGCCATAACTCCCTCAGCTCCCGGGGCTCAAAGCCCGTCTTGCCCGGATCGGGCCGCAGCTTGACCTGCAGAAAGACAGCCGGACTGAGGCCCTCCTCAGCGGCGATGCGCTGCAGCCGTTCGGCCAGGGCCCAGCTATCCAGCGAATGGAGGGTGCCGAACTGGCGCAGCACGGCCCTGGCCTTATTGGCCTGCAGCCGCCCGATGAAGTGCCAATCAAGCGGTCCGAGATCGGCCAATTCCTGTTGTTTGAGGCTGGCCTCCTGCAGGCGGCTTTCGCCAAAGCTGCGCTGGCCCAGGGCTACCAGGGAGCGCATCCGCGTGCTGGGCTGACCCTTACTGACCGCCAGCAGGTGGGTGGTGGGGGGCAGTTGACGCCGCAAGCACTCAAGGCGTTCCCCAAGCTGGTCGTCGGCGGTGGCCAGGGGCTCATCAGCCATGGCGGCAGGCGGGGTGGAAGCGGAATTGAGCGGATGATTTCAGATGAAGGTCTGCTGAAAGAGTTGGCGCCAGCGGGCATGTTCTTCTGGCCCTTCGCGGCGGCTGCGGTTGAGATTCTGTTCGGCCAAGTGGCGGGCGTCCATCTGGGGGATCACCTCAAATTGCGCCCCTCGGGCTTGCAGGGTCACCACAAAAAAGATGCGCTGGGCATAAAGGGTGGCGTATAGATCACGACCCTCGCCAGCAGGCGCCACCCGGTACAGCATGCCGAAGGTGGGGTGGTTCAGGTAGCGCTCAGCGCTCACGTGCTTTCTCTGGGTGCCGCTATTTAAGGCCACCGCCCTCAGGGCGACATCGATGCTGCCGCTGGGGGACCGTCAAAGTTGGCCGACGGTCCCCCGTAGGACCAGAAACAGCAGCAACCCGGCGCTGCCGAGCAGGGTTGGCAGCAGGCGCACCGGCAGGGCCTGCCGCACCAGGGCGGGGGGCAGCCATTGACCGCCGCGAGCTATCAGGGCGTCAGCCCCCTGCTCTGCCCGCAGCAGCACGTTGGCCAACAGCCGCTCTCCCACGGCCAACACCACCCCCAGGCCCCCCTGCCAGCCCAGGGAGCGCAGGTTGATGGCGCGAGTGGCCAGGGCCCGCAACAGGTTTTGCAGTTCTTCCTGCACCAGGGGCAGGAAGCGCAGGGAGAGCAACAGGGTGAAACCGAGGCGCTCCATCGGCAGGCCCAGGCGGCTAAGGGGTTGCAGAAACCAGCCCAGGGCCCAGGCCACCTCCTCGGGAGGTGTGGTGAGCAGCAGCAGGTTGGCGCTGTGGATGACAGTGAACAGCAAGGTGCCGCTGTTGATGCCGAGGGTCGCCGACTTGCGGGTGATGACCAGGGGGCCTATCGAGGTGGATCCCAGCTGCAGTGGACCCCAATTCACAACTTCCCAGGGCAGTCCGGACCTGCTGGGGGCGGGGCTGCCGGGGGGGCCGGGGTTGAGCCGCAACTCGGTGGGGGGGCGTTGCAGGCTGCCCGGTTGGACGGTACTGGCGGGCAGCAGGGCCCCCAGGAGCCCCACGGCCAGGGCCAGGGCCATCAGGCCCGGCAGGCTGCGGCGCCAGAGCCGCAGGGGCAGGCCACTGGCCAGGGTGATCAGCAGCAACAGGCCCACTAAGGCGAGGCGCCAGATCGGGCCCGCCAGGATTGGGGTCAGTAGGAAGGCCAGGGTCCAGGCCAACTTGAGGCGGGGATCCAGCCGTTGCAGCCAGCCCCCGTTTGGCCGTGGATCGGCGACGTATTGGCCGATGGGAAGCTGGCGCAGCCAGTCCATCAGTGCGAACGGTTCTGCTGGCGGGCCAGGTCCCGTTCGGCATCCCGTTGTTGCTTGCCGCGCCAAAACAGGCGGATGGGGGTGCCTTCAAAGCCGAGACCCTCGCGGATCTGGCGCTCGACATAGCGCCGGTAGGTGTCGCCAAACAATTTTGGCTCGTTTACGAACAACGTGAAGCTGGGCGGACCACTGGCCACCTGGGTGCCGTAATACAAGCGCCCCTGCCGACCGCCGCGGGTGGTGGGGGGTGAGCGCCAGCGCAGGGCCTCCTGCAACACCTCATTGACCACCGCAGTGCTGACCCGGCGCCGGTGTTGTTCGACCACGGCGGCGGCCATCGCAAACACCCCCTGCACCCTCTGGCCGGTGAGGGCGGAGGTGAACAGCATCGGGGCCCAGTCTAGGAAATAGAGCTTGGCCCGCAGGTCCTTTTCCATCGCCGACATGGTGTGGCTGTCCTTTTCGATGGCGTCCCATTTATTGACGACGATCACGCAGGCGCGGCCCTCTTCTTCAATGCGGCCGGCCAGCCGTTGATCTTGCTCGGTGACGCCATCAAGGGCATCGATCACCAGCATGCAAACATCGGCCCGCTCGATCGCCTTGAAACTGCGGGTGATGCCGAAGTATTCGGGGCCGTAGTCGACGCTGCGGCGGCGGCGGATGCCGGCGGTGTCCAACAGCTTCCAGGTGCGACCCTCCCGTTCGAGGGTGGTGTCGATGGTGTCGCGGGTGGTGCCGCGGATGGGACTGACGATGGCCCGGTTCTCGCCGCAGATGGCATTCAGCAGGCTCGATTTACCAACGTTGGGGCGACCGATTATCGCCAGCTGGATCGGTTCTTCGCTCTCGTTCTCGCCAACGACGGGCAAAAAAGTGAGGGCTTGATCAAGCACCTCGCCGGTGCCGGCGCCATGGATGGCGGAGATGGGGTGGGGTTCACCCAGCCCCAGGCTCCAGAATTCGGCCGCCATCGCCAGCCCCCGTTCCGGCGACTCGCATTTGTTAACCGCCACGAGCACGGGCACGGTCTGATGCCGCAGCCACTCACCGATGGCGGAATCGGCGGCGGTGAGGCCCTGCTGGCCGTCCACGACAAAAATGGCCACCACGGCTTCGGCCAGGGCCAGGGCCGCCTGCTCGCGGATTTCCGGCAGAAATTCGCTGTCGTCGTCAAAGACGAGGCCGCCGGTGTCGACGACGCGGAAGGTGCGATCCCCCCAGAAGCCTTCTTGGTAAGTGCGGTCGCGGGTGACCCCAGGTTGGTCGTGCACTATGGCTTCCCGGCTGCCACACAGCCGGTTGACCAGGGTGGACTTGCCCACGTTGGGGCGCCCAAGGATGGCGACGACAGGAAGCGCCAAATGATTTATTTCTGCATCGAGTCCGACTCCTGACCCTAACGCCTGGCTGTTTTCGCCCGTGCTCGGGGCGGCATGATCAAGCTGGCTTTTGCACCGCATCCCTGCCAGCGGCGACCAAGACCGCTACCTGTAGCGCCCTGAATCGCCCTGAATCGCTTCGGCCAGGAGATCGTCGTGAGAGGCCACTCCTAAGCCACGCCAACTGACGGCCATAACCAAGCAATAACCAAGCCACGCCCACTCCCATCCAGCCCAACCGGTCGCGCACAGCTAGCTAGGCCACCTGCTTGATGCTGTTGATTTGGGCCCCTCAACCCACCAGCAAATCCCCCGGGTGCCCCTGCACCGGATCAGCCGGTGGCGGCAGCAAGGACGGCAGGGGGCCGCTTGCGGGCAGGGACTCGCCGCGGCGGGCCAGATCCGCCAGCAGCCAGTTGACGGCGGT
>JBBASD010000024.1:0-12382 GCA_040399485.1 Cyanobium sp. | reverse complement strand
CGGGCAGGGACTCGCCGCGGCGGGCCAGATCCGCCAGCAGCCAGTTGACGGCGGTGGCACGGCGGGTGCGACGGGGATAGAGCTCGCCGATGCGATAGCCGCAAAAGCCCAATTGCTGTTTGAGTAATTGCTTGGACTCGGCGGCGATCGAACGGGTAAGGCGCACGCTGGCGGCGCGGCTGGCGATCAATTCAGGAGCGGTGGGGAAAGCCGCGGCCCAGTCAGACGGGGTGGCCGGTCCGGCGCTCCAGGGGGCCGGATCGGCGCCTGGGCTGGCCGCTCCCGGCAGATGATCGGCAGGGGGTTGATAACCCAAGCGGGCCCACACCAATTCGCAGACAAAGCGATCGCTGAGTTGATCGGCCATGACGGCCTCCAGTAGCTCCCGGCTCAGCGGTATTGGTACGACAGCCATGGGGGCATAGCCAGCAACAGGCTTAGAGCATGACTCCGCCGGGATGCCCATACGATCGGCTTCAGGCCAGGGTTGGGGCAGGGATGGACGATTTGGTCTTGCCGGGCCACGGCACACCGCGGCGGTTGGGCTGCCGGGTGCTGCAATCGCCCCTGGCGGGGGTGAGTGACCCCATCTTTCGCTCCCTGGTGCGGCGCTGGGCGCCGCAGGCGCTGCTGTTCACCGAGATGGTCAATGCCACCAGCCTGGAGCTGGGCCATGGCCGCGGCAAGATGGACTCACTGGCCGATGAGCCCGGCCCTGTGGCGGTGCAGCTGTTTGACCACCGGCCCGCGGCGATGGCGGAGGCCGCCCGGCGGGCCGAGGCGGCCGGGGCCTTCTGGATCGACATCAACATGGGCTGCCCGGTGCGCAAGATCGCCCGCAAGGGTGGTGGCAGCGGTTTGTTGCGGCAGCCGCAACTGGCCATGGACATCGTGGCGGCGGTGGCGGCGGCGGTGCGGCTGCCGGTCACGGTCAAGACCCGCCTGGGCTGGTGCGGCGCCGAGGCCGATCCCGTGGCCTTCTGCCTGGGACTGCAAGAAGCCGGGGCCCAACTGCTTACCTTGCACGGCCGCACCCGCGAGCAGGGCTTCCAGGGTCGAGCCGACTGGCAGGCGATCGCCCGGGTCAAGGCCGCCCTCTCGATTCCCGTGATCGCCAACGGCGACATCACCGACCCGGATACGGCCCTGGCCTGCCTGGCCCAGACCGGGGCCGATGGGGTGATGGTGGGCCGGGCCACCATGGGGGCCCCCTGGCTGGTAGGCCGCATCGATCTGGCCCTCAGGGGCCAGGCCTTGCCGCCCCTGCCGGGGCCCGCCGAGCGCCTCGCCTTGGCCCGCGAGCACCTGCGCGCCCTGGTGGCCCAACGGGGTGATCAAGGCTTGCTGATCGCCCGCAAACACATGGGCTGGACCTGCCAGGGTTTTGGCGGTGCCGCCCAGCTGCGTCAGCAATTGATGAGAGCTGCCACCGAGGCGCAGGCGCTGGATCTGCTGGACCGGGCCAGCGCCGGGATTGGGGAGCGCTTCAGGCCGCCGTTGCCAACCAACGCTCCAGATCCTGTTGGGGTAGGCCGGGAGCACTGGTGATTTCTATGATGCGGCCGCTGGCGGCGGGGGTTTCCAGGGCCTCTAGGCAGACCCGAGCCACCAGGCGGCGGGGGATGCTGCCGCTTTCCTGTTGGTCCGCGCCGCTGTAGCGAATGCCCTCGGCCTCCAGGTCCGCTTCACTCTCCTTCAAGCCGCCGGGTCGCACCACCGTCCATTGCAGGCCGCTTGCCGCCAGCGAGCGTTCGCCCACCCCTTTCCAGGTGAGGACCAGCCAAAACAGATTGAGCGGATGCCAAAAACGCCCGCTGCACAACGAGCTCACCAGCAGCAACCTTGGCACCCCAGCAGTGCGGCAAGCCTCGATCTGGGAGCGAATCGCCAGGGCGTCCACCTTGAGGGGGCCGAAGAGATCGGGGGAGGGCCTCGCTCCCGTGGCGTTCACCAAGGCGTCGCAGCCCTGCAGGGCTTGGCTCAAGGCAGGCCCATGCGAGAGCTCCAGGCGCACCAGATCAGCCCCCGCCAACCGCTCAGGCGGATCGGAATTGGGCCTTAAAATTGCTTTGACCGTCCAGCCCCGGGCCAAGGCCTCCTCCACAACCCTTGAGCCGGTCTTGCCGGATGCTCCCGTGACGGCAATGTGCATCGGCGCCAGACCCAATTGAAGTCATTTTACCGATGCCAGCCAAGCCGGGTTTTCCCTGGCGGACCCTTGGGTGCCAAGGGCCCCTAGCCTGGCCCTGCGACCCTGAAAACCTTGCGGACGTTCGATGGCCGAACCCCTGAGCTGCGCAGACCTGCCCCCCAACGAGCGCCCTCTAAGCCTGGATGATGCCCAGTGGCGCGAGCGCCTCACCCCCGAGCAGTACCGCGTCGCCCGCCAAGGCGGCACCGAACGGGCCTTTTCGGGCACCTATTGGAACCACAAGGGCCGGGGCACCTATGCGTGCATCTGTTGTGGCGCCGACCTTTTCGCCTCGGACACCAAATTTGATTCCGGCACGGGCTGGCCCAGTTTCTGGGAGGGTGTCAATCCCGAAGCAATCACGGTCCACAGCGACAGCAGCCACGGCATGGTTCGCACCGAAATCCGCTGCGCCCGTTGTGACGCCCACCTCGGCCATGTCTTCAACGATGGCCCGAGGCCCACGGGCCAGCGCTATTGCGTCAATTCGGCTTCCCTCGATTTCCAGCCCAAGGCTTGAATCGGGACCACGCCCCCGGGGGCCCGCCCTCAGCGCCCTTCGATCAAGGCGGCAATCCTGGGGGCCTGGGTGGCCACCGTGTTAGAGGCAAAGACACGGCTGCGGAATGCCTCTCCCAGGCGCTGCCGTTCGGCTTGGTCCTGCTGCAGGCGATAAAGGGCCGCGGCGAAGGCATCAAGATCGAGATAATCGACTGCCAGCCCGCAGCCCGCTTCGGCCAGTTCGGCGATGCCACCTGAATGGCGAAAGCACACCGTGGGAATGCCCATGGCGCCCGCCTCCAGCGCCACCACCGGATAGGGGTCTTCCCGCGATAGCAACGCCAACACATCCAGCTCCCGCAGGGCTGCCGCCCCACAGGACACTCCCGGCAGCAGCAGGGCGCGGTGCCCCAAGCTCAGCAAGTTCAGATCCCGTTCTGCCTTGGTATGGGACAGGGATCCGGGGCCGCAACCGACCCAGACGCCCCGGAAGGGCACCGAACCAAACTGCCGTTCGCAGGCCCGCAGCAACAACGGAAACAGGTCGAAGCCCTTGCGATCGATGGCTGAACCGGCCATGCCAAAGAGAAACTCGCCCGCAGCGCGATGCTGCTGCAGGGTTTCGATCACCGCTTGGGACGGGTTGTCATTACAGCGAAGTTCGAGCAATTGCTGGGGTTCAGTATAGGGAATGTACTCGGTGATAAGGGTGCAGCGATCAGGTACCAGGTGATAATTGTTGATCAGATTGTCACGGACCCCACCAGCACAGGCGATCACCACTTCCGATGCGGCCAGCTGGCGTTCTACATCACTGCGGTTGCTGGAGAGCTGCAGGCCGATCTCCATCTCGTGGGCGTGGCTGATAACCCGGATGTGTTGGGGATCAAGGGCTACCGGGCCCAGCATTCCTCCCAGCACCAAGGTGTTGAGGTAGAGGCAGTCGGGTTGTTCCCGGGCCACCAGGGCCGCCAGCCAGGCGTCCGGATCCAACGGCGGGCCCGGAAGAAACTTGCGCCGCAGCCGCCGATGCCAACGCTCCAACCCCGGCCGTTCGAAGGTGTGGGTGGGACAGAGGGCGCTGAACTCAGCTTTGAGGGGACCATCCCGCATCAGCGCTACCACCGGCTGGATTGAGGTATGGCTTTGCAACCAACGGATCAGCCAAAGCAGCAACAGGGGCGCCCCGGTCCGCTGACCCTCGTGACAGACGAACAGGGTTTTGATCATGGCCAGGCCCCAAGGACCCTTCCCCCAATCGGCGGGCTCAGCCTGACACAGGTGCCGCTGAGCGCTTCACCAGGGGTCATCCAACGGCTCGGCTTCCACATCCACCGGGCCGTCATCCCTGGGGCGGCTGCTGGGGGGACCATAGGAGAGGGGCCGGTTGTTGACCGGCTCGACCGGCCCTGGCTCCAGGGGCCGGCGACCGCGGGGGGGCTCGGGTTCGTTGGCGAGAGGTTCTGGGTCGCCATCGCGGCCGCGCCATGGCTCGGGTTCCGGCTCCAAGTAGCGGGGCGGGGGTTGGCGATCGCGATCGCCACTCCGCTCTCGTTCTCCACTGCGCTCTCGTTCTTCATAGCGATCCAGACCCAGATCCCGATCCCGTTCGCGTTCCAATTCGCGATCGCGATCGCGGTAGCGAGGGGCAGGTTCGGGTTCGGGGTCCCGGTCCCGGTCCCGATAACGGAATTCGGAATCCCGGTAACGCTCCTGGCGAGGCCCATTGTCCTCGTCCAGATAACGGCGCTGGCGCATGGGTTCCCGCTCGCGCCGCTCCTCCAGCTCGACGTATTCCATTTCGGCTTCCGGTTCGAAGGCGCGGCTGCGGGCCGGTTGGATGCGGCGCTGCTCGACAGCCGTCGCTTGCCCAGGAGCCAGCTGGTTTTCAGCCGGCACCGCCGCACCGCGAAAGCGTTCCCGCTCTTCCTGCTCCCATCCGGAGCCGCCGATGCCCAGTTTCTCCAGCAGGCCCGTGCCCAGTTGCTTCAGCTTTTCTTCAGCACCCTCATAGACAATGATGCGGTCGGTGCCGCTGCTGACCACCTCCTCGACCGCCAGCTCCCAGGTGCTCAGCACCCCTTCCCCCAACAGTGGTACTCCCAGGGCCCCCAGCACCAGGGTGGTCAATTCGCCCGTTTCGATGTCGAAACTGAACCCCAGCACCCGGCCCAGCACCGCCCCCGATTCGGTGATCACCTGGCAATTGATCACCTTGCTATAGCGCTCAGAGTCAAAGCTTTCGTTGAGAGAATCGGCCGAATCAACAAGGATCACATCGCCCACCTGGCGGATGCGATCCAGGGGCATCCAACGGGGCAGGCCCGGCAGGAAGCGGGTGAGGGGATTGTCCCGCAACCCCAAGGCGACCACCTCGCGCCGATCGATATCAACGACCACCTCTCCCACCACCCCCAGGCGACGGCCGGTGTCGCGGGTGATCACCTGGGTGCCCATCAGCTCGGAGCGCAGCCAGAGGCGATCGCTGGGGGCGGCGGCGGTGGAATCGTTGGCAGGGGGGATGGAGGAAGTCAAGTCCGGGGCCCAGTCGGCCCATTGTGACTTACACCGCCCAGGTCAGGCCGCCGGCGGCAAACCGACCACCTGGGTGTGGGCGCCGCGAGCCTGGGTGACGCCAATGGTGCGAGTGGCGGCGGCGATCATGGGGCGCCGGTGGCTCACCACCAGGAACTGGGCCGCATCGGCCTGGGCCGCAATCAGGGCCGCCAAACGCTCCACGTTGACCCCGTCCAAAAAGCTATCCACTTCATCGAGGGCATAGAAGGGCGAGGGCCGAAAGCGCTGCAGGGCGAACAGGAAACTCAAGGCGGTCAGGGACTTCTCGCCGCCGGACATGGCGGCCAGGCGGCGCACGGTCTTGCCCTTGGGGTGGGCCACCAGGGTGAGTCCCCCCTCCAGGGGGTCGTCGGGGTTTTCAAGCTGGAGCTGACCTTCGCCATCAGACAATCCGGCAAAGATGGTGCGGAAGTGGCCATCGACGGCGTTGAAGGCCTCCAGGAAGGCTTCCTGGCGCAGGGTGGCCACCGTTTCGATGCGCAACAACAGTTCTTCCCGTTCGTGGCTCAGCACCGCCAGCCGTTCGGCCAGTTCGGCCAGGCGGGTTTCCAGCTGCTCCAATTCTTCGAGCGCCAGCATGTTGACGGGTTCGAGGGATTGCAGGCGCAGGGCCAGGGCCCGCAACTCGGCCTGCAGGGCCTCCAATCCCGCCTGCCGCAGCTCTGCAGGAACTTCAGGCGCCGGGTTGGGCAGCTCCCGGGCCATCTGCTCGAGCCGCAGGCCCTGGGCACGCTGTTCCTCGCTCAAGGACTGCTGTTCTTCGGCCAGCCGTTGCCGTTGCCATTGGTGCTGCTGCAACGCCTGGCGGGCGGCAGCCAGCTGGGCTTCGGCGATATCCCGGGCCCGGCGCCGTTCGCCGAAGCGGGTAGTCAACTCGCTCTGGCGCGCCTCCAGGCTGGCCCGCCGTTCTTGCTCGGCCTGCTGGCGCTCGCGCCAGGCCTGCCGTTCCGCCATCAACGCCGTGATCGCCTCTGCCAGCCGCCGCTCCTCCTGGCCCAGGGCCTCCAATTGGCTGGCTAGGCGTTCGCTGGCCAGGGCCCGCTCGCGCCGCTCCGCCAGCAGAGCATCGCGGCGTTGGCGCGCCTCGCTGAGCTTGTGGTCGGCGGATTCCAGGTCCTGCTGCAGGGCCTGCCAGTGGCCAGCGTCGGTGTTGCCGCTGGCGTTTGCCTCGGCCGCCTCCAACGCCTGGAGCGCCGCCTGCAGCGGCTGGAGGGCCGCCTCCAGTTCCTCCAGCCTTTGGTTGTCCTGCTTATGGGTGGCCTGAAGGGAATGGTGCCTTTCCTGCAACTGACGGCCGCGCTGCAATAAGGGTTCAAGAGCCCGGCGGGCCGCCCCCCGTTCAGCATCAAGGGCGGCCCGGCGCTGTTGGCGTGCCTGCAGGGCAGGCCGCCTTTCTTCCAGTTGCCGGCCAAGATCGCCCTCCCGGCGACGGCAGGCCAGCAGGCTTTCGCCCAGCTCCAGCAACCGGCGCCGCAGCGGTTCGGCCTCATCCCCCTCCTGACTGCTGCCGAAACCCAGTTGGCCAGAGCGAACCTGAAGGCTGCCGCCGGTCATGGCGCCGCTCTTTTCGAGTAGCTCTCCCTCCAGGGTCACGGCCCGGCAGCGTCCCAGTTCGCGGCGTGCCTGCTCCAAGGTGGCAAACACCAAGGTGTCACCGAAGACGTAGCGGAAAACCTCGTCGTAGACGGCCTCATGGCGCACCAGGTCCACCGCTCTCCCGATCAAGCCGTTCCCGGGGGAGGAAGGGGCACTCCCAGGCGCCGCACCGCGCTGCAATGCCGCACCGCCAGCCCCACCACCACCGCGGATGCGGTTTAGGGGCAAAAAAGTGAGGCGGCCGGCCCGGCGGCTTTTGAGCAGGTCGATGGCCCGGGCGGCGATGGCGTCGTCCTCCACCACCACTTGGGCCAGGCGGGCCCCGGCGGCCACCTCCAGGGCGATGCGGTGCCGCTCCTGCACCTCCCCCAGTTGGGCCACCGGCCCGTGGATTCCCTCAAGCCCCGATTCCAGCAGCACCCGCAAGGCGCCCGTGCCCCGGCTTTCCTGCAGGGTTTCGCGGCGGCTGTCCAGCCGGGCGATCTCCCTCTCCAGACCGGTCTGCTCCTGCTCCAGCCGCTGGCGGGTGCGCTGTTGCAGGGCGAGGGCTTCCACCAGCTCCTGCAGGGCGGTTTGCTCCTGTTCCAGCTCCTGCTGCAGGGTCAGGGCATCTCGTTCTTGGACCGCCAGCCGGGCTTCCAGCTCCTCGTGGCCACTGCCCTCGGCCCGCCGCTCGGCCTCCAGCTCCGCCAGCCGTTCGGCAGCCTGGCGGCAGCGCTCCTGCCGCTGTTGCCGTTCCGCCTCCAGGGGGGTGAGACGTTCCCGCAGGCAGCGGCGCTCCTCACTGCGGCGCCGTTGCTCGTCCATCCAGCTGCCGGATCGGCCGGCCACTTCCCCCAGCCGCCGCCGTGAAAGCTCGACGGCGGCCTCGCCGTCCCGGCAGGCCTGCTCAGCGAATGCCAGGGCGTCATCGCCGCCGGCACTGGCCAGTTCCTGGCCCTGGCGGCGCAGGTCCCCCTGCCGCGCGGCCAATTTTTGCCGCAGTTCCTGCAGGGCTTCGGCTTCCTGGCGATGCTTGTCACCCTGGCGACCCAATTCACGGCCGCTGGCCTCAAGGCCGGCCAGGTCGGATTGCACCGCAAGCAACTGGTCCTCGCCCAGGGCTTTGACCTCCGCCTGCAGGGCCTCCAATTCGGCCGCGGTCCGATCGAGAACCCCCTGGCCGGCGCTGATGGCTTCCTCCTCCAGCCGTTGCTTCTCCACCAGGGCGGCAGCCTGCTCCTGCAGCCGTTGCCGCTGGCCTGAGGCCTCCTCCCAGGCCAGCACCTGCTCCTGTTCACGGCCCAGTTGCAGCCGCTGGCGCAAATCTTGATAGAGACGGGCCTTGGCGCAGTCCCGCTCCAGCTTCTGGCGAGAGTTGAGCAGTTCCTGTTCGACGATGCGGCAGCGCTCCTGACGCTCCTGCACTTCATCGAGCTTGCTGCGGCTCTGGTCAATGCGGGTATCGAAAAGGGCGACGCCGGCCAGTTCATCGATGATGCCGCGACGCTCGCGGGCGCTCATCGACACGATGCGAGTCACATCCCCCTGCATCACCACGTTGCTGCCATCCGGATCGACCCGCAGGCGACGCAACTGGGTCTGCAGTTGCTGCAGGTTGCAGGGCACCCCGCCGGCGCTGTAGCTGCTGGTGTATGTACCTCCAGGGGCGACTCGCAGGCGACGGGTGACGCTCCAATGGCGCTGGCCGGCCTGGATCCAGGGTCCCTCCGGGGGGGCATCCAGACCGTTCTCGGCTGCATCGGGCTGCCAGTCACCCAAATCAAAGTGGACGGTGACGCTGGCCTCAGCGGCCCTGCCAGCACGCAACATCGTGCTGTTGATCAGATCGGGTAGCCGTTCGGCGCGCATGCCCCGGCTGTTGGCCAGGCCAAGACAAAAAAGCACCGCATCCAGAATGTTGCTCTTGCCTGATCCATTGGGGCCGGTCACCACAGTGAAACCCTCATCCAGCGGAATCGCCAGCGATCCACCGAAGGATTTGAAGTGAGTGAGCTCGACCTGGTTGATGTGAACCAACAGGCCCGAATGCCGGGCGGTTCGATTTTAGCGGAGTCGGCCCGATCGCCCAAGGCCCAAGGGGCAAGCCCAAGGGGCGGGCCCAAGGGGCGGGCCCAAGGGGCGGGCCCAGGGGGCGGGACTCCGATTGATCGTTACGGCTTGCATTACCGACGCCCGCAGTCCCCCTGCTTAACCTGAAGGTCAAGGCGACAACGATCCGCCCTTACCCCGCTCCCGGCCTTCGCCATGGACAGCACCACCGCAAGCTACGGCGCCAGTCCCGGCGCACCGGTCCCCACGGACCAGCCCCTCCCCAGCAACGCCGACAACCCCATCGGTACAGCTGCGGCTGCAGCAGCCATGGCTCCAGCGGTTGTCTCCGCTGCCAGCGCCCCCTTGCAGGCGATCTTCCGCGATCGCTTTGACGCAATCCTGCCCACCATCCAGCGCCGTTGGCCCGAGGTGGCCCGCCACACCCTCGAGGCCAGTCGCGGCAGCCTGGATCAGGTGGTCGATGAAATCAGCCGCCAGAGTGGCGATGCCAGCATCCGCGTTAAGGAGCAGCTGCTTGATCTGGCCCATCTCACCGGCGAGCAGGCCCGCCACGTTGGCGATACCCTCAGACCACTGGAGGATCAGCTTGAACAGTTGCTGGACGATCTCAACAGCAGCCTGCGTCCCCGTCTTACCAAGCCGGTGCGCGAAAAGCCCTTGATGGCGCTTGGCATTGCCGCCGGCGTCGGGCTGCTGCTCGGCATGCTGCTCAAATCGGGACGGCGGTCGGCATGACAGTCCGTGAGGGTGCGTCGAAAGTCACCGCCCTGCTGACGTCGGTGATGGAACTGCATGTGCGTATCGCCCTGCAGGAGGCCGACCGGGAGAAGCGCCGCCTGATTGGTGGTGCCGTCTTTCTCGGGGCTGGAATCTCTTTTGTGGTGATGGCCTCCCTGCTCGGTCAGGTGGCCTTGCTGCTCTGGCTCCATGAGGCATTCCGCTGGAGTTGGCTGCTTTCGGCCCTGGTGATCACGGTGGCAAATTTGGTCCTGGCGGGCCTTTTTCTGCGCATCGGCGGCGGCATGCTCAAGGGGCCCCTGCTTCCCCAGACCACCGCCGGTTTGGGCCGCACCACCCGGGCCCTGATCGGCCGCATGTGATCGCCCCCGGGGGAAAAGCAGGATCAGACTCTCGCTGCCTGGTGGTGTTAGGCATGCACCGCAGCGGCACCAGCGTGCTGATCAGCTGCCTGGGCCGGGCTGGGGTCTACCTCGGCGCGGTCCTCAACCATCCCCATCCCCTCCATGGCCAAGGGGTGCATGAACCGCCCGCCCTGGCGCTGATGCATGAAGATCTGCTGGCCCGCCATGGCGGTAGTTGGCATACCCCCCCGGAGGTGGGTGAGTGGCCCCCCCTGCACCGGGCCGTGCGGGATCTATTCATTGAATCGCGCCGTGATCGATCGCTCTGGGGCTTCAAAGATCCCAGACTTTTGTTGTGTCTGGAGGGCTGGCGCCAAGCCCTGCCGAACCTTGAGCCCGTCGGCGTGTTCCGCCACCCTGCGGCGGTAGCCCGCTCGCTGCTGGAACGGGATGGCATGGGACTTGACAAGGGGGTGGCCCTCTGGAGCCACTACAACCAACGGCTGTTGCAGCTGCATCAGCAGCAGCCTTTTCCGCTGATTGAGTTCGAAGCCGATGCCGATCGGGTGCGCCAGGGCTTGCTGCTGCTGCTGCAGCAATTGGAGTTGCCTGGAGCCCTCAGCCAACAAGGGGCCGACCATGCCATCAACGTATTTGAACCGCAGCGGCGCCGCCACAGTGATGCCCGACTGGCCCTGACGGCACCGGTGCTTGGTTTGTATGAAGAATTGCGCCGCCGGGCCCTCAGCCCAACTTGACCGGGAAAGAACCACTGGGAGGCGATTCCATCGAACCCACCACCGCAAAGCCTTCACGACGCAGGACGGCCTCTTTGGCGGCCTCCTGCTTATCGGATGCCACCATTTCAGCCACCAATTCCTCCAGGGTGGTGGTGGGAGTCCAGCCGAGCTTGGCATGGGCTTTGGTGGGATCCCCCAATAAGGTTTCGACTTCAGCTGGACGGAAGTAACGGGGATCAACCCGCACCACCACCGCGCCGGTGTCGGCCCTGGCGCCGGTTTCGGTCACTCCCTGGCCACTCCATTGGATGCCGCCCCAGCCCAGCTGCTGGGCTGAGATTTCAATGAAGCGCCGCACCGTTTCCTGGCGGCCGGTGGCAATCACGAAATCCTCGGGTTTGTCATTCTGGAGCATGCGCCACTGCATCTCGACATAGTCACGGGCGTGGCCCCAGTCCCGTAGGGAGTCCATGTTGCCCATGAACAGACATTGATCGAGGCCGGCATCAATGCGGCAAAGGCCACGGGTGATTTTTCGGGTGACGAAGGTCTCGCCGCGACGGGGACTTTCGTGGTTAAAAAGAATGCCATTGCAGGCATACATGCCATAGGACTCCCTATAGTTAATTGTGATCCAATACGCATAAAGCTTGGCCACGCCATAGGGACTGCGCGGGTAGAAGGGGGTGGTTTCCTTCTGGGGTATCTCCTGGACCAGTCCGTAAAGCTCGGAGGTGGAGGCCTGATAAATGCGGGTTTTATCGATCATGCCCAGAATGCGTACCGCCTCCAGAATCCTTAGGGTGCCGAGAGCATCAGAATTGGCCGTGTATTCGGGGCTTTCGAAACTCACCGCCACGTGGCTTTGGGCGCCAAGGTTATAGATCTCATCGGGCTGCACCTGCTGAATGATGCGAATCAGATTGGTGGAATCCGTCAGGTCGCCGTAATGGAGAACAAGCCGGGGATCATTGACGTGGGGATCTTGATACAGGTGATCGATACGATCGGTGTTGAAGCTGCTGGCCCGTCGCTTGATGCCGTGCACCACATAACCCTTCTCCAGCAGCAGCTCCGCCAGATACGAACCGTCCTGTCCTGTGATGCCCGTGATCAGGGCGATCTTGGTGTTGGAAGCGAGGCCGTTGACGCTGGTCATGGAGGCGGAAAGGGGAGAAATCGGGGGAAACTAGGGTGGGGTTGGGCTGGCTGGCAGGCTTTCAGGTGCGGCCACCCGCAGCAAGGGCAGATGCTTCGGCGACGTTCAAGGCAGCGGGATCGGACCTCCCCAAACCGCTTTCGCCCCTGCTATTGCTGCGGCCATAGCGATCTTCGAAACGCACAATGTCGTCTTCGCCGAGATAGGCACCACTTTGGACCTCGATCATCTCAACCGGAATTTTGCCTGGATTAATCAGACGGTGGCGGGCACCAAGGGGGATGTAGGTGCTCTGATTCTCCCCCACCATCTCTTCAACACCGTCCTTTTCAACCAAGGCGGTACCGCGCACCACCACCCAATGTTCGGCTCGATGGTGGTGCATCTGCAAGGAGAGAGCGGCCCCTGGTTTCACTTGGATTTTCTTGACCTGCCAGCGGTCTCCCTCGACGATGCCGTCGTAATGGCCCCAGGGGCGGTA
>JBBASD010000023.1:5116-22102 GCA_040399485.1 Cyanobium sp. | reverse complement strand
CTTCCATAACAAAGTGGCCAGTCAGGGCAAGCAAGTCCTGCCTCCATGACCCGTGTGGATCCACCAATCACTATTAAGGCAATCACTCCGACGACGAGATGGGAAGTGATCCCCTGAATCAATCGCATCAATCCAACAGGGGTACGTTCCACAGAACCTGGCAGAAAATCAGCAGCGGCAGGCGCAATCATTTTGGCCACTCTCCATTCCAAATCCAGAAATGCCCTTAGGTTGCCATGCACACTAGCGGGATCAACCAAGATCTGTGTCTCAACACAATTAGGTCCAAGGACATTGGAACCTTATATCGAAAACTTCTGTTCCAAGTTAGATCCAAACAGATGAATAACGACGACCCTGGTCAATTTCCCTCTTTGGCTTGTTGCTCTTTGCTTGGAAACCCTTGCTAAGCCGGCCTTGCGCTCGGCAGAATCAGAGCAGAATTCTCTGGGCAAGTGCCCCATGACTCTCTTAAGGGCATCGGTTGGTGCCGACTCTGTTCCCTCCCCAGCCACTAGCCCCCTTGAAGGCAAAGCGCTTTTGGACAAGGCCCGCTCTCTCGGGAACCGGCCTGAAGATCAGATCGCGCGGGGCTGTGGCTATGTCGGTCCCAGTGGCCGGGTGCTCAAAAAGAGTTTCTACCGTGCCCTGGTAGCAGCCAAGGGCTACTCCCTGCCCTCAGCCAGCAGCAACTCGAGCCTCAGCCGCGGCCGTCAAGCTGAATTTCGCACCCGGGTCCACGGCAATGGCAACCTGCTGATTGGCCAGGCCTACACCCGACGCATGGGCCTTGAACCCGGCCAGGAGTTCCGCATTGAGCTGCATCGCGAAACTGGCTCGATCTGGCTGCTTCCCGTGGAAGCTCAAGGGCAAGGCAGTTGAGGCAACTCTCAAACCAGCCATAAACCCTACGGACTCACCATTCTCACCAACCTTGGGAACGGAGCCAGGCGGCACTGATCGGGTTGGAGGGTGAAACTCCCCCTTCGGATCCTGGATTGGGGCCAGGGGATTGGGAGCGGCTGGCCTGGCCACGGGAATAGAGCAAGCGTTCAGTATATTTCGCAAACAGATCAATCTCCAAATTCAACAGGTCGCCCACCTGCCGGTATTGAAGGGTTGTGGTTATCCAGGTGTGGGGGATGACGGCGATCCAGAAACGGCGGCCATCGTTGTCGCAGCCTGCCAAAGTGAGACTGATGCCATCTAGAGCAATGCTGGCCTTCTCACAGAGATAGCGGCCGTGGCATTGGGGATCACAACCCACCTCCAGTTGCCAGGACGCAGGCTGACGCTGGATCCCCAGGATCTCGCCCTGGCCATCGACATGGCCGCTCACCAAGTGACCTCCCAACCGGTCAGAGAGGCGCAACGCGGGTTCAAGGTTTACCCAGCCCCCCTCATCCGCCTTGGGGGCCAAGGTGGTGCGCGCCAAGGTCTCCTCGCTGACGTCGGACTGAAAGCCATCCCCCACCAGACTGGAAACGGTCAGACAAACCCCATCCACGGCGATGCTGTCACCCAACTCGAGCGGACCAAGGGCCTCCAGATCACCCCTGACCCAGACCCCGGAACGCCATCGCTGCAAACGGCCCATGGTTCGTACCAATCCGGTGAACATCTCAAGTCCGCTGGCTGCTGGTCATAATCAAGCAATGGGCTGAAGCTGGGTAAGTCTCTGAGGCAACCATGGTCGAGATGAGCGTGGCGGGGATTGCCCTTGATGCGGCCAGCCGCAGTCCGATTGTGCTGCTACGGGACCCCTCCGGCCGTCGCCAGGTGCCCATCTGGATCGACCAAGCCCAAGCCCAAAACATCCTGGCAGGCATCAACCGGGAACGCTCGCCCCGTCCCCTCAGCCATGACCTGATGGCCCAATTGATGGCTGCAGGCGGCCTCGCCCTTGATCGGGTGATCATCCACGCCATTGAGGACAACACTTTCCGGGCCGTGCTCAAACTCACCAATGCCACTGGAGAGGCCCTGGAACTTGATGCCCGTCCCAGTGACGCCATTGCCCTGGCCCTGCGCACCGACAGCACCATATGGATGCTGGAGGAGGTGGTTGTGGATGCCTCGATTCCAGTCGATGCCGAGGCTGATGCCGTGGACCAGGAGGATTTCAGGCGTTTTCTGGACAACACCACTCCCGCCGCACTTATCAGACATCTGCGCCAGAACCGTCAGGAAGATCCTTCAACATCCGAATCACCGGCCAGCGAGGAAGACCCTGAAGCCGACCTCCCCTCCGATGCCGGCAGCCCCTGAAACCAGCGGAGAGTGGCAGGGGGAAGCAGAGATCTCCCACAGGCGGATCGCACGCAGACCCTTTGGCCAGGGTCCATCCGTTTCCCTGTTCACTCTCGGCACGATGCGAGCGGTGGATTCCCTGGCCCAGATGCGCTCAGTGGTACGGGCCGCCCTCGAATCCGGCATTAACCACCTGGAGACTGCGCCGGCCTATGGGCCGGCTGAAACCTTTTTGGGCCATACCCTTCGCCAGCTGAGCGAACAGGGGGCCCTGGAGCGCCAAGACGTTGTGCTGACCAGCAAGTTGCTGCCGGGTGGCACCGCACAGGAGGGACGCAAAGCGGTGCAAGCCAGCCTCAAACGCCTGGGGGTTGCCGCCATGGACAATCTGGCCGTGCATGGAGTGAACACCCCGGAGCAACTGGCATGGGTTCTCAAGGGTCCTGGCTCGGATCTGCTGGCCACCCTGCTAGCGGAAGGCCTGGTGGGACAAGTGGGCTT
Organism: Cyanobium sp.; assembly: GCA_040399485.1. GTDB lineage: Bacteria > Cyanobacteriota > Cyanobacteriia > PCC-6307 > Cyanobiaceae > Cyanobium. Next base: position 19,351 of record JBBASD010000023.1, on the reverse strand, counting down.
CAGCAGCCATGGGGACAATGATCTGATTGAACGCGCCCTGGATAGTGGACGCTTCCGCTTTTGCAGCTTGCATCTGCATCTGTTCGATCAAGAGCGCCTACCTCTGGCCCAGCGGGCCCTGGCCCAGGGACTGGGCGTGATGGCCATCTCACCTGCTGACAAAGGAGGCCGGCTGCAGGATCCGCCCCACCTCCTGGTGGCGGACTGCGCCCCCTTCGCACCGCTGCAACTCGCCTACCGCTTTCTGCTGAGCCAGGGCATCAGCACCCTGACGCTTGGGGCCAGGCACCCAGCCGATCTCAACTGGGCCCAGCAACTGGGCGACGCCGCAGGGCCCTTGAGCGACGAAGAGAGGCAGGCCATCGAGCAGCTCCAGATGGCTGGGCGGGAACGGCTGGGCAAAGAATGGTGCGGCCAGTGCCGTGCCTGTCTTCCCTGCCCCCAACAGGTGCCTATCCCCGCATTGCTGCGGCTACGGCACATGGCGATAGGCCATGGCATGGAGGCCTTCGCCACAGAGCGCTACAACCTCATCGGCCGGGCCGGGCCCTGGTGGGAACAGGTAAATGCCGAGGCCTGCCAGCGCTGCGGGGACTGCATGCCCCGCTGCCCCCACGCTCTGCCAATCCCGGACCTGTTGGCTGACACCCACCGCCGCCTCTCGGCAGCGCCCCGCCGCCGGCTGTGGGCTTAGGGCGTCGTCCCAGGGGCAGGGTTAGGAGTCGTCTCCCGCCAGAGATCCTGCAGGGATTCCTGTTGTTTGGCAGTCAGAGGTGGCAGGGAGCGACACAGTTCCCACACCGCCGGGGGTGGCAAGAGCAGATGGGCCATAGGCTCTGGAAACGTCTTCAAACCCGCCTCCAGCAGCCCGCGGGGCAGGGGGGGAACCCAACCTGCGGCCAGCAGCAGGGGCAGAAGCGGGGGTTCAAGGATTGCCCCCAACCAATCCAAGGGCGGCGCCGGCTGCTCAGAAACGGGACGCAGAAGCAGATTCCAGCTCAGGGGCGACCCCGTGGCTGGCAACAGGGCCCGCAGGCGGGGATCCCTGCGCAACAGGGGCGCTACACGATGGCGCGGCAGTACCGCAGCCTCGGCCTCGCCGGTGAGCAACAAATTGAGCCCATCTCGGTCGTCATAGGCCAGGGCCTGGGCCCTCAGACGGCGAAGTCTGGCGGGATCGCCCTGGACGAGATCGATTACCACCCTGGGGCTGGAGGGCAGAACCACTCCACCTTTGAGGCTGGGATCGAGCAGCACATCCCAATCCTCAGTCGCCTGGGGCACCAGGTCATCCCTTCGTCGCAGCAACAGCACCCAGGGACTGCAGGCCCATGGGAAAGCCAAGGCGGCTGAACCCGCTGGGGCAAATAGGCGACTGACGGGCTGGGCGCCAGCCTCCAGCCGCTTCAGCAGCGCCGGTGCCCCGAAGGGTTGCAATCTGTTTGTCGGCACCGTGGTGGCCCAGCCATCAAGGCACTGGACCAGGCCAGGGGCTGGGGACTGGCTAGCGCTAGCCACCACAGCGGCCGGATCTTCGAGCCAGCGTGCCTGCCAAGGGGCCGGCAACTGAGCCGCCCAGGCCTTGGGCAAATCGCCCCGGTGGGCCACCAGTTCGGCCGTGCTCTGGCGGCAACCGGCCAGCCAGCCCAGGCTTAACGCCGCACCGAAACGCAGCACCTGACGTCGGGGAAAAACGGGCGAAGTCATGGCGGGACCGTAGAGGCTCCCAGGTCCCCTTCGGCCAGCAGGATGTCACAGGCACGGTCACAGGCCTCGGCCAGGGCCTGCGGATGGCGGCCACTCAACTGCCAAGCCAGGGCCAGGCCTCCGGCACCCACTCCCTCTTTGACAAAGCCCCTCTCGTAATCGAGCAGGGCGGGGTGCAGGGGGGCATGGAAGCGCAGATCGGCGACCAACCCCAAGGGAGTGACCCCCCAATGGCGCTCCAGGGTCTGCAGCAAGACCCCCAGGTTGCTGCTGAGATCGTTGGCGACCCAAGCGGTGGTGCCGATGGCCACCTGGGCCACCAAAACCTCCCGCAGAGAAGCGGGGGCCAGTGCCAGCGCCAGGGCCAACACCGCCGCCATCTGGCTGCCACCGGCCAACAGCACCGGCACCCCCTGGGCCGCCGCCGCCAAGACAAGGCCTGCCGCCACAGGTTGCATCGGGTCCCCAACGGCAGCAACCACCGCCAGGGGATCAGCGACGGGCGAAGTCCCTTCCCCCTGGCCGCTGGGCAAGCCAATGCCGGCCGCCCCCAGACCTTGACGCACCAGCTGGGCCTTGAGCGAGAGATCGGGGTCGCGCAGGCTGCTACCCACCAGTCCTTCCACCGCAAGACCAAGACCGGAGAGCACCGCCTGGGCCGTTGTGGTACCCCCGGGCACACATTCGGCCAAGAGCAGCGGCCGCGGCGACCGGGCCTTCCCCAGGCCCTCCCCCCAGCGTCGCCCAAGGGCGAAAAGGCCGGCCACCCTGCCCAGATCGATGGCCCGACCAGTGGTGAGGCAACGGGCCGGTCCCGCCCCCAGGGAAGCCGGAAGTCGCAGGTGGGGCACGGACGGCGCCAGGGCACAACCGAGATCCACCACCAGGGGATGCCAACCCAAGGTGTTCACCACCACTTGCGAGATCAAGGCAGGGGAGACTCCCGCAGGCAAAGGCGGCAGGGCATGGGGCCGATGGCAGCCTGGCCCAAGGACCAGTAGTTCGGCATCTGCAGCAGCAGTGGCCCGCCGGCTCTCCGGAGTGGCCCCAGCTGCCGAGATGCCTGGAATCGCCGCGGTGGCAGTTGCCGCCAGCAGCACAACCACCTGAATCTCATCTGCAGCGGCACACCAGCCTGCCTGCCAAAGGGACGCCTGGTCTGGGTCTCCCCAGAGGCGACGCAATTCAGTCACTGGGGATCGAGGGACACCAGGGCCCTCAAGGCCTCGGGAGGTTCGCTGATGGGGGAGCCAAGCCGCGGAAAAATCCAGTAAGCAACAGCATGAAGACACACAACCATCAGGAGGTTCTGGAACAGAACCAGCAGCAGGGCAGCCAGCTGCACCTGGGTGATGTCGAAGCCTGCGGCGAGGCCCGGCAACGGCAACCGCTCCAGCAAGGAGGCTGCGGCGGTGGTGATCAGCACCCAGAGATTCTCACCAACCAGCACCGAAAGCACCGCCACCCTCACCAAAAAACCCAGAGCACCGATGAAGGCCCCAAGGGCCAAGGTCAACCACCAGCTCTGTCGCGTCCGCCAACCCCAGCCCAGCCAAAGGGCCAAGAGGCCGTAGGGGAACAGCATCAAAGGACCACGAATCGGCCCCATCAGGGCCACCAGGAGCAAGGCGCTGACGGCCACTCCCTCCCATGCACATCGCCAGCCATGGCGCAGCTGGAGCAGGGTTAGGGGCAGGGGCAGGGCTAGACGAAAGAGAGGACCGCCCACGGGCAGGTAATAAAGTGCCACCCACAACAGGGCCGTGGCCGCCGCCAAATAGGCGGTGTCCATCATCTGTCGGGCCGCCCGGGCCGTTAGCTGACGCGAGGAGTTGGGAACCAAGAAAAAACAACCTCAGCGGGGGGGCGGCGCGGGCCGGGTCGTAGGAGCCGGTGTAGTGGATTCTGCGGGAGGGGCCGGGCTGGGGGCAGGAGTCGCCAGGGACGCCGAGCCGGGGGTGGTTATTCGCTCAATTGTTTCAACTTCGAAGGCCACCCCGGTTGCACGTAGGGCCTTGGTGACAGCCTCGGCCGGTGCAGAAGGATCAGCCTCCGGCAGCCGAATCGTGACGCGATACGGCATGGGACGGGCGGCCGGAGCGCTACTTCGGACTTGGGAAGCGCCCGGGGCCAAGGCAGGTGTGCCAGCTGGGGTAGGGGGACCGGCGGCGGTCTTGGTGCCACCAGAGGCCGGAGGGGATTTCTGAGCCAGGGCGGCCGACCCACTCGCCGGGGTTTGGCCCCCTTGGGGAGTCTGCCCAACCGGTGATGGCAGGGGTCCGGACATTATTGGCGCCGGATTTCCCTGGGGTGCCGGACCGGCCGCCCCCTGTTGAGAAGAGGGTTGGTCAGGAGATCCTGGGGGCGGGAAACTGCGGCTCAAGCTCTCACCGAACGGAGTGCCCGTGCAGCCTGTCTGCAGCAGCAACAAAACAATGGCGGCAGCTATGGTCGCTGGAGCTCGGCATGGGCTGGGCATCAGCTACCTGCGGGCTTGATCACCCGCACAGCACTGGCCCGCAGCCGTCCCGTCTTGGTGGTGGCAGGAGCCTTGCGGGCGGGCGCCGCACCCGGATCATTGGCGGTTGTGCGGCCCTTGGCCGCCCCCTTGGTCGCCGCGGCCCGTGTCTTGGGACCGCTATCGCCAGCCGCAGCCGCAGTTTTGGCCGCCTTGGTGCCGCTGCGGGAGCGGGAAGGAGTAGTGGCCGCCTTAGCGGCCAGCAATGCGACGGCCTGCTCCAGGGTGAGGGTGTCAGCCGTGGTGCCCTCGGGCAGGGAGGCATTCACCTTGCCCTGTTTCACATAAAGGCCGTAGGGACCATCAAATAACTGGATAGCCTCTTTTGCCCCCTCAGGGGTTCCCAGGTCCTTGAGGGCAGTGCGGCCGCCCCGCCCACGTTTGGGCTGGGCCAGGAGCTCTAGAGCCCGAGTCAGGCCGATCACCAGGACATCATCCTCAGCCTTGATCGAGCGGTAATCCTTTTCTCCCTTGCCCTTGTCGTGAACCACATAGGGGCCGAAGCGTCCCAAACCCGCCTGAACCTTGCCACCGTCTGGATGCTCACCCAGATGGCGGGGCAGCCGCAGCAAACCGAGGGCATCCTCGAGCTTCATCTCCTCTGGCTTGACCCCCTTTGGCAGAGAAGCCCGTTTCGGCTTGGGGGTTTCTTCACTGGCCTGGCCAAGCTGAAGATAGGGCCCATACTGCCCAAACAAGAGGTAAACCTGCTCGCCTGTTTCGGGGTCCTCGCCAATGGATTCAGGTCCCTCTGACTTCTGGCGCAGAATCAATTCGGCCTTGTCGGCATCAAGATCGGCAGGGGTGATCTCCTGGGGAAGGGTGGCCTTGAGCAACTCCTCTTCGCCATCTGTGCCCACACGGCGGGATTCGAGGTAGGCACCGAAACGGCCGATGCGCACTACACAGGGCAACCCCTCTAGGGCCACTGTGCGGGAATGACCCGGATCGATGTCGCCTTCGCGCCTTTGCACCAAGGCCTCGAGCCCGTCCTCGCCCTTATAGAAATCCTCAAGATAGGGAAGCCAGCGGACCTTACCGGTAGAAATTTCGTCGAGCGTGTTTTCCATGCGGGCGGTGAAACCAGTGTCCACCAGATCGGGGAAGTGCTCCTCCAGCAAAGCGGTTACGGCAAAAGCCGTGAAGCTGGGTATCAGGGCGTTGGCCTGCAAGGTGGCATAGCCGCGGTCAATGATCGTGCCGATGATGCTGGCGTAAGTGGAGGGGCGTCCGATCCCCTCCTTCTCCAGCATCTTTACAAGGGCGGCTTCGCTGTAGCGGGCCGGGGGTTGGGTCTGGTGACTGAGCGCCTCAACGGAGCGGCAATCAGGACCGTCGCCGACCTTGAGGGCTGGCAGCAGAACCTCCTGGCCCTCCAAAGCGGCATCGGGGTCATCGCTGCCCTCCACATAGGCCCGGAAAAAGCCTGGGAAATCAATCCGCTTTCCCGTCGCCCGGAAGGTGCTGTCAGCCACCTCCAGATCGATCGCCAGCATTGTCAAACGGGCATCTGCCATCTGGGAGGCCACGGTGCGCTTCCAGATGAGTTCGTATAGCGCCAGATCCCTGCCCTCCAAACCGGTCTCCCCAGGGGTGCGGAACGCCTCCCCCGCAGGCCGAATGGCTTCGTGGGCCTCCTGGGCATTACGGGATTTGGTGGTGAACTGGCGGGGGGCCGGACTGAGGTAGTCCTGGCCATAACGCTCAGTCACACAACTGCGGGCCGCCTTGATGGCTTGCTCGGAGAGATTCACCGAATCTGTGCGCATGTAGGTGATGAAGCCCCGCTCATAGAGCGCCTGGGCGGTGCGCATGGTGTCCCGGGCCGAGAGACGCAGCTTGCGATTCGCCTCCTGTTGCAAGGTGCTAGTGGTGAAGGGAGCCACGGGCTTGCGCACGGTCGGTTTTGCCTCCACCGCCGCCACATGCCAACTGCCGGCGAGGGCGGCTTGCTGCAGGGCGCGGGCTTCGGCCTCAGCCAATAACTTGACCTTGCTGCCGGCCTTGATCGCCCCGGTGCTTTCGTCGAAATCAGAGCCGTTTGCTACGCGCTCGCCCCCAAGGTGGGTCAACTTGGCGTCAAAGGGAATCTGACCATGGGCCAGGCTGGCCTTGAGGTCCCAATAGGTGCCGCTGCGGAAGGCTCGCCGCGCCCGCTCCCTCTCGACCAACAGGCGCACCGAGACCGACTGAACCCGGCCCGCCGATAGTCCCCAGGCCACCTTCTTCCAGAGCAGGGGGGAGAGTGAATAACCGACAAGTCGATCGAGGATGCGACGGGTTTCCTGGGCATGCACAAGCTCCATGTCGAGCTCACGCGGGTTCTTGAGGGCCTGGGAGATGGCCTCCTTGGTGATTTCGTGGAAGACCATCCGTTTGACGGGCACTTTGGGATCCAGCAGCTGGGCCAAATGCCAGCTGATGCTTTCTCCTTCACGGTCTTCGTCCGTGGCCAGCAGCAACTGATCCGCGCCCTTGAGGGCATCTTTGAGATCCTTGACCACCTTTTTTTTGTCTTTCGGCACCACATACAGGGGCTCGAAGTCCTTGGCGGTGTTGACGCCCAGATTCGCCCATTTCTCTCCTTTGTGGACCGCAGGGATCTCACTGGCGTTATTGGGCAGATCGCGCACATGGCCCATCGAGGCCTCAACCCGGAACTCCTTGGGCAGAAAACCGCGAATGGTACGGGCCTTTGTGGGGCTCTCAACGATGACCAGCGTGTGCGCCACAGACAGGCGGTGAACCTTCCCCTTCTATATCGCATCCCAGGCCGGTCCGTTGGGCAGGGCCCTCTGGAGCGCCGCTACAGTCCCGCCTGTCAAGAACTTTTCCGCCGTGGCAGATGTGATCCTGGCCGCCCTTACGGCGATCGCCGCACCGACCGCTGCCCCAGCGATGCTGGCCACCGTGGCGGCTGCCGCCAGTACGGCAAGCGCCGCCACCGACGCGATCGGTGCCGGCCTCAGCACCGGCTCGATCGCGCTACAGCTCAATGCTGGGGCGATTGCCCCTGAGGGAGCGATCCTGCTGGCGCTGCTGGCCTGCTTGATCGTGGATCTGGCCGGTGAGAAAACGGCCAGTCGCTGGGTGCCGCCCATCTGCTACGGGGGGCTCGTTGCCTCCCTCCTGTTGCTGGCGACCCAATGGAATGGTCCGATTGAACCCTCGTTTCTGGGCTCCTTCTTGGCGGACAACCTATCGATCGCCTTCCGGGCGGTGGTTGCCTGCTCAACGCTGATCACCCTGCTTTTGAGCTGGCGCTACGTGGAGCGCAGTGGCACACCCCTGGGCGAATACGCGGCGATTTTGCTGGCGGCCACCCTGGGGGCGATGATCCTTTGCGGCGCAACCGATCTTGTAAGCATCTTCATCTCCCTGGAAACCCTTTCGGTTTCGAGTTATCTTCTCTCGGGCTACATGAAGCGCGACGCCCGCAGCTCCGAAGCGGCACTTAAATATCTACTCGTAGGCTCTGCCGCCGCCGCAGTATTTCTCTATGGCGCCTCCCTCCTTTACGGCCTCAGCGGCGGGGAAACCTCCCTGGAGGGAATTTCGCTGGCCCTACAAAGCAGCGCCAAACCGATCACGGCCCTTTCCCTGGTGTTTGTCCTTGCGACCGTGGCTTTCAAGATCGCCGCTGTGCCCTTCCACCAATGGACACCTGATGTCTATGAGGGCTCACCTACACCTGTTGTGGCCTTCCTTTCGGTGGGTTCTAAAGCGGCCGGTTTCGCCCTGGCCCTAAGAATTTTGGTGGGCTGCTTTGAGAGTTTTGATGCTCAGTGGAAATTCTTGTTCACCGTATTGGCCCTACTAAGCATGGTACTTGGCAACGTTGTTGCCCTGGCGCAGACTTCGATGAAACGCATGCTTGCCTACAGCTCCATTGGTCAAGCTGGCTTCGTGATGATCGGCCTGGTATGCGGCACAGAAGACGGCTTTGCCGCCATGGTGCTCTATATGGCGGCTTACCTATTTATGAATCTCGGTGCCTTCGCCTGCATCATTCTGTTTTCCCTGCGTACAGGTAGTGATCGAATCGCCGATTTTGCTGGGTTGTATCAAAAAGACCCCCTCATAACCCTGGGGCTGAGCCTGTGCCTCCTTTCCCTCGGGGGCATTCCGCCAATGATTGGCTTCTTTGCAAAAATATATCTCTTCTTCGCCGGGTGGGCCGACCATCAATACCTCCTCGTCATCGTAGGCCTAATTACATCGGTAATCTCGATTTATTATTATATTTCCGTCATCAAGATGATGGTGGTTAAAGAACCCCAGGAAGCATCCGACGTCGTGAAGGCTTACCCGCCGATCAGCTGGAATCTTTCAGGGATGCAATCCCTTCGGACCGCCCTTGTGGCCTGTGTTTTGGTCACGGCGGTTGGCGGGGTGCTCTCAAGTCCCCTGTTTGAGTGGGCTAATGCTGCCGTCAGCGGCACTCCCATTCTGCAACGGGCCATTGCCGCCCTCCCCGCGGCAGGTCTGGGATGAAACCGTCACCTACCCTGCCCGCCTGGGTGAGCAACCCAGGTCCATCAGCGCCCCCAGTGGCGGAGTTGATTCACGTCAACAAGATCTACGGCAGCGGCGACACAACCGTTCATGCCCTCAACGATCTTTGTCTGGCGGTCAACAACGGTGATTACCTCGCCGTGATGGGAGCCTCCGGATCGGGCAAGAGCACGGCCATGAACATTCTTGGCTGCCTGGACATGCCGACCAGCGGCAGCTACCACCTCAATGGGGTTCCGGTCGAAACTCTCAGTGATGATGAATTAGCCGATCTTCGCAACCAGAAACTCGGGTTTGTATTCCAGCAATTCCATCTGCTGCCCCAGTTGACCGCCATGGAAAACGTGATGCTGCCAATGATCTATGCAGGCGTTCCTGCGGAGCAGAGACGCCAGCGCGCCAAACTCGCCCTCGAAAAAGTTGGATTGGCCCACCGGCTGGACAACCAGCCCAATCAACTCTCAGGGGGTCAGCAACAGCGGGTGGCCGTAGCGCGATCGATCATCAACGGGCCCTCGCTTCTCCTCGCAGACGAACCGACCGGAGCCCTCGATTCGACCACCACAGAAGAAGTTCTGGCCATCTTCGATGACCTCAACGCCCAGGGGATGACGATTTTATTGGTGACCCACGAGCAGGAGGTGGGGGAACGGGCTCAGCGGATCATTCACTTTCGCGACGGGCGAATCGCCCAGTGAACTTCGCGAGGCTTTTTGGCCCAATCCCTGGCGGTCCGGCCGTTGAGATCAACCCTGGGGTGACGTGCTTGCACCCGCCGACGGGGTGGCCACCATTGGGCGAAGGGCTACGCCAGGGTTGATCGCTGGCTTAGTGGCGAATCGGGGACGCTCAAGCGTTTGCAGCAGTTCTCCCATCAGCAGGGCCACCGCATCGCCTGCGGGTGCAACGGAGCCCAGGGAACTGTTGGCAGTTAAACCACCTGCGTCACCCGGCAGCGCCAGGCCAGCTAACTGGCCAAGCAAAGGAGAGCCACTGGCGTCGAAATCGCCAGGATCAATGGCCACCCAACCCCCATCCTGGGGAATACGCAGTTCAAAATGGAGATGGGGCCCTGTGCTCAAGCCGGTGCTGCCCACCCGTCCGATCACTTCGCCCTGGCTAACCCGCGCCCCCTCCTTGACGTAAAGCTCGGAAAGGTGACCATAAAGGGTACGACGCCGAAGGCCACCGTGCTCGATTTCGATCGCCAGGCCGTAGCCCCCCGCTAGCCCACTGCTGACAACCTTGCCAGCCAGGACCGCCACCACCGGGGTGCCTTCGGGGGCGGCCAGATCTCGGCCGCTGTGCATAATCCAGTTGCCCAGCAAAGGATGCAAGCGCCAGCCAAAATTGCTGGTAGTCACCGCTGACCCAATCAAGGGAAACAGCGGCCTGGCATTGCCATTTCCTCCGATCGGACCCGGCCGGGGGGTCACCCGGAAGACATCGGTGAGCCGGAAGCTGCCCCCTGCACCCGAGAGCAACGCCGAGACCGGCACGGAAATAGGTGGCAAGGGAGCCGCTTCGACCGCCGAGCGTGGCGCCCCTTCGCCGCCGCCCCATGGGCGGTAGCCGCCGGCTTGGGATTCCCCCAAGAAGGCTGGCGAACCGCCATCCCGGGGTCGAAATTGAACAGCAGCTCGACCGCCACACTCTCGGGCGCTGAAGGCTCCGCTGCTGCAACCCTCCTGCCGGACCGAGGGGGTGAGAGGCCGAGCCAGGCCATCGTGGACCCGGATCTGGACCTCGCGGGGGGTGATGACCCGATCGCGCACCAAGGCATCAAGACTCCGATCAAACCGGCGGGGAGCCTCAGGCGGCCAATCCTGAGGACTGGCGCGCATCGGTTCCGGCACCCGCACGGATTCCGGAGCCGGCAGGGCCGGAGCCGGCAAGGCCGGAGCCGCCGCCGAAGGCACTGCCCCGCCACCGGAGGCAGGTGCCAAGGGTGCAGGGGCGGCGCCCTGGGAGGACGGTCTCGCCACTGGCGCCTCCAGGGAGCTTGGCGGAACCATCGTGTCCTGCTGGGCCTGCACCAAAGAACTGCTGACCAAGGGCAACAGCCCCAGGGATGTCAGGGCCAACAACAGATGGGAAGGCCGGGGAGCCATGGGGAAGGTGGGGGGGACTGCAATCCCTGTTAAGCCGGGCCAATCTAATGGCCAGGCCCCAGGAAAGACCCGCCCCTGGGGCCTGGGGGATCAGGCCCCTCGTCAAAGCGCCGATGCCACATCCGAATCCTTCCCTTGCGGCCAAGTACCACCCCCCCATCACGGTGCAGCCCCAGGGGTTGCCAGGACTCCCCTTCCAGCTGGATCACCTGGGTTGGCCACCACAGACGCTGCTCCGCCAGAACCCTCACTGCCTCGGGACGGTCCGCCCAGGCCATGGCCCAATCGAGGGCCCGTAGGGCCCGGGCGCTGAGGCGCCAGGGGCAGCCTTCGCGGCAGCCCGCCGCCATCGCCACATTGGTAGCCCCGCTGGGGACCCGATTGCGGGCATTCAACCCCACACCCACCCGGGCCCAGCGCACCTGATTGCCCTGGAGTCTTTGGCCGGGCAGCACCCCGGCCAGCTTGGCCATTGCCCCCCCGGATCCAGGCAAATACACATCATTGGGCCACTTGATTCTCACGGGGAGGCCGAGATCCTCCAATTCCAAGGCCAACCCCACCGCGACCGCCAGACCAACCGCGGCGGCCCCCAGGGGCTCGGCGGGCCAGGGCAGGGCGGCACTGAGCCAGACGCCCCCGGGCGGGGAACTCCAGCTCCTTCCCCGTTGACCCCGACCAAAGCGTTGCTGGCCGGCGAACAAGGCCAGGGGCGCATGCAGCCGGGGCCCCTGGGCCCATGGCGCTTGGGTCAACCAGTCGTCAAGCAGGCGTTCGGTGGTGCCACATACCGGCACATAACGCAGGTGCCAGGCACGAAGATCATCAGTTGCCACAGTCCCAGTCCCAGTCCCAGTCCCAGTCCCAGACCCGGACCCGGACCCAGTCCCAGAAGCCAGCACAGGCCCAGGCCCCAGAAACCTGCGGGCGGCACCGAGGCGTCCGATCACAGCTGGCCCAACCAGGCCCCCATGCGAGCGGCAGCGGCCTCCAGTTCCGGCAGGGGATGGACCAACGCCAACCGCAGCCACCCCTCCCCCCCTGGTCCAAAACCGATGCCAGGGGTGAGACAGACCCCTGTCGCCTCCAAAAGGGCGGCACAGAAACCCTCGGAATCCAACCCCCGCTCCTTTGCCACCGGCGGCACCTCCAGCCAGAGGTAGAGAGCCATCGACGGTTGGCTAACGCTCCAACCGACAGCCGCCAATGCCCGCACCATGCCATCGCGCCGCTGCCGATAAACCTCACGCAGCTTCTGGGGCCAATCGGGCGCCTGCTCCAAAGCAGCAATGGCCCCGGCCTGAAGGGCCAGGGACTGATTGAAATCAACCACGGATTTCAGCTGGCGCAGGCCGGCGATCAGAGGCGCAGCCCCGATTGCGAAAGCCAAGCGATAACCGCCAAGACACCAACTCTTGGAGAAGGAAAAAAATTCAATGCCCTGGCGCCGCCAATCCGGATGGCGCAAAAGGGCCGGTGCCTCCCCCTCCAGAGCGAGGTCGACATAGGGGTTGTCATGGGCCAGCACGAGGTCGTGGTCGATGGCGCGGGCCATGGCGCCATCCAGCCAGCTTTGGTCGCCGGTGGTGGCCGTGGGGTTGTGGGGAAACCCCAGCACCATCAATTTCAACTGGTCCCAAACGCTGGCTGGCAGTTGACCGAAATCTGGCCGCCACCCCTGATCGGCTCGCAGAGGCAGGAGGGTGGGACGCACCGAAGCCAACACCAAGCCGCCCCGATGGGAGGGATAACAGGGATCAAGAAGTAAGGCCCCATCGCCTGGATCGGTAACCACAAGTGGCAAATGGGCCGTGGCTTCCTGGGAACCCACCAGCAGCTGAACCTCGGTTTCGGGATCTACCCTGATACCGAAGCGACGCAGAGCCCAGGCCGCCACCGCCTCGCGAAACGGCAAAGTGGCGCCATGCAGGCAGTAGGAGGCACTGGCAGGGTGATGTAGTCGGTGAGAGATTGCCTCAATCGCCGCCGGCGGGGGCGGCAGATCGGTGGAGCCCAGGGAAAGATCGAGCAGCCCAGGGTGGCCGTTCAAACCTGCCTGCAACCCGTTTTGGCCCTGGGCATAGGCTTGCTTGCGGGCGTCATTGCGGCTGAATACACCGCTGCCCAACTGGGCCACCCGCTCAGATATGGGCATCAAGTAAAGCCATTAACTGGGGCTTGGCGATGGCCCCCTCCTGGCGGGCCACCTCCACACCAGCGCGAAAAACCAGCAGCGTGGGAAGGCCTTGAATTCGATAGGCATCGCGACTTACGGGGTTATCGTCAGCCTCCAATTTGGTCACCTTCAACCTACCGCCATAGGCCTCTGCGGCCCATGACATCAAGGGCGCCATCAAGCGGCAAGGTCCACACCAGGAGGCCCAGACATCTACCAGGACAGGCATCGGAGCTTCGAGCACCTCATGGGCAAAAGAAGAATCCGTGACATCCAGCACGGCAGCACTGGTTGAATCGGTGGCCAAGGGCCCTATTGCGATTTCCTTGGATTGTATGAAGCTTGGGGCCCCCTTCGGGGGAGCCCCAAGTACATCCCCCTGACTTTGAGCTCAGATGACTTTGAGCTCAGATGACTTCGAGCTCAGAGCTTGTCGATGGACTTCTTCAGTTCTTCAAGCTCGGCGTTCACTTCCTGCTGTTGCACGGGTTGCAACTGGGGAACGGGACCATTTGGGGCCGGTAGCTGAATCGGATGGGCGCCCCCTTCAAGCCGGGTTTTGAGGGCGGCCAGCTCGTCGTCCACATCATTGCCCCCCTCCAGACTGGCGAACTGACTTTCCAGATCGGCGCCAGCCAGTTCGGCAGCAGCCTGGCTACGGGCCTCGAGAACCTGCACCTTCTCCTCCATCTGCTCGAAGGCGGCCATCGAGGAGTTTGTGCCGAGATTGCTGACGGCGCTTTGCAGCTGCTCCTGGGCCTGGGCCGCCTGGGCGCGGGCTTTGAGCATTTCTTTTTTGGTCTTGGCCTCAGCGATCTTGGCCTCAAGGGCCGTCAGACTCCTTTTTAGGGTGTCGACTTGGCCGGCCTGACTGTTGAGCTGGTTGTTGAGGGCCGTGAAGGTTTCCTGGTAGGTCTTACGCCTGGCCAGGGCCTCACGGGCCAGATCCTCTTCGCTTTTCTTGAGGGCTAATTCTGCCCTTTCGTACCAGGTTTTGGCCTGACTTTCTGCTTGTTCAGCCTGGTTCTGGATCCGCTTCTGGCTGGCGATCGCCGTCGCGACGGCCTGGCGCAATTTGACCAGATCAGCCTGCATATCGGCCACGGACTGGTCCAAGATCAGGGCCGGATCTTCGGCCTTACTGACCAGATCGTTGAGGTTGGCGCGCAGCAGACGGCTGAGCCTGTCGAAAAAGCCCATGGTTTGGG
>JBBASD010000023.1:0-5016 GCA_040399485.1 Cyanobium sp. | reverse complement strand
CCCTACGGTCGGTTCCATGGCCAAAGCTTCCAGGCGTTCCGTCCCGGGTCCAGCGAACGACAGCAACCGAACCCAACGGATCGGCCAGGTTTCGGTGCTGCTGCCAGCCCGCAGGCCACCTGCCGTGGCCCTGGCCGCATGCCTTGAAGAATTAGGGCAATCCTGGCAACGAGAAGGCCATCTGGCCGCCCTTTGGCTGGCCTGGCCTCGGCTGGCCGGCCCCCAACTGGCGCCCCACTGCCGGCCCCTTTCTTTGAGGGCAGGGCGTCTGACGGTGGGGGCGGCACCGGGTCCCTGGCTCCAGGCACTGCAATACAACCGCCACATGCTGCTGGGGGCTTTGCGCGGAGCTGGTTTCGAGGTGCGGGAGGTGATCGTCCAGCAACACCACCGAGGTCCCATTCCGACCCCGGCCATGCAAGAGGAAGCGGCCGTCTGGGCCGCCCATCCCAGTCGACTCGACGTGCACGGCCAAGGCGGCCCCTGCCCGGCCTGCGGCTGTCCCGCACCTGCGGGTGAACTTGCTCTCTGGGGCCATTGCAGCTTCTGCCGCCGTGACGCCTTGGCGGACCCACCAAGGGAGCATCGCGCCTAGGGCCTGGCACCCCACCAGGGCTGGACAATCGGCCATGGCCCCTCAGTGCTCGAAAAGGGATCGCCAGGCCCGCTCCTGGGCCTGGGCCTCCGGTGTGCCCTCGGCGGGGAACTGGGCCAGGAAATCTTTATCGGCCGTAGGGACATAGGGCCCCTGCTTGATCTCGAACATGACGGCATCAGGGGTCAGGGCCACAAGGGTGTGGAAATGGCCTTCCTGCAACTCAATTCCCCGCACATCACCGCCAACCTCCAGCCTTTCGGTGTGCAGCACCGTGCCCTGGTCATCCAGCAGCAACAGACCGATGGCCCCCTGAAGCATCACAAAACATTCAAAGCCCTCGCCGGGGTTGGGGCGCAGATGGCGATGGGGACGGACGTAAGTGCCTGGTTGCAGCACATTCAAAAAGCGCTGCACCAGGTCCGGGGCGCGGTGCAGATTGTGGTTGAGACGCCGGCGCGGACTGTTGAGGGCCCCCGCAGCCACCGCATCAAAGAGAGCCTGGTCCAGTCGCCGCAACGCCGGCGGCCCACTTACCAGGGCAGAATCCTCAGGGGGTAGAGCGGCATCAGCCAAAGGTCGGCCTCGGGGGGGTGACTCAGTGCCGAAATCGTGGCAGAGCTTAACTGTGGCCATGGCTACCTAAGGGCCGCCAGGTCCGCTTGGCTGACAGATTCGTGCCACCCCAGTTGTCTTTGCCCCATCCCCCGATGGCGGCTAACGCCATGGCCCCTTTGCCCAGCTCCGAAGCCCCCGCTCCTGCGATCGAAACGATGCGCGACCTGGTGCAGCGCGGCGAGACCCGGTCGCTGACCTGGCGGCTGGGGCAGCTCGATCGCTTGCAACATCTGCTGCAGGTGGAGGAAAACGAGGCCACGAGCGCCCTGGCCGCTGACCTCGGCAAACCCGAACTGGAGGCCCACTTCGAATTGGTGGCCGTGCGGCAGGAACTGGCCCTGACCCGCAAGCACCTGCGGCGCTGGATGCGACCCCGTTCCGTGGGGCTTCCCGGCTGGGCACTGCCGGGCCGAGCCGCCATCCACCCCGAACCCCTCGGCTGCATTCTGATCCTGGGCCCCTGGAACTATCCCCTGCAGCTCTGCCTGCATCCCCTGGTCAGCGCCCTGGCCGCGGGAAACACCGCCGTGCTCAAGCCCTCGGAACACGCTCCCCATACGGCCAGCTGGATGGCCGCTGCGGTGGCCCGTCACTTCGACCCCCACCATGTTCAGGTGGTGCTGGGGGACGCTGCAGCGGCGACCACGCTGCTGGAGCAGCGCTTCGATCACGTCTTTTTCACCGGTGGCGGCCGGATCGGCCGGCTGGTGATGGCCGCCGCCGCCCGTCACCTAACGCCCGTGACCCTGGAACTGGGGGGCAAAAGTCCCGCGATCGTGCTGGGCGGGGCCGACCCACAAACCACGGCGCGGCGTCTGGTCTGGGGCAAGGGTCTCAATGCCGGCCAAACCTGCGTCGCCCCCGACCATCTGCTGGTCGTGGCTGACGCCGTTGCCCCCCTGATCGCAGCGTTTGCCAGGGAAAGCGAGCGCCTCTACGGCAAGGATCCCCTCAACAGCAGCGATCTCGGCCAGATCGTCAACGAGAGGCAATTTGAGCGCCTCGAAGGGCTGCTGATGGGCGCCCGGCAAAAGGGACAGATCCTGCTGGGCGGCGGTAGTGATCGCAGCCGCCGCCGCATCGAACCCACCTTGATCGCCGTCGACCAACCGGAGGAGGATCCGTTGATGCATGAAGAGATTTTTGGCCCCCTGCTGCCTCTGATCGTTGTGAACAATCTGGAGGATGCCCTGGCCCGGGTACGCCGGGCACCCCACCCCCTGGCCCTCTATCTTTTCGGCGGAGATAACAAGGAGCGGCAACAACTCCTGGCCACCTCCAGCTCGGGAAGCGTCTGCTTCAACGACGTGGTGATGCAGGCGGGACTGGTCCACTTGCCATTTGGCGGGGTGGGCGAAAGTGGCCTTGGCTCTTACCACGGCGAAACGGGCTTCCGCACCTTCTCCCATCACCGCAGTGTGCTGAGCCGTTCGTTCTGGTTCGACCTGCCATTCCGCTATCCCCCCTATGCCGGCAAGCTCCCCCTGGTTCGGCGCCTGCTGGGTTGAGAGTCCCCCGTTGATTGCGGCACCGGTTGGGGGGACTGGTTAGGGGTTGGCAGGACCCTTAACGTGCCGGCAACTGCTCTGCAAAACCATGCGCCGCCGCCTTGTTGCCCTGGCCATTGCCGTGGTGCTGCCCCTTCCAGGCCTGGCGGCAGAAGTCACGGTTCAGCCGGGGGAAACCCTCTCCCAGATCGCCGATCGGCTGGGCATCAGCATGACGAGGCTGATGAAGCTCAATGGCATCAGCAATCCCGACCACGTCGAATCAGGCAGCAAGCTGACCGTGCCCAACTCAGTCTCCAGCTCGGGCCGGGCCAAGGGAACCAGCACCTGGTCAAACGCGAAGACCACCAAGGTGACCGTCAAGGACGGCGAAACCCTTTCGGAGATCGCCGATCGCCATGGCATGAGCGTCAATGAATTGGTGCGGCTGAACGATCTCAGCAACGCCGACCACGTCGAAACCGGCAGCACCCTGCGGGTGAAAGCCAGTGCCGTGGCCAGCTCCCGCTCCGCTGACGGCCCCTCCAGCTACCGCAAGGGGGCCAGCGAGCACGTGGTCCAACCCGGGCAGAATCTCTCCAGCATTGCTGAGGGCTACGGCGTGCCCATGAGCCGTTTGGTTGCCATCAATGGCCTCCAAGATGCCAACCATGTCGAAGTCGGCATGCGCCTGCGGCTCAAGGGCAACCCGCCAACCAGCTCAGCTCCGGTCGCCCCATCCCAACGCAACAGCAGCCCCGCCCCCGGCACGGAGGCCCCCTCCAGCCGTTCCGTGGCCCCTGCCTCCGAAGCCAGCCCAAGGGCGACAACGGCCCCGGTGGTGGCGCCAGCCTTCGTGGCCGTTCCACGGGCCACCGTTCCGCAGTCTGACGCTCCCAGCACGGTCACCCTTCCCCAGACACGGATCGCGACCGGGGCCACCGCGATGGCCAACCCGGTAATTGCAAGCCCAGTAGTGGCCAGACCGGTGGTTACCAGGCCGGTGGTGGCCACACCGGTAGTGGCCACACCCGTCGTCACCACTCCGGCACCCAGGGCCAGCGTGGCCCGGGCGAGCCAGGCACCGGTCAGTTCGGTCTTGCCTGCGGAGGCATCAAGCCGCACGGACTGGCGTCCCTATGGTCCCTTGCAAGTGGACTGGGCCAATTGGCAACCGATGGGGGGCAGCCTGGTGGCCCCCACCATCAGTAACAAAGGTGAAACGCTGTACCTGGCGATCAACTGCAGTGCCCGCAAGATGAATGCCACCAGCTCCAACGGCGACTGGAAAACCTGGGAAGATCCCCGCGCCGGTTTCGAGGTGAAATTGGTCAATGACCGCTGCCGTCAAAGTCGGCTCTAAGCGGCTGATCAGGAACCAAGGGCACCAATCGGCGGAGCTGGCAGGGCCAGTTTTGTCGGACTGCCCGCCATGGACGGGGGGCATGGACCCCTGTTTCAGGCCGACCAGCGCAAGGGCCAGGGGGATCGCAAGTAGTTCTCGCCCAAGGCGCACAGCCATAGCTGCTGGCGACCGTCATCGCTCTCGCGGATGAGTTCCTCCTGCACCAGGCGCCGCGCTAACCAGCCCCAAGTTTCCTGGTTTTGGCCATGGTCCTTGGCCAGGCCCTCGACCAGCTGGCGCAGGTCCCGCCCCCGGCCGCCAGCCAATGCCGTCAGGAGCCGCGCCGCGGGCTCGGACCAATCCACGGCGGCGGGATGGCGGCGGCAGTTGTCGCAACGGTGACAGGGGGGCGCCAGCTCACCGACGGCCAGCAACAGGGCCTGCTCACGGCAGCCCGGCCCCTCGGCCACGGCCTCCATGCGTCGCAGCTGACGCTGGGCCAATTCAAGTCGCTCCCTCTCCTGCAGGCGCTCTGCGACGCTCAGCTGCTGGCTAGCCGCCCGCATCGCCCAGCCCAGGCTGACCCGATCGGCGGCGGCGAACAACACCAAGCAATGGGCCGGTTGACCATCGCGGCCCGCCCGCCCCGATTCCTGCAGGTAACCCTCGACACTGGCGGGCAGGGTCAAATGCAGCACCAGGCCCACATCGGCGCGATCCACTCCCATGCCAAAGGCCACCGTCGCAACCAGCACCGGGCGCGGCTGGTTCTGAAAATGCTCCAGGGCCAACTGGCGACTGGCCGGATCCATGCCGGCGTGATATGGGATTGCGGCGAGTCCCGCCTGGGCCAGCCGCGTCGACCATTCCTCCACCGCCAAACGGGTACGGGCATAGATGAGCACGGCGCCCCGGGCCTCGGCCACAGCGTTCAACACCTCGGCCAAGGGCTGCTCTGAGCGGCGCCTCAT
>JBBASD010000022.1:2215-22186 GCA_040399485.1 Cyanobium sp. | reverse complement strand
GTAGGTCCGGCGGGAGCGGCGGCCCACCAACTGGTTCTGGCGCGAACGGTATTCGTACCAATCATCCTTGAGGGAACTGACATGCACCAGACCTTCCACCTGGGAAGGGGGCACCTCAACAAAGAAGCCGTAGCTTTGAACGCCGCTGATGCGACCCGGCAGGGTCTGACCCACCAGCGGTTCGGCGGCACGGGCCTGGGCCATCGACACCACGTCGTCTTGAAACTCCTGAACGAACCGGCAACGGCCGTTGAGACGGTTGGCAAGCCCATGGCTGAGGCTGTCCTGGAACGGGGCCAGCTGGGATGGGGTGAGCAGGGCCCAATCGATGGCGCCATGGCAGGAGTCCGCCGCCACTTCGACAGCAATTTTGTGGCGCACGGTGGGACGGTCCTTGCCGTCCACCAATAGGGTCACCAGCAGGTGCTGGTTGAAGACATCCCCGTAATGCAGGCTGGCACAGGTCCACGGGGCGAAGGCCAGGGTCTCAGCCGCCAGGGCATTTTCACCGGGTATCGCCTCGTAGCGGAGCGGTTGCAGGGCCTCACGCAGCTGTTGTTGCAAGGCTCGGCTGCGATCACTGGCAACGATCAGCGGCAACAGGTCGACCGCCTTGGCCTGACCCTCGGCACCCAATTCCAGCGGGATGTCGAGCGCCACGGCCATGCGAGCCACTTCATTGAGTTGCCCTTGGTCTGGGGCGTCATTGAGGGCAAAGAGAGCCGGTAACTCCAATGCCGCCATGTGCCGGCCAAGGGCACGGTGGGCCAGCAGAACCGTTTCGCGCAAAAGGCTGATCGGGTGGTCCGCCGCCAAGGCCACTAACCATCCCTGGGGTGGGGCATCGGGGGGCGGCACCTGCAGATCCGCCAGGCTGGGCAGAGGCGGCACCGGCAGATCAAGATCGATCGCGCCGCTGGCCTGGCGGATCTGCCGCACCAGGGAGGTGAGACTGACCAGCTGCTCAACCAGCAGCAGATGGTCCTTGAGGGGCTTGAGGGCTGCAGGAACCGTCCGGGCCTTTGGTTTGCGCTCGGCCAGGGCGGCCATGGCCTCCACGGTGAGCGCAGCATCGGGTTTGATCTGGCTGAGGCAGAAGCGGTAGTGCTCCAGGGCACCGTTGGCATCGAGATCCAGGGCCACCGAAACCGCCGCCTGGGGAATGCCCACCTCAAAAGCTGCGGCTTTGGCAAGGGCCGGGCTGAGGAGGGGAAGCCAATGGGATCCAGTCGAGAGGGTTTCGGCCTGCTGACGCAACCAGTTATCCAGGGGACCGCCGACAGCGAATCGTTCGGCCACGGCCGGCGCATGCAGCCACAGCCGCCAGCCACCCTCCCGCTCCTCCAGGGAAAGGGCCGGCAGAATCGGTGCATTCGCCCCGGACCAGACCCTGGGCAGCAGGGTGGGTAGCCCCGTCAGATCCTCACGGCCCTTCTCCACCGGGGTGCGCAGGGTGGCGCGGGGGGGCGCAGGCAGCGACTGGAGATGGTGGCGGACCAGGAGCAAATCCTTGTCGGCGGCCTCGCCGCCCCGCATCGGCAAGCTGCGGGCCACATGACCCTGGGGCGCGAACTGGCCGACCGGAAAGCGGTCGATATGAACCTCGACCAACTGTTCCTGGCGATGGGCCAGGTGCTGACCATCTGCGGGGGAGAGTTCGACGGTGGTCAGCAGGCGGTCGTCGAGGGGAACCGCCAACAAGCGGCCGTCCTGTTCTTCAACCTGGGCAAGCAGGCTGGTGGCATGCCGTTCCAGGATGCAGACGACACCGCCTTCGGGGGAGCGGCGGCGGGCGCCTTCCCGGGTGATGCGCACCAAGACGCGATCGCCATTCCAGGCGTGGTTCAGCTGGTGATCACGAATGTAAATATCTTCCTCGCCGTCTTCGCGCAGGGCAAAGCAGAAGCCCTTGGTGGAACAGCGCAAGCGGGCTGCGACCAGGTCTGGGGTCTCTAGGCGCCGCCAGCCCTCGGCTGAGGACTCAACCAGAGCCAGCCGGGTGAGGGCTTCCAGGGCGATGTCCAGTTGCTCAAGCTCGAGCTCTGTGCTTAAGGAAAGGGCTTTCTGGAATTTGACCAGCGACAGCCAGTCCGTCGCGGAGAGTTGATCAAGCAGGTCAGCGACCGTGAACTTCATCGCAGTTCTGTTGAGGGAATCGGGATAGATCGGGCGCATCGGGCCCGAACGGGGGAACAAAGCAGCGCCGAAGGAGTCCGTGCTCCAGGTGCGGAGGGAGGGAGCGCTGGCGGATTGACCTCGCCGTGGAGGAGGGTCAGGGACTGAGACCGTTGGCAAAGGCCCGAGCCTGGGGCGGGGGCCATTCGCTGGGCAACGGTGGGCTGGAGTTTAGGGACTGGGGGTATCGGACCCATTGGCGACGGCACCGGTCTGCCCTTCCTTGGCCCCGATGGACCGCAGGATCAGACGGGTCCCCAGGATCAGGAAACCCACTGAGGCTGCTAACTGCAGCGCCTGGGGTGGAATAACGCTGGAGAGCGACCCCCCCGCAGCAGCGCCCAACAAACTTGCCAGTACCAAGGCCAAGGCACTGCCGGCGAAGACGGCACCAGGTCGGCTTGAGGTGCCGCTCAGGCTGACGATCGCCAGCTGGGTTTTGTCGCCCAGTTCGGCCAGAAACACTGTGACGAAGGTGGAGGCGAGCAGGGCAAGCATGGGCGGGTTGCAACGGCAAAGGGCCTGGAGAAGCACCCTGGGGCGGGACCAGAGCCATGGATCAGCAAGGCGTCATCCCAAGGCCGGACCCGCCTGGAGGTGATCGGCCGCCAGCTGCAGTACCGCCTGGCGGCCCAGCCACAGGCCAAGTACCACCATGATCACCCCGGCTGCCCGCTCCAGTTGTTCGGGCGCCATCAGCCGCGAAAGCCAGCGGCCCAAAAGAACCCCTACGAGGCTGGAGCAAATCAGGGCCAGGGAGGCGCCGACAAACACCACCGCAGGACGGCCGGACTGGGCAGAAAGGAGCAGGGCGGCCAGCTGGGTTTTGTCGCCCAGTTCGGCCAAGAAGACGGTGGTGGCGGTGGTCAGGAACACCTGCAGCCAGGCCGGGGATGACGGTGCCGCAGGGGTGCTTGCCGCGCCAGGGGCGGGACTGGACTCTGGGCCAGCGCTGCTTTCTGGAGACAATCCTGCTTGTGTCGTCTGGCCCAGGAGATCCCCGGAGGACAAGGGCCCGTGGCTGGGGGGCTCAGGGGTGCTCATGGCTGGCGGCGGATGGCGCGCAGAAAGCGCTTCATCACCCTGCCACGGCCGCCTTCCTCGCTGCGGATTTGCTCGAGGCAACAGGCAATGGCGAAGCTGTCGAAGTCCTCACCCTCCTGGCCAAAGAGGGCGAGCAACCGCTGCACCCGGCAGAAGTCCGGCCGATCGGCGTAGATGCGACAGCGGCGGTTGCCGGTATCAAAATGACGGCACCAGCCATCGGCAGCCACCAAATCGAAATAGACGGCCCTTTGCTCGGCGTTAAGGGCGTCCAAAGCTTCGCCGCGGCGTTCCGGATCGAGGCGGCAACAGGCGCCACAGCCACTGATGCATTGCCAAATGGGTGAGCCCTTGCTCATGGTCGCCTCTGCCGCACCGAGCCGACATAAGACCTGGCGCCATTCCAACCATGTAACAGCGTTTCACAGCCTGGGGACCCGTTGGGTGGTCTTGGTGGAGAAACAACTACCATGAGTTTGATTTTTCGAGGGCCGTCGCGCAGCTGTTCATGTCGATCGATTTCCATCTCATCTCCAACTTTGCCGCTCTAGCCCTGATCACCTTGGCAGGTCCAGCGGTCATTTTCATCCTCTTCTATCGGCGTGGCGCCCTCTGAGCTTTCCTACGGCGACGACCGTCAGCCCTTGGGCTAGTTAGCAACAGGCGTTAGGCCGTAAGCCCCAGGGCAACGGCCGCGTCTCGAAATAGGGCTTGAACGTAAGGGTGGGAGGTTCTGCTTCCTCCTTCCTTACTTTCTCGCTCTTTACCGTTTTGTTGGGTGGCCTCCATCCAATCATGGTTTTCGGATCTAATTTGCTCGCCAGCGTCATTGCGGATCAGCACCCCACCGTCCTCCTTTTGGCACCAGTAGGACCGTTGTCGGCGCATCAGCACGACCGTGTCACCGCTGCTGGGCCGTAGACCCACCACCTCGAGCTGAAGCCGTTCTTCTCCCTGCCAGTGGTCCATTCGCAGGCGAAAGGCCACATCCACAGCACCAGTCGGCAGCCCCGGACCCTGCCAACGCCAGGCCATCGCCCGCAGCCGATGCGATCCCTGCGAGAGTTTCAGTTCCAGATGGCCGCCCCGCAACAGCCTGCAGCTGGAAATCTGGCAATGGCGGCTCCAGAAAATGGGGGCTCCATGGCCAATGCCAAAAGGTTCCAGTCGTTTTAGCTGCATCACGAAGTCCCGATCGATGCGTGAGAGAGGCAGCAGGGCCTCCGGCTCCACCTTTAGACCGCTGCCCTGTTCCCCCAGCCAGTCCTGGGCCAGGGCCTCCAGCCGCTCCTTCAGCTGCCGCACCTTGGCGGCCTGCACCGTGAATCCGCCGGCGGCGGGGTGGCCGCCAAAACGTTCCAGCAAATCGGCGCAAGCGCTCAGGGCCCCGTCAACGCGAAAGCCCCGGGGAGCCCGCACCGAAGCCCGCAGTTGGCCGCCCCCCTCCCCCGCCAGCAAGGCCACCGGCCGGCCGCAACGTTCCACCAACCGGGCGGCGACGATGCCGATGACGCCGTGGTGCCAGTGGCCCTGGGCCAGCAGCAAGAAACCTGGCCACTGGGGGCCATCCGCCTCCAGCAGGGCCAAGGCTTCGGCCTCAATGGCATCGCAAAGTTCACGCCGTTGGCGATTCAGGGCCTCGCAGCGCATGGCGAGATCCATGGCGCGATCCGGATCGTCTGTGGTCAGCAGATCAACTACCAGCAGGGGATCCCCCAGGCGGCCCACCGCATTGATGCGCGGTGCCAGCTTGAAGGCCACCGCCTCAGCGTCCAGGGGACGATCCCCCAGTCCCGCCAACTGCTGCAACGCCTTCAAGCCGGGCAGGGGCGAGGCGGCCAACCGGGGCAGTGCATCGAGCAGCCAACGGCGGTTGACCCCCGTCAGGGGGGCCATGTCGGCGATGGTGCCGATACAAAACAGATTCAAGGAAATGGCCTGGCCATCCCGGCGCCCCAGCCGCTGGCAGAGGGCCATAGCCAGCACATGGGCCAGTCCCACGCCGGCCAACCCTCGGTACGGGGAATCGGCGGGGGTCAAGGCCGGATGCAGTAGAGCCAGATGGGGGGGTAGTTGGGGCGGCAGGCTGTGGTGATCAGTCAAGATCACCTCGAGGGCCAGCTCGGCGGCGCGATCCAGGGCCGCCAGGGCGCTGACGCCATTATCTACCGTGATCAGCAGGCCGATGCCCTCCGCCGCCAGGCGCTCGACCATGGCCACATTGAGGCCGTAGCCCTCCTCCATACGACTGGGGATTGCCGGTTTGGGACGGGCCCCCAGGCGGGAGAGAACCCCAGTTAGCAGGGCTGTGCTGGTCATGCCATCGGCGTCGTAATCGCCGCAGATCGCCACCGCTTCCCCTTGGCGGCAGGCGGTCTCCAGCCGCATCAAGGCTCGAGTGAGATCGGCGAAATGGAGCAGGGGATCAGGGGCCGGCGGTGGATCCAGTAGATCTGCCAGGGCTTCGGGACCCTCAACGCCACGGCGCAACAGGACCGCCAGGAGCTCTGGAGGCAGGTTTGCCATGGCCCCAGGCTCCAGGGATCGGGCCGGCAAGGCTACCGGCAACACCCAGCGTGGTTCATCGAAGGCGGGAGGCAACGCTGACGGACTGCGGTTCTGCATTTTGCTACCTGGCTTGACCCAGGTCCCCCCTAGCCTGCTCCTTTCAGCGCAGGGAAAGAAACGGCATGGGCCAGCGGCTGCAAGCCCTGCTCTGGGATGTGGATGGCACCTTGGCCGAAACTGAATTCGAGGGCCACCGCCATGGCTTCAACCTGGCTTTCAAGGAGGCCGGCTTGCCCTGGTATTGGGACCGGAACACCTATCGGGGTTTGTTGGCGGTAAGCGGCGGCCGCGAACGGTTGGCGGCCTATCGGCACCAGCAAGGGGAGGCCCCATGGCCCCGGGAAAGGCTGGAAACCCTCATGTCCGCCAAGCAACGGCACTACGTGAGCTTGGTGGCCGATGGCGGCCTGGCCTTGAGACCGGGGGTGGCCCCCTTGATCGCCGAGGCCCGGGCCGCCGGCATCCTCCAGGCGATCGTCACCACCAGCTCGCGCTCTGCGGTGGCCGCCCTGCTGGGGGCCCTGGCGCCCAGCCTCAAGGAAGCCTTTGCCTTTTGGCTGTGTGGTGAAGATGTGGTGCGCAAGAAACCCGATCCCCAGGGCTACCAGCTCGCCCTCGACCAGCTAGGGGTTTCCCCAGGGGCCGTTGTTGTCCTGGAAGACTCCATCGCCGGCCTGGCGGCGGCCACGGCTGCCGATCTGCCCTGCCTCGTCACCCTCAGTGACCTGTCCCGAGAGGAGCCAGCAGCAAACTTCCTGGCGGCGGCGGCCGTGGTCGACAACCTGGAGCCAGCCAGGGGCCCCGTGCAGGTGCTAAGGGGCCCTGCTTGCGATCAATCCCGGGTAACGCTTTCCTATTTGCACCAGCTCCTGGAGCGGCGATGAACGGCAAGCTGCGCCAGGTAACCCGTCTGGAGCTCGCCCAACGGAGGCTGGCAGGGGCTTTGCTAACCCAGGTGCGGCGCAATTGGCGCGGCGGCAGCCTGGCCCTGCTGGGCCTGCTGGTGGGCTATTTCCTGTGTCAGAACCTGATGGCCGTATTGATTGTCCGGATACCAGGCGGCAGACCCGTGGTGGTGCTGGCCCTGGTACTGATTGTCGAGGCGATCGTGCGCCTGCGCTCCCAGATGGTGAGGACAGAACCAAACCTTGCCTGGGTTGTGGCAGACAACCTTAGATTGGGAGCGCTTTATGCCGTAGTGCTTGAAGCTTTCAAGCTGGGAACCTAATCGGTGGCCGAACTGCCGCCCCTCACTCTTCTTCGGCTTCCTCGGCAATCGGGTAAACGAAGCCCCGGGCTCGACCGCTTAGCACCGACTTGCCAAGGGAAAGGGCCTTGGCAGCGGCATCACCGGCCTTGGCCTTCCAGTGGGCATGCCGCTGGTTGCGCTTGCCTTTGGAGGTTTTCTTCTTAGGAACGGCCATCTCAGAACTTTTATGCCAAACAAAGATCTTCCGATGCGGCCCCTCCTTTCGTCAAATCGCTAAGATCGATTCCTGTGGTGATCTCCAGTGAGCAGCAGCCCACCGCCCGTACTTCCCGCTGGCCAACCTCCCTCCGCTTCTCGTGCTGCGGTCCCGGTTTTGGCCCCTGGTCAAGCCACCAAAACTGGCTCCAAGCCAGCGGCGGCACCCTCTAGCCGGACCAACGAAAGCGGGGCCAAACCATCCTTTAGTCAGCTGCTCAAAGATCTCAAAGCAGGCAAGGTGAAAGAGCTGGAGCTCATGCCCCGGCAGCGTTTGGCCACGGTCTATTTCCACGACGGGCGTTCGGCCGACGTGCCCGTGTTCAGTGACAACCAATTGCTGCTGCAGTCGGCCCAGGATGCGGGCGTTCCTCTCAACGTTCGCGATGAGGTCCGCGATGACGCCGTTGCTGGTCTCGTCAGCAATCTGCTGCTCGCTACCTTGCTCCTGACTGCCATGGCCCTGCTGTTGCGTCGTTCGGCCCAGGTGGCCAACCGCCATCTCGGCTTTGGCCGCAGCCAGCCCCGACTCCAGGCAGATGGGGGTGTGCCGGTGCGCTTCGAGGACGTGGCCGGCATTGCTGAGGCCAAGGAAGAGCTTCAAGAGGTGGTCACCTTCTTAAAAGCTCCGGAGCGTTTCACATCCGTCGGTGCCAAGATCCCCAAAGGAGTGTTGTTGATCGGGCCTCCGGGAACAGGTAAAACCCTGCTCGCTCGGGCGATTGCCGGCGAGGCGGGCGTGCCTTTCTTCTCGATGGCCGCTTCTGAATTCGTAGAGATGTTTGTGGGCGTGGGGGCCAGCCGGGTGCGTGACCTGTTCCGCCAAGCCAAGGCCAAAGCCCCCTGCATTATTTTCATCGACGAAATTGATGCAGTCGGTCGTCAGCGGGGCGCAGGTATTGGCGGGGGCAACGATGAGCGCGAACAGACCCTCAACCAACTCTTGACCGAGATGGATGGCTTTGAGGAGAATTCTGGAGTAATCCTGCTGGCCGCCACCAATCGTCCCGACGTCCTGGATTCAGCCTTGATGCGTCCCGGCCGTTTCGATCGTCGAATCACGGTTGACCTCCCTGATCGCCGCGGCCGTGAGCAGATCCTCGGGGTCCACGCCCGCACCCGCCCCCTGGCCGATGAAGTTTCCCTTGCGGACTGGGCGATCCGCACTCCCGGTTTTTCCGGCGCCGACCTTGCCAACCTGCTCAATGAGGCGGCGATCCTGACGGCTCGGCGCCATCTAACCCAGGTCGACAACCTGGCCATCGGTGATGCCCTCGAGAGGATCACCATGGGACTGACGGCCGCTCCATTACAGGACAGTGCCAAAAAGCGTCTGATCGCTTATCACGAGGTGGGCCACGCCCTTATCACCTCCCTGGTCCCCCATGCCGACAAGCTCGACAAGGTGACCCTGCTGCCCCGCGCTGGCGGGGTAGGTGGTTTTGCCCGGATGATGCCCGAGGAGGACATCCTCGATTCTGGCCTGATCAGCCGCGCCTATCTGCAGGCCAAGCTGGTCGTGCTTTTGGGGGGCCGTGCCGCCGAGATGGTGGTGTTTGGTCCCAGTGAGGTTACCCAGGGGGCGACGAGCGACCTGCAGATGGTCAGCCGGATCAGCCGGGAAATGGTGACCCGTTACGGATTCTCCGAGCTTGGGCCGATGGCCCTGGAAAGCGACGAGGGCGAAGTGTTCCTTGGCCGTGATTGGTTTAGACCCCAACCCCACTACTCCACCGATACGGGAAATCGCATCGACAGACAGGTGCGGGAGCTGGCCTGCCAGTCCCTGGATCGGGCCGTCGCGATTCTGGGTCCACGGCGCGAGCTAATGGACGATCTGGTCGATCGTCTGATCGCCGAGGAAACCATCGATGGCGACAGTTTTCGCCAGTCGGTGGCGGCATGGGAGAGCAGTCACCCAGATCTGGCGGTGGCTGGACAGACTATGCCCGCAGCCCCGCTGGCGGTGCCGGTGGGCGATAACTGAGCTTCATGGATGCTTTTCTAGGGCTGCCCTGGCCTGTGACGGGCATGAGACTTGAGTTTCACCTGGGCTGAGCCAGCTCAGATGTCATTTGTGGGTTCCGGTAAAACGGATGTCCAGGCTTCTGAGGTAGGTGTGCAGCCCTGAGTCCTGAATTGGCAGCAACCTGGCTATACGACCGCTTTCATTGACGTGGGCATGCCAATGGCCAGGAGGAGTTATGAACGCTCCTCCGGCCTGCCAGTCGATGCGATGGGGATCGCGGATTGTGCCGTCATCGCTGAGCTCCCTGCCTGCCAGGGTGTAACAACCGGGATCGCAATCCACAATCAGATCGAGGGCTACGGATTGATGCCGATGCGGCGGCTGGACGGCTCCGGCCGGTACCACCCCGAGCATTGCCCAGAGGGTATGACTGACCGTACGGCTGGCGGGCAGATCCTCGTGGGCCAGCAAGATGCTTAACCGATTGCTGCGGGAGGCGCTGGGGTCGTCCAGCAGTGTCTGCAGTTCGGCATCAAGCAATTCGCTGGGGTAATGGCTGGCCCGAAAACGCGGCTGGCTTGGCTTCACTCCCAGATAGGTGAGCAAGGGCCCATCGTGGACCCAGTAAAGAATGCTTTCCTTACGGGCCTGCAGCAAGGGATCTGGGCCGGCAGGCAACACAAAAAGATCGCCCGCTGACCAGCTGAGTTCCACTGGCGGTTGATCCGGCGCGGCAGGACGTTGCAGCTGGCCTGAGCCTCGCAGCACATAAAACAGGGAGCTGGTGGCGCTTGCGGCGGCCTTTAGTTCCTCACCGGCCAGCAGCCTCAGGAAATGGGCCGCCAGAGCCGGACTGGTGGCCGGTCCTGGGCAACCCAGTTCTTTACTGAGATCGAGGGGCAGGATGGCAGTGGGACCTGCTGCATGCAGCTCGGGGTTCCACTGCCGGTAGGGAATTGGTTCGGTCAGGCCGGGGCGGATCGGATTGGCCGCTTGGCGGTAATCGAAGATCTGGATGCCGGCCTGCCATTCGTGCTGGCTCAGCGATGGCGTTGGACTTTGGCTCATCATTCCCTCCCATGCATGCAGCGAACCCTATGGGATCGAGCAGGATCTGCGACCTTTTCAACCATCAGTGTTGCTGACGCTGAAGCTCGTCATCGCTGATACCGAGAGGGCTTATCACGATCGCCTTCAGCCGCCAGCGACCGCAGGCACGATGCTGACCTCATCGCCATCGGCCAGGGCCGTGGTCTGGTTGTCGAGGAAGCGGATGTCTTCGCTGTTTACATAGACGTTGAGAAAACGCCGCAGTTTGCCATTCTCATCACAGAGGCGGCCGAGGATGCCGGGAAAGCGGGCATCAAGGACCTGCAGCAAGGCATCGACGCTGCTGGCATCAACGCTGACAGTTGCTTCGTCGTTGGTGAACTTTTGCAGGGGCGTGGGGATCAGAACCTGGACGGCCATGGGGGCATTGGGGCGGGTGAAGGTGTGGGTCAGGCCGCAGACGAGCCGAGGGTCTCAGGAGTGGCCCCGTGCAGGGACTGTGACCGTTTCCAGGCGGCGTTGAAACTGTCGAGCTGGGCCTCGATCAGGAAGGGCTCGCCGATCGAGGAGGCAATCGCTTCGGTGGTTTTGAGGCCGTTACCGGTGATGTAGGCGACGGTGGTTTCTTCGGGGTCGATTTTGCCCTGCTCCACCAGTTTCTTGAGCACGGCAATGGTGGTTCCGCCGGCGGTCTCAGTAAACACTCCCTCGGTTTCGGCCAGCAATTTGATGCCATCGATGATTTCGCCATCGCTGACCGCCGCGATGCTGCCACCGGTGCGGCGGGCAATATCGATGGCGTAGGGACCATCTGCAGGGTTGCCAATGGCAATCGATTTGGCAATGGTGTTGGGCTTGACGGGCTTGATGAAGTCCCTGCCTTCGGCAAAGGCCTGGGCAATCGGCGAACAGCCTTCAGCCTGGGCGCCGCTGAACCGCACGGGCTTTTCTTCCACCAGACCCACCTTGATGAATTCGTCAAAACCTTTGCGGATTTTGGTGAACAGGGATCCGGATGCCAGGGGGGCCACGATGTGGTCAGGCAGTTGCCAACCGAGCTGCTCAATCACTTCATAGCCAAGGGTCTTGGAACCCTCCGAGTAGTAAGGACGCAGGTTGATGTTGACGAAACCCCAGCCATAGGTGTTCGCCACCTCGGAGCAGAGCCGGTTGACTTGGTCGTAGTTCCCCTTGACGGCCATCAAGGTGGGGTTGTAAACGAGCGTGCCAAGAACCTTGCCCAGTTCTAGGTCGGAGGGAATGAAGACACAGCATTCGAGACCGGCATAGGCTGCAATCGCCGCAGTGGAATTGGCCAGGTTGCCGGTGCTGGCACAACTGACGGTGGAAAATCCCAGTTCCCGGGCCCGGGTCAGGGCCACCGATACGACCCGGTCCTTGAAGGACAGGGTGGGCATGTTGACGCCGTCATTCTTGATATAAAGCTCTTTGAGGCCCAGGCGTCTGGCCAGACGGTTGGCCTTCAGCAGGGGGGTGAAGCCAGTGCCGACATCAATCGGATCCCCCTCAATCGGCAGAAAATCGCGATAACGCCAAATGGAAACGGGCCCGGCTTCGATGGTGGCCCGGCTGACCCGGCTACGGATCGCGTCGTAGTCGTAAACGACCTCCAGGGGACCAAAGCAAACGTCTTCGCAGACGTGACGCGCTTCGGCGGCATAGGCGTGGCCGCATTCCTTGCAGCGCAGACCGGTAAAGGTAGAGCGAGAGAGGGTGGCGGTCACGGCGCACGGCCAGACGATGTATTTAGGTTAACAGCGCTGGCGAGATGCCCCGTTAAAACCCGATCTTCCAGGTCGGGTAATTGAATTGGCCTTTGCCTGGGCCATCTTCGGGGTCCCTTCCTAGCCTCGCTGACCTGGAGCGTTGCTTTTTGCCCGCGTGCTTTCCGAACGGCCCTGGTCGCCACGCTTGATCCCCGTTGCCCTGCTGGCTGGAGCGGCGCTGACACTGCTGCTGCTGCTGTTCGGCCTGGCACGACTGGCGATTGAATGGCAATGGTTTGCCCAGTTCGGGCTCCAAGCTGTGGTGCTGCGGCGCTGGCTGCTGCAGCTGCTGGCGTTCGGCTTGGTCTTTGGTCTGGGGCTGTGGCTGCAACTGCAGCAACTGCAACGCTGCTGGCGCCTACGCCAGTCGGTCGCCCAGAAACAGCTTCCCAAGGATCCCATCCTGCGATTGGAAAGCCCCAGCCTTGTGGCCTGCCTCGCGGGTCTGCTGTTGGCCCTGGCCCTTGGCCTGTCCTATCTACTTATCCAGGCCAAAGGCTTGATCACCTCCCCCTTTCGAGATGAGGTGATGACGGGGTTGGCGGGGTTGGCGGGCACCTCCACCTGGTCCCCTCTATTGGTGGCAGGTGTGGCCCTGGCCCTGATAGGGCCCCTGTTGATCTGGCCCCTGAACAGCCTGCGGCTGGCCCTGGCCGCGGCCCTGGCTGCTTCCGCCACGGCGATCGCCCGGGGCTGGAGTCTCTGGTTACCGGCCCTGCTGGCCGAACCGTTCGGGGAAAGGGACCCGTTGACGGGCCTGGATCTGGCCTTCACGGTGTTGCGGCTACCGGCCCTGCATCTGTTGTTGAGCGTGGCCATCGCCCAGGTCGCCGTTGGGCTGGTGGGGGGACTCTGGCTAAGCCTGGGGGAGGGCTCCAGTTTGAGTGATCTGCGTTATGTCGGCTTGAGCCGTGACCAGCAGAAGGTGCTGCGGCCCCAGCTGGCCCTCCTGGCAGTCCTGGCGGCCTGCGCCACGGGTCTGGCCCCCTTCGACCTGATGGTTCAAGGCAGTGGCATTGCCGCCGGCGCCGGCCATGTGGACCTCTACGTCCGGCTGCCGTTGCGGTTGCTGCTGACCCTGCTGCTGCTGCTGACGGCGGTGGGGTTATTGGTGCCCTTACCCAAGGACTGGCTGCGACGCGGCGCCCTGATCCCGCTGGCGGCGACCCTCTTGATGGTGCCGGTGGCCGAATGGTTGGTGGCGCCCCTGGTGCAACGGTTTTGGGTTCAGCCCCGGGAGCTGGCGGTGGAAACGCCTTATCTCAAACGCACCATCCGGGCCACCCGTCGGGCTTTCGGGCTAGAGAACGTACGTTCCCTGACCCTGCAGCCGCGCCAGAGCCTCACCGCCGCCGACCTGGCCTCGGCACCGGGCACCCTGGCCAACATCCGCCTCTGGGACAGCACGCCGCTGTTGGCCGCCAATCGCCAACTGCAGCAGTTGCGCCTCTACTACACCTTTCCTTCGGCCGCTGTCGATCGGTACCCCCTGCGCGCTTCCGGCCAGGGCCAGGGGGAGGCAACCCAGGTGCTGATCGCTGCCCGCGAAATGGATAGCGGCGCCTTGCCGGCAGGCTCCCGCACCTGGCTGAACCGCCACCTGGTGTTCACCCATGGCCACGGATTCACTGTCTCACCGGTAAACGCCTTCGGCAGCGATGGCCTGCCGCTTTTCTTCGTCAAGGATCTCGGCCGCAGTCGCAGGGTTCAGGGCCTGCCTGAGCTGGGAATCAGCGATGCCGCAGCCAGGGCGGCGCTGCCGGTGGGCCGTCCCCAGCTCTACTACTCCTCTGGGCCGTCCCCCTACGCCATCGCCCCGACGAAGGTGCAGGAATTCGACTACCCCGATGGCGAACTCAACGTTTACAACCATTATTCCGGCACCAAGGGCATCTCCTTGGCGAACAGTTGGCACCGCCTGGCGGCCGCCATCTATCTGCAGGAGGCGCGGGTGCTGCTCACGGGCTCCCTGAAACCCAATTCGCTGCTGCTGCTGCGCCGGCAGGTGAAACAACGGCTGGAGGCCTTGGCCCCATTTCTGGATTTCGAGAGCGAGCCCTACCTGGTGACGGCCCGCCTGGCGCCCCAGGCGGGCTACCGGGCCGAACAACATCAGTACTGGCTCCTCGATGGCTTCACCAGCAGCCGCTCCTATCCCTACAGCGACCCCAACCCCAAGGGGTTGCGCTATTTCCGCAATCCGGTCAAGGCGGTGGTTGATGCCCATGACGGCCGGCTTTGGTTGTATGTGAGTGACCCTGATGACCCGGTGCTTCGCACCTGGCGTAAAGCCTTCCCCGAGTTGTTTGCGCCCCTGTCGGCCATGCCCCCGGAACTCCTGCGCCACATCCGGGTGCCCCAGCGGCAATTCTCGATTCAGTCGGAGCGCCTGCTGCGCTATCACGTCACCGATGTGCGCACTTTCTACAACGGTGATGACGTCTGGGATGTCCCCCTGGAGGTTTATGGCACCACAAATGCGGAAGTTCGTCCGTATCACGTCACCCTCCAACTACCCGGCGAGCGCCAAAGCGAATTCGTTTTGCTGCTGCCCTTCACACCCCTGAAACGCACCAATCTGGTGGGCTGGCTGGCGGCCCGTAACGACACTCCCAACTATGGGGAGTTGGTCCTGGTGCGTTTTCCCCAACAACGGCTCCTACTGGGCCCCCAACAGATTTCAGCCCTCACCGACCAGGACCCCACCATCAGTCTGCAATTCGGACTCTGGAATCGTCTGGGGTCAAGATTGTTCAGGGGCAACATGTTGGTGCTGCCCATGGGCAATGGTTTGTTATATGTCGAGCCGGTCTATCTGCAATCCAAGAGCAACGATCTGCCCACCCTTGTGCGCGTTGTTGTCACCGATGGGCGTCGTTTTTTGATGGAGCAGGACCTGGGGGATGCGATCCGGCGCCTGGTTTCTGGTGCTCCGGCGGCGCCCGTGCCGGCGGTAGTGAGGCCCGAAGGCCTGGCGGCTGGCACGAACCCCTGAACCGAGGGACTTCGAGGGTGGCTGGCTTGCCGATTGAAGAGCGGCCCCAGCCTCGGCACAAAAAAAGGGGCCGCAGGCCCCGATTTGTGATTGGTAAAAGTTGCGAGCAGCCGAATCAAGCGGCCACTGCGGTCTTGGGATCAAGCTCGCCCTTGGCATAAAGGGTGGCGTAGTAGTTGATGTCGCGTTGCTTGATCTTGCTGGCGTTGCCGGCTGCCCAGAACTGTTGATAACGGTCGAGGCACACCTGCTTCATGTAAGCCCGGGCAGGCTTGTTGAAGTGGCGGGGGTCGAAGTTGGCGGGATCCTTGAAAGCCGCTTCGCGGACCGCAGCCGTGAAAGCGAGACGATTGTCGGTGTCGATGTTGACCTTGCGCACGCCGTTGCGGATGCCTTCTTGGATTTCTTCGACAGGCACGCCGTAGGTCTCGGGGATGGCACCGCCGAATTTGTTGATCATGTCCAGCCATTCCTGGGGAACGGAGCTGGAACCATGCATCACCAGATGGGTGTTGGGGATGGCTTTGTGAATCTCAGCGATGCGGCTGATGGCCAGCACTTCGCCGGTGGGCTTGCGGGTGAATTTATAGGCGCCGTGGCTGGTGCCGATGGCGATGGCCAGGGCATCCACCTTGGTCTTGGCCACAAAATCGGCGGCTTCGGCCGGGTCGGTCAGAAGCTGGCTGTGGTCGAGAGCTCCCTCGAAGCCATGGCCATCTTCGGCTTCGCCCTTACCGGTTTCGAGCGAACCCAGGCAGCCCAACTCGCCTTCAACGCTGACGCCGATGGCGTGGGCCACGTCAACCACTTCCTTGGTGACAGCGACGTTGTAGTCGTAGCTGGCGGGGGTCTTGGCGTCGGCTTCCAGGGAGCCGTCCATCATCACTGAGGTGAAACCGTTGGCGGCGGCGCCATAACAAGTGGCAGGACTATTGCCGTGGTCCTGGTGCATCACCACCGGAATGTTGGGATATGTTTCGACGGCGGCCAGAATCAAGTGGCGCAGAAAATTCTCACCGGCGTATTGACGGGCTCCCCGCGAAGCCTGCAGGATCACGGGGCTGTCGGTTTCATGGGCGGCCTCCATGATCGACTGGACTTGCTCCAGGTTGTTCACGTTGAAGGCCGGGATGCCGTAGCCGTTCTCAGCGGCGTGGTCTAACAGCAGCCGGAGCGGAACGAGCGCCATGGGGGATCCTCTCGGAAACGGTAAAAGGGAAGGCGAGACGGAATTTGCGGTGTCACCGCCCGTCTCGCCGGCGATTCTAGGGGATCCTTGACCCTGGCCAACCTGCCGAAGCAGGTTTGGTGCAGGCTCAGTCGATCAGCTGGCAGCGGCGCAGGGATTGGACCCGGAACGCCTGTTCCCGCTCAAGGCGACGGATTTGTTCGGCCTGACGGGCCAGTTGGCGGGCGGTGGTGATGGACATGGAAGGACCTCAAAGGAGAGCCTGACGGCAGGGCCGCAGGAGGGGATTGCGTTGCTTCGGGATCGGGCCCACAAGCCCCTCCCCCCTACTTCCGCCGAGGACAGAGCCAGGGCCAAAGCCCGAACACCGCCTACGGTCAACGACTTCTAAACAGTAACGGTTGATACCGACAGAAAAGGTTTGACCGGATACGGAAGACCGTCAACGGCGTCACCTTTGTCCGTGTTTCTGGTTCCCTCGGCCCCGTTGGCCCAGGTCGCTCCTGGCCCCACGGCCAGCCCATCCCTGCGCCCCCCCCTGCTCGCCGCCCCCCGACCCCAGCCCCCCGACCCCCTGCTGGAGAGCGATCAACGTTTTCATTCGGTCTGGTCCTCCGGTGGCATGGTGGCCAGTGACGAGCCCCGGGCCTCGGCAGCCGGCCGGGCCGTGCTGAGCCAGGGCGGCAATGCCCTCGATGCGGCGGTGGCCAGTGCCTTCGCCCTGGCGGTCACCCTGCCCCAGGCGGGCAATCTCGGTGGCGGTGG
Source organism: Cyanobium sp. (assembly GCA_040399485.1). Taxonomy (GTDB): domain Bacteria; phylum Cyanobacteriota; class Cyanobacteriia; order PCC-6307; family Cyanobiaceae; genus Cyanobium. The sequence continues at coordinate 5,179 of JBBASD010000022.1, read as the reverse complement.
CTTTTTGGTCTTGTGGCTGCCTGGGCGCTCGCCGGCGGCGGCGCGGGGCTGCCTGGGCGGGGAGGGGGCCGCCAATCCCGAGCGACGGCTTGGCCTGGGCACGGCCGTGGCCGTCAATTTTCGTGAGACGGCTCCCCTGGCCGCCCGCGCCGAGATGTTCCTTGGTCCCGGCGGCGAGCTGGATCGGCAAAAATCGACCCGCAGCCTGGCGAGTACCGCCGTGCCGGGGACGGTCGCTGGGTTGGTGCTGGCCCAGCGGTGTTACGGCCGCCTACCCCTTCAGCAGGTGCTTGCCCCGGCGATCGCGCTGGCTGAGCGGGGCTTTCCCGTCAGCCTGGAGTTGAGCGACTCCCTGCAAAGGGCCAGGGCCACCCTCCAAGTCGATCCTGGCTCCCGATCCCTTTTCTTTCGGCCGAGCCCAACGGGCCTACGGCCCCTGGCACCCGGCGAGCGCCTGCGCCAGCCCCAGCTGGCGGCCAGCCTGGGGCGCATCGCCTCAGGGGGAGCCGCAGGCTTCTACGGCGGACCCGTGGCCGACTCCCTGCTCCAACTGATGGGGCAAGGGGGGGGGCTGATCCAGCGGCACGACCTCAGCCGCTACCGGGCCCGGTTGGTGCCGCCATTGATGGGCCGCTTCCGGGGCCACCTGGTGCTGACGATGCCCCCCCCTGGCGGCGGCCTCACTTTGCTGCAATTGCTGGCCCTGCTTGAGCCCTTTGACCTGGCCGCGGCCGGTCTCAACGGGGCGGCCAGCCTGCACCCGATGGTGGAGGCCATGAACCTGGCCTTCCGCGATCGCAACGCCCGCCTTGGTGATCCGGAGCAGCAGGAGATTCCGGTACAGGCCTTACTGGGGCGTCCTTACCTGGACAGCCTGCGGCGCCAGATCAACCCCCGTCGCCATCGGCCGGCGGCCCGGCTCGCACCCGCGCCTGCCCTGGCGGGGGAAGGCACCAACACAACCCACCTGTCGGTGGCGGATCGCCAGGGGGGCTTGGTGGCCTTGACCACCACCCTCAATTTTCCCTACGGCAATGGGGTCCTGGTGCCAGGCGGCGGCTTCCTGTTGAACAACGAGATGGATGATTTCAGCACCGCCCCTGGCCAGGCAAATGCCTTCGGCTTGGTGCAGGGGCCTGCTAATCGCATCGCGCCGGGACGCCGGCCGCTCAGCTCCATGAGCCCCACGCTGGTTTTCCGAGGTGATCAGACCCCTTGGTTGGCCACGGGCAGCCCCGGTGGCAGTCGCATCATCACCACCGTGCTGCAAGTGCTGTTGAACCGCATTGTGTACGGCCTCAACCTGGCCACGGCGGTCAGCAGTCCCCGACTGCACAGCCAGCTCTGGCCCGACCAGATCAGCGTCGAAGAAGGGTTCAGTCCCGACACCCTGCAGCTGCTGAAGGCCAAAGGCCACCACTGGCAGCTGGTGCCAGCACTGGGGTCCGCCAACAGCGTCGAGGTGCTGGCACCAGGCCCTGGCGCCCGGGGGGGCACCTATGGAGTAGCCGATCCCCGCCGCGCCGCAGGACCTGCCGTGGGTGAATGACTTCGCCCCAGATCTATCCAACCTGCCGAGCCACCGATTTAATCTGGAATCGGCTTGAGTATCTGGGACCACCCTGCAATCTGATGGCCCCCTCCCTCGCCCAGCGGCTGGACCGTTCCCTGGCCGTTCTCGGAACCACCACCTTGATCCCTGTCGGGATCCTGGCCCTGGCCTGGGGCCAGGAGCTGCTGGATACTTTGCTTTTCGGCGGCCGTTGGAATCTGCCGATGGTGAATGGCGGTTCGCTGTTGGGGGTGTTGACGGCCCCCTTCAGCCATAGCGGCTTTGGCCATCTGATCAGCAATTCGATCGCCTTTTTGCCGCTCTCCTGGCTGGTGCTGCTGCGGGGACGACGGGACTATGGGGCGGTGTGGATTGGTGTTTATGCGATGGCCGTGCCGGTCTGGTTGTGGTGGCCTGCGGCCAGCCACGGTCTATCCGGGGTCATCTACGGGTTATTTGGCTATTTGCTGGTGATTGGTTGGCTGGAGAAGCGGTTCATCTCGATCATGCTTTCCCTGCTGGCCGTGGTGGCTTTTGGGGGGATGTTGCCTGCCCTGTTGCCGTTCCTGAGTCCGGCCGGGGTGAGCTGGATCGGCCACGCTTCTGGTTTTGTGGGCGGCATGCTGGCGGCTTTGTTGATGCAACGTGAAGCCTCTCCCCGGCTCTGAACCCATGGCCTGGGCAGGGGCACCAAGGATGGGGATTCGGCACCATCTGGCCCGGCGGTCAGTTTGCTTCGGGTTGTTGGTCATGAAGGTGTGGGGTACGGCGCCGGCGTCGGCCCAATCCCTCACTGCCCTGATCCAGGTGCAAGGCCAACCTTTGGCCGGCGGCAGGGTCAGCGGCAGCGCCGCGGTGCCCCTTGAGAGGGCCAAGGGCGGAGACACCCCCATGCTGACGTTCGCCACGGATCTCGGCCCCGTGCGCCTGTTGCTGGATACCGGGGCCACGTCCTCGATGGTGCGTCCCGAATTGGCAGCCCGGCTGGGCCTGCGGCCCATCCCCCTGGCGCCGGGGGCCTTTCGCCTGGCGGGGGGGGGAGCCGATTGCCAATCCCTGCGGCCCCAGCGCCTGCCTTTGCCGCCGCTGCGGATGGGGGGCCTGAGTTTGGTTGGGATGGAGGCCTTGATGTTGCCCGTGGCGGCCCTGCCAGCGGGGGTGGATGGGGTGCTGGGGGTGCCGAGCCTGCGGCTCCTGCCAGTGGCCGTGGACCCCCTGGCCCAACGGCTCAGCCTGGGCCCTGGGGCCCTGCGGCCCCAGGGCCCAGGGCCCCAGCCGCGACAAATCCTGCCCCTGCGCTGGCATCGGGGGGTGCCGCTGTTGAGCCTGATCACCGTGGCCGGTCGGGTTGAAGCCCTGGCGGATACCGGTGCCGAGGGGCTTTTCCTGAGTCCAGCCCTGGCGGCCCGCCT
>JBBASD010000022.1:0-2115 GCA_040399485.1 Cyanobium sp. | reverse complement strand
GGCCCTGGGGCCAGCGGCCCTGGAGCAGCCAAGGGAGGGGATCATCACGGAGAACCCGATTTTCAGCCAGCTGGGCGTGGCGGCGATTGTGGGCCAAGAACTGCTGCGGCAGCGCCCCCAGCTCTGGCGCCTAGACCTGCAGGAACCGCGACTGGAGTTGTGGTGATGGTGCTCAGCGACAACTGGTGGCAGAAAAGGGCTGGAGGGTGAATAGGGTTATCTGGCATGGACTTCACGCCCTACCTCACCACTCTTGAAGGAGGCTGCCTAGAGGGAGCCCTGCTTTCGGTGGCGGTCAAAGGTCGGGTGGCGATTGCCATGAAAGGGCGCTTTTTGTTGCGGGCCCTCTGCGAGAGCGTGCAGGACCGCAGCCGCATTGGCTGCGCCGTCACCCAGGAGGATATATGTCTTGGCTATCTGGCTGAGGCCGGCCAGGAACCATGGGAGCTGCTGATTTGCACCGACCACCTCGAAAGTGGCAGCGGCTTTGAGCTGGCTCGTAAAGGCAAGGCCCTTTGGCCCGAGCTCAAGGTGGTTGTGTTGGCCCTTGGCGATGTCATTCCTGCCGAGTACGCCGATGCCCCCTGGTTAGAAGCGGTGGTGGCCGAAGCCGATGTGGTGGCGGACCAGCGCCCCCTGCAGGCCGCCCTGCTGGCTGTGATGGGTAACCACTCCTACCGAAGCCCCTCCTTGCGGGGTGGGACCCTGCCCTACCTCAGCTGTCCGCGCCTGACGCCAAGGGAATATCAAGTGCTGGATTGTCTGGCTTGCGGTCTGAGCGATCGGGAAATCGCGCGGCAATTGATGGTCAGTGAAGCCACCGCCCGCACCTATACCAAGCGTCTGCTCCAGACCCTGGGGGTCAACAACCGCCTCCAGGCAGTCCTGAAGGGTATGCGCTGCGGCATGGTCCAGATCTGATCATGGGCCGTTCGCCACGAACAGAGGACATAGCGACCCCTAGGTACAGTGAAAGGGCGCCTGGGCACTTGGTTTGAGCCTTTCAACTTCCGGGGCCGCCGGCCAGGCTGCCCCGCCTTCACCCCTGCTGCCGACGGCGGTGCTGCAAGGGCTCAACAAACGGCGCGATGGACCGGGCTGGCGTCAGCTGCTGCTGCATGGGCTTGTGTTGCTGGTGGGTGGTGCCCTGTGGGCCTTACCGCCCCTGACGCTGAACGGTCTGGAGCCAGTCCTGGCCTGGGGCCTGAAGCTTCTGGGGTTGATGCTTTTGGGTTGGGGCCTGGCCTTCGCCTTCTGCGCCATGCACGAATGTGGCCATCGCACCGCATTCGCCGGCCGCCGCATCAATGACACGGTGGCCTGGTGGGCCGGGGTGCTGAGTTTTTACAACGCCGATTTTTATCGGCGCTATCACCAATGGCACCACCGCTACACCCATCTCCCCGGGCTTGATCCCGAGTTGGAGGAGGCGCCACCCACCACCCGGCTGGGATATCTGCTTGAGCTGAGCGGCCTGCCCTGGTGGATCGGCAAGCTGCGCTCCCACTGGCGTGGCCTGCGGGGCGATTTCAGCAACGCGCCTTACATCCCGGCCGATGCGGCCCCGGCGGTGCAGGCTTCGATCCAACGTCAGTGGGCCGTCTATCTACTGCTGTTGCTGGTCAGCCTGGTTGTGGGTGATGCCAGCTTGTGGCGCTTCTGGTTGCTGCCCCTGGCGCTTGGCCAACCGCTGCTGCGTTTTGTGATGCTGGCCGAGCACGGTGGCTGCCCCTGCGTCCCCGATGGCGAACGCAACACCCGCACCACCTTGACCCTGGCTCCCTTGCGTTGCTTGATGTGGAACATGCCGTTCCACGCCGAACACCACCTGCTGCCTGCCGTTCCCTTCCATGCCCTGGCGGCAGCCCACCAGCATCTAGCCCCCCGACTCGCCTATCTGCAGCCGGGTTATGGCGCTTTGCACGCCTCCTTTTTGCGGCACCCCGACCAGCTCTGCCTCCGCACGGAAGCTTGAGTTGTGGCGGTGGCTTGCTGTGACGAGCAAAGGTTTGAGCTGGGCGACTTCGAACTGGCCGGCGGGACCGTACTGCCCCAGGCCCAGCTTTGTTATCGCACCATGGGCAGCCTGCGGCCCGATCGCAGCAATCTGGTGCT
>JBBASD010000021.1:19748-22822 GCA_040399485.1 Cyanobium sp. | reverse complement strand
CGGGTCGACGGGCTGAGCCACATGAATCTGCGCATCCTGCGCACCCCCAAGGGCAAGCTCAATGTGGCTGTTGATCCCGTTGGTGCCGCAGATGGGAACTGGGTTTTCACCGCCAGCGGCAGTGCTGCCCGTTTTGCCTGCCCCGATCCCGCCATCCAGACCGACCTGACTGTGGCCGGGATCATCGATTTTTGGGAACCCGATGGGTAAGTCTTGCCCCCTCCCCCTGATCCCCCCAGGGCTCCTTTTCGGTTCTTCCCTTTTCTACCTTCCTTCTTGCCATGGCCAACAGCACCCCACGATCCGGCCGCAGCCCTGCCCGGCGACGGGTTGCCAGTAGCCCCTCCCGCGCTGCGGCCAAACCAGCCCAACCTGTGGAGGCTTCGGTGGCTAAGGAGGAACCGGTGACCCTGCCCCTCTCCTACGATCTGCCCCCCCCAGGGGGTTCGGAGGTGCCCTCCGAACCCCCTGGGGCAGCGCCGGCCGATCCGCTCCCGCCCAGCCAGGACCAGCCAGCTGCGGTCTTGGTATACGGGGTCACCGTGGAGTCCCAAGCCGTTAAAGACTTATCAGTGGCGGACGAGGCCCTCGCCTCCCGTGCCTTGCCCGCGGCCAACAGCGGGCCTTCATCAACGAACCGCAGCGCCCCCCCGCGGGCGACCCGATCGGTTCCTTCACGCTCAAGCCGATCGCGCAGCTCCGCCTTGGCGGCCCCGGCAGCCAAGGCCGCTTCGGCAGCCAAGGCGGCTTCGGCCGCTGCCCCTGCCACCGGCTCCGGCCAGCCGGCGACGGGCGGCGCTCTCAGCACTAGCAGCCCGCCTGCCGCTGGTGGGTCTTCCCTCAGCGGCGGCACCCCGACCCGTTCCCCGTTTTCCCTAACCCCTTTTCCCATGGCCTCCTCAGTGCAGGGCATTGCCCTCGGCATGATTGAAACCCGCGGTCTCGTGCCGGCGATCGAGGCGGCTGACGCCATGACCAAGTCGGCAGAAGTCACCCTGGTGGCCCGTGAATTCGTTGGTGGTGGCTACGTCACCGTCATGGTTCGCGGTGAAACCGGTGCCGTGAACGCCGCAGTGCGGGCCGGAGCAGATGCCTGCGAGCGGGTCGGCGATGGTCTCGTGGCGGCCCACATCATTGCCCGCCCCCACTCTGAAGTCGAGCCGGCACTGATCGCCAGCGAAGGTCCCCGTCGCCTCTGAGCTCCATGGTCTCTGTTCATCCGCGCGTCTCGGGTTACCTGGGCCGCGCCCTGAGTCTGGAACTTTCCGCCGTCCAGCAGTACATGACCCAGGCTTGCCTGGCTGAACAATGGGGCGATCTTGAGGCGGCTGGCCGTTTTCGCCGTGAAACGGTGGAGGAGCTGCAACATGCCGAACGCATTGTGCAGCGCATGTTGCAGCTGGGACTTGCCCCCGGGGCCTCCCAGCTCAAGCCCATCAGCCACGCCCCCGATCTGGAGGGATTACTGCGTCTTGATGCGGTACTTGAGGTCGATCTGATTGAGCATTACGCCGAAGCCGTGCGGTTCTGCGAAGCCATCGCCGACTCTGACAACCGTGCTTTTTTTGCAGCACTTTGGCAGGAGGAATCCGCCCATGGCCAGGAATTGCAGGAATGGTTGGCCACCTTTGCCACTTCTGAGGCCTTGGCCGAGCCCCAGCACGCGAGCTTCTGACGAGGATCTGACCCAGAGCGTTGGGCTTTCCTTACTGACTAGATTCCAGCGCCAGCCCCCTTGCCGTCGGACCCAGTCGAGTGCCGTTTCCTTTGCCTGAAGCCCTGCCCCTAACGATTCAAACCGCTTGGTTGATCCCGCTGTACGGGTTCAGCGGCATGCTCTTGTCCCTTCCCTGGGCCACCGGCTGGATCAAACGTGAAGGCCCCAGGCCAGCTGCCTATCTAAATTTGTTGCTTTCAGTGGTTGCCCTGGTGCACGGCAGCTTGGTGATCAGGGAGGTGCTGCGCACTGGGCCCCGCCATCTGGAATGGCCATGGTTCCAGATCGCCGACCTGAACCTGAGGATTGGATTCGACCTTTCCTTCACCAATCTGGCCGCCCTGGAAATGGTGACCACGATGAGTGTCCTGTGCCAAGTGTTTGCCCTTGGCTATATGGACAAGGAATGGTCTCTGGCTCGTTTTTATGCCTTGGTGGGTTTCTTTGAAGGGGCGATGGCGGGGGTTGTGATGAGTAGCAATCTTTTTATGAGCTATTTTCTGCTAGAAATGCTCACTCTTTCTACCTATTTATTGGTGGGTTTTTGGTATGCCCAGCCCCTGGTTGTCACCGCTGCCCGGGATGCCTTTCTCACCAAACGGGTGGGAGATGTTCTGCTGTTGATGGCTGTGGTAGCCCTATCTGCTTGGGCGGGCTCACTCGAATTTACCGATCTTTATGCCTGGGCTACCCGCACTCAGGCCAACAGTGCACTCACGCCCCTGGCCGTCAACCTGTTGGGGTTGGGGTTGATCGCAGGTCCAATGGGTAAATGTGCCCAGTTTCCGATGCATCTCTGGCTGGATGAGGCCATGGAGGGTCCAAACCCTGCTTCGATCCTGCGCAATTCTGTGGTGGTCACCTGCGGAGCCCTGGTGCTGATCAAGGTCATGCCCCTGCTGACACTATCGCCCCTGGCACTGGATGGCTTGCTGGTTGTAGGCACCATCAGCGCGGTGGGTGGCGCCCTAGTGGCCATTGCCCAGGTGGATCTGAAACGGGCCTTTTCCTATGGCACCAGTTCAATTCTTGGCTTGGTCTTTATTGCTATCGCCCTGCAACAGCCCATTGTGGCCTTGCTGATGTTGCTGGCCCACGGCCTGGCCAAGGCGCTGCTGTTCATGAGTGTGGGCAGTGTTATCTCCACCACCAATTGTCAGGACATCACCGAGCTTGGCGGACTGGGCAGCCGCATGCCCGCCACCACGGGGGCCTATCTGGTGGCGGCAGCCGGCCTGACCGGAATCTTGCCCCTGGGCAGTTTCTGGTCCTACGGGCTGATGGTGGATCGGTTGATGCAGCAGGCCCCGATCTTCGCCGCCGTTGTGCTGCTGGTCCATGGCCTGACGGCCTTCAA
>JBBASD010000021.1:6126-19648 GCA_040399485.1 Cyanobium sp. | reverse complement strand
AGGCCCCGATCTTCGCCGCCGTTGTGCTGCTGGTCCATGGCCTGACGGCCTTCAACTTGGTGCGCGTCTTCCGACAGGTTTTTCTGGATGTCCCCCACGCCAAGACCAAGCGCACCCCTGAAGTCAATTGGTTGATGGCCTTCCCCATGGTCAGCCTGATGGTGATCGTGATGCTCACCCCCTTGATCATGGCCCGGCTAGATCCTTCTCCTGGGGTTGTGCCTGTCTCCCTTACCAGTGGCTTGCTCGTGGTGAGCACGGGACTGGTGGGTCTAGCGACCGGTGCCTTGGTGCGGCTCGATCGCTTCTGGTCCCGTTCGATGTTGCGGCCCCTGCGAACCCTGCAGGATCTGCTGGCCTTTGATTTCTATACCGATCGCATTTACAGAGCTACCATTGTTGCTTGGGTGTCCGGATTGGCCCAATTCACAAATACCTTTGATCGGGTCGTTGTCAATGGCCTCGTCCGTCGGGTTGGCAGCCTCTCCCTAGCTAGCGCCGAGGGTTTGAAGCTGGGGGTGAGCGGCCAATTGCAGAGTTATGTATTGACAGTGATTGTGGCGATTGTATTGCTTTTTGCCAGCCTTGCCTGGCTCAAGGGATAGGAGAAAATCATGCTCAGTGCCTTGCTATTGATCCCTTTCCTCGGCAGCTTCCTGCTGCTGCTCTGGCCGGGGAATCCAGCCCCAGGACGCATGCGCTCCATTGCTTTACTGGTGCTGATCGCCCAGCTGGTCTGGAATCTGGTGGTGCTTAGGGCCTTCAACCCCGCACTCCCCAATCTTCAGTTGGTCGAGACCCTGCCTTGGTTGCCAGGTCTTGGCATGGAGTATCGCCTGGGGATTGATGGTCTATCCCTGCCGCTTTTGTTGATCAACAGCGCCCTGAGCCTGGTCACCGCTGTTTGCACCCGGGATATCAATGAGAGACCTCGGCTTTATTTCGCGCTGCTGTTGATCATTAGTGGCGCAGTCAATGGTGCCTTTATGGCCGGCAATCTGCTGTTGTTCTTCCTGTTCTATGAGCTGGAGCTGATTCCCCTTTGGTTGTTGATCTCCATTTGGGGCGGCGTCGATAGAGCCGCCGCCGCCACCAAATTTTTGTTGTTTACGGCGGTTTCAGGGATATTGATACTGGGGGCTTTTTTGGGTCTGGCCCTGTTGACGGGGGTGGCTGATTTCAGCTTCACCCCGATCGACAGTGATCGCCTGGCGATGGGGAGTCAATTACTGCTCCTTGGTGCCCTCCTGATCGGTTTTGGCATCAAGATTCCCCTTTTCCCTTTCCATAGCTGGCTCCCCGATGCCCACACCCAGGCATCCAGTCCGGTTTCGGTGCTTCTAGCTGGGGTCCTCCTTAAGCTAGGCACCTACGGGCTGCTGCGCTTTTGCCTGGGATTGTTTCCCGATGCCTGGGCCCTGGTGGCCCCCTGGCTGGCGATCTGGGCAGGGGTTTCGGTGCTTTATGGCTCCCTGGCGGCCATTGCCCAGCGGGATATGAAGCGCATGGTGGCCTACAGCTCGGTGGGGCACATGGGCTACATCCTGTTGGCGGCGGCCGCCGCCACCCCCGTCAGCCTCGCCGGAGCCGTCTTCCAGATGGTCAGCCATGGCCTGATTTCGGCCCTGTTGTTTCTGTTGGTTGGCATCGTCTATCGCAAGACCGGCACCCGGGATCTGGAAGTGTTGCGGGGACTCCTCAATCCAGAAAGGGGATTGCCCCTTACCGGCAGCTTGATGACTCTTGGGGTCATGGCCAGTGCCGGCATGCCCGGCATGGCCGGTTTCATCTCCGAATTCCTGGTCTTTCGGGGCAGCATTGAGCGCTTCCCCCTGGCTACCTTGCTATGCATGGTGGGCTCCGGTTTGACGGCCGTGTATTTCCTGTTATTGGTCAACCGGGCCTTCTTTGGTCGCCTGGCAGTTACGCCTCCCAGCCTGGCTGAGGTCGATGGTCGCCTGGATATCCGTCTGGCGGCGGTCGCCCCCCGCGAAACGATTCCGGCCCTGGCGCTTGCTATGGCCGTGGTCGCCCTTGGTCTGCTGCCAGCGGGGCTGGGCAGCCTCAGCCAAAGCACCAGCATCGCCATGGCCCGATTGCCAGAGCTGGTGGCCGTGTTGAGCAGCGCGGGGGTGGGCTGATGCCTGTCATTTCCGAGCTGCTGACGCACCGCGGCGGCATGCCCAGCTCCCTGGAGCTGCAGCAGCAGTTATTGACGGGAACAACCCTGCTGAGCGAAAGTGAAGAAAACCGTATCGAGGTGGTGGATGTTTTACATAGCTACGGAGAAGTGTTAGATGCTTATAGCCGTAATTTGATTTATCAAGCCGAAGCGCAATTTCTTAATCCATTTCCAATCTTTCGATTTTTAGATGGTGATTTAAGCTTTGGCAAGATTTGGCGTCATCTTTGCCATGATCGCATCAATTTTGAATATGCTGAATATTGTATGAAGACTATGCTCTGGCATGGAACCGGTGGTCTCGATGCCTACCTCGATAGCGAGGCCTTTTTGCGTGACTCTGCCGCCATCATTGCTCGCAAGACCAAGGGCGATCCCCTGCTCGCCATCCTCCATCCCCTCTTTCCCAACTTTCTCCTGGAAGCCATCCGGGCCGCTGCCACCACCAACGCCCTGGGCCAATTCTGGCGGGTGATGAGTGATCTTTTTATCGACTTGGCCCAGGCCGAGGCCCAGGGTTCGATTATCACGATTCGCGACTTGGTCGATTTTCTGCGTCAGGGCTTGGTGGCCGCCGCTGGCCAGCCCATCAGCTACGGCGTCACGGTGGCAGGTGAGCGGTTCTGGGTGCTGCCCCCTGAGGCTGGACTGACATTTCTCGCCGATGTGGCGGTCCCCTATGTCGAAGCTGTTTTTTTGCGTGGCACGCCCTTTTTAGGCACGGTTTCCTTCAACGCCCAGGCCCAGCAGATTTCGCCGGATCAGGGGCAATTCAGCTACGGCGCCCTCTATGCAGACCCCTTGCCCACCATGGGAGCCGGAATTCCCCCGAGTCTATTGATGCAGGACATGTACCGCCATCTGCCGCGAAGGCTGCATGAGATCTACCTCAAACGCACCCGGGGCGAAGGCGATGAGAGGGTCAAAATTTGCATGAGCTTTCAGAAGTCCATGTTCTGCGTGACCAATGCGGCTATTGAGGGCACCTTCCCGTTCGACCTGGCCAGTGTCGATCCAAGCCAACAGGCCGCCAACCAGGCCCATGCCGCCGCCTGGGCCAACCGGTTGGCTTCAGCTCGCACAGATTGCCTTGCCGTGGTGGCTTAAGGTCATGGAACTTAGCCCGTAGAATTGTCTGCCATGGATCAGCCTTGGAAGCAACGCTCAAGACCCGATCGTTTCGAGCGCCGCGTGGAATTCGGAGACTATGAAGCCACCCGAGTGTTTCTAGAGAGGCTCAACCATCTCTCTGAACATTTAGACAAGTTTCCCGATATTAGTTTTGGACGTACTTATGTCAATTTGACGGTGCGGCCCGAGGAGGGTCAGGACTTCGGCGAAGCCGAACAAAGCTTTATTGCTGCGATTGATGAACTCCTCTGACGAAATCGACCCAGAACAAAGCCCCAAGCTGGACGAGGCTACCGTAAATTTACGCGGATCCTATGAGTCTTCTGGGATTCAGGAGGTTCTTGATCTACTTGATCTAGAACTTGTTGGCCTCAAACCCGTTAAGGCAAGAATCCGGGAAATTGCCGCTCTATTGGTAGTCAATAAAGCGCGTCATTTAGTTGGTTTGGAGACAACGCGTCCCAGCTTGCACATGTCTTTTACCGGACCTCCTGGCACCGGTAAAACTACTGTTGCAGCTAGAATGTCAAAGATTCTGCATGGGCTTGGCTATCTTCGCAAGGGCCATGTGGTGACGGCGACCCGTGATGATCTTGTTGGCCAATACATTGGACATACAGCACCTAAGACCCGTGAAATGCTGAAAAAAGCGATGGGTGGGGTTTTGTTTATTGATGAAGCCTATTATCTCTATCGTCCAGAGAATGAACGTGATTATGGCGCCGAAGCCATCGAAATATTGCTGCAAGTGATGGAGGGGAATCGCGATGACCTTGTGGTTATATTTGCTGGTTACAAAGAACGCATGGATGTTTTTTACCAATCGAACCCTGGTCTTTCGTCACGGGTTGCTAATCATATTGATTTTCCGGATTATAGCTGTGAAGAACTTCTTGCTATTGCTCAACTTATTCTAGCTGCAGAAAATTATCGATTCAGTGATGAAGCAACGATAGTTTTTGCCGATTACATAGTTCGCCGCATGCAGCTACCGTTTTTTGCCAATGCCCGCTCAATTCGCAATGCGATCGATCGCGCCCGCATGCGCCAGGCGAATCGATTGTTTAATGCTATGGGATCAAGGCTAAATAAACTGGATCTTATGACGATTGAGGCGGAAGATATTAGGGTGAGTCGTGTGTTTCAGGGACAAGTGGAAGGAAGGGACCGTAGCGAACCCATTGTAAATTTGTAGAACTCTTGTTTGCCAAAGATTAATTTAACATGACTTGATCTAGTATTTGTATCCACCTGCGGGCAACATTCTTGGCTGAATAGGCTTCAACTCCAGCTTGATTGACGGTAAATGCTTTGACATATTGGCCATAATTATCAATTAGATGGCGCAATGCGGCTTCAATTGAATCAGGACGATCGACGTCAGCATAAATGCCGATACCAAGATCTTCGACAATCTTCTGGATTGGATTTCCTAGGGGGCCAACCACCAAAACTGGTTTATGATGACCAAGATAGGCAAAGAACTTTGAGGGTTGGTTATCGCGATGGCGTCTTCCGATCATGACAAATAAAAGGTCGGAATTTTTGGCAACATCATGGGATTCTTGATGGCTAACAGCTGGATGAAATTCACAATGGCTGGCAATAGCCGGGCTGCTCTTGATCAATTCTTTCGCACCGTCGTAAACGTATCCATAGAAGGAAAGTCGAAGCTTAATTAATTTATCCCTTCCAATCAACTGATTCAGGGCACTAACAAAGGTGTTCAATGGTCGCCATTCAGGCAGATTGCCAAGATGAACAATATGGATACTGGAATCATTGGGTTTGAAGTCGGTGTGATGGTATTTTAATCTGTCGTAGGAGGTGATGTTTGGATTGGTTGGCTCGGTCATTGGATAACTATCGGACATAGAATATGACTTACTGGCATCGACGATGTTCAAATCGATATAGCGTTCTCTCGTCATTGGGGACATAAAAATTACTCCGTTAGACTGTTGAAGCAACTTGATTTGTTTTTCTCGATCATGGGGATAAAAGTTTTCATCATCGCGTGCCCCATGGGGATCATCAAAGATGGCCAAGAAGGGTTTGCCTACTTGTTTGGCAATATCAGCGGCTGTTTCAAGAATATAAAATGAAGGCGATTTACCAGCGATGAGATCAAAGTCCCATTCCTGTTCTGCCTGCAGAACTGTTTTAATGATGTCACGGCGCATATGGGCCGAGGGTTGATGTGCTGTTAGCCTTTCCCAGATTTTACAGACTAGTTGTAAGGCGGCATAATAAAAGTAGCTAAGACTATTTTTAGCGAGCCTATTCTTGATTACCGAATAGCGAATCGAGGGGGATACTGCTTTGGAATAGTGGCAAAAATTTGTGGGGCATACGGTCGGTTCACAGAGTACGGAGGTCAAGCTGGGGTCGGGCCCGGCAAAATGGAATTCCCAATCAGAGTCTTGTAAATATGGCAAAAGTTTGGTATAGCGTAACCCCTGGACACCGGTCCCCCCTGGTGGTTGGGTCATGAGGATCAGGATTCGTTTGGGTTTATGGCTTTTCATTTTTTCGCCATATCTTTTTGTCACAGGGGCAATGATTGCTGCTGTCAGCTTCAGGAGGCGCAGGATTTGATATTATCACCTCCGCTTGCGGGAATCAATTTGCAGCAGGTCCCGAACCTGTTGCACTTGGCGGGCCAGGCCGGGATCGCTATTGAGTTTCCGCTCCACCTGCTCAACGGCGTACATTACCGTGGAATGATCCTTGCCGCCAAAGGCCTCACCAATACGGGGCAGGGAGAGATTGGTTGTTTGCCGCATCAGGAACATCCCCACCTGGCGGGCTTGGCTGACGGCCCGTTTCCGGCTGGGGCTGAGCATCTCCTCAATGCCGACGGCAAAGACTTCTGAAACTTTGTCAAGCACCTGTTGGGGTGTGACCTCAACGTCATTACCCACCGGATCCAGCATGGGCGCCACCGACTCGACCGTCATCGGCATTCCTGTGATCGAGGCGAAGGCCACCGCCCGGGTGAGGGCCCCCTCCAACTCGCGGATGTTGGAGGTGAAGCGTCCGGCAATGTATTGGATCAGATCCCGGGGCAGGGCCATCTGCTCCACTTCGGCCTTCTTGTGCAGAATTGCCATGCGGGTCTCCAGATCGGGAGCCTGAATATCGGCAATCAGCCCCATTGAGAAACGGGAAATGAGGCGTTCCTGCAGGCGGGGGATCTGGCTGGGGGGACGGTCACTGGCAATAACCAGTTGTCGCCCCGCTTCATGCAGAGCATTAAAAGTGTGGAAGAATTCTTCCTGGGTATATTCTTTCCCCTCAATGAACTGGATGTCATCTACCAGAATCAGGTCGGCTGCCCGATAGCGGTCGCGAAAGGCCTGCATGCCATCTTTACGAATCGCTTGGATTAGGTCATTGGTAAAGGTCTCTGTTGAGACATAGAACACCCTTGCCAAGGGGTCGATCTCGTGGCGGTAGTGGCCAATAGCCTGCATCAAGTGGGTTTTACCCAGACCCACGCCACCGCAGATGAACAACGGATTGAATTCACGCCCCGGTGACTCCGCCACCGCCAATGCTGCGGCATGGGCCATGCGGCTGTTGGGTCCGACCACAAAGCGGCTGAAGCGGTAGCGGGGATTGAGCCCCGCTGGAGGCCGTTCCGCTGGCGGAGCACCCTTGGGAGTCTGCGCGTCATCCCGGGCTGGGGAGCGACTTTCCCCCTCGCTGGCGATCGGGACCTGGCCCTGATTTCCCCTGGCAGCTAGGGAGGTTTGGGGCTGCTCCGGGGCACTCACTACCTCGATGGCCACCGGTGTACCACTCAGTTCGGTGCCCAGGGCCTGGATCTGGGTGAGGTAGTGCTTGCGCAGCCAGCCGCAGGCAAAGGCGGTGGGGGCTTCCAGCCTCAGCTTGCCCTCACTGAACCCCAGGGCCCGAGCCGGCCGGATCCAGGTCTCAAAGGTGGGTTTACTGAGGTTGGCCTGCAGGGCCTGCTGGATCTGGTGCCACAGCTCATCCCCCTGCTGCACCGACTGCTCACCGCAATGGAATCGAATATACGCAGGTCCCCCGGAAGCGTTGGTCTTTAATGGACAGACCGCTACCTATCCACGGTTGTCCATGGCCGGCCCCCGTTACCTGGCCACCGCGGCCTCTCTGCTGACCGTGGCGGCAGCTCTGGTGGGCTGTTTTGGTGCTATGCCCTTGCCGGGCAGCGCCCCCCGCCGGGAGCTGGTGCGCCTCAGCGATGGCCCTTCCCCGGCGCCGCTCCAACCCAGCGGCAACTTGATTGTGGCGGCCGTCGAGAAGGCCGGACCTGCCGTCGTTCGGATCGATACTGTCAAGCGCACCATCAGTCCAGTGGGTGGCCCCTTCGGCCAGGGACCTGGGATTCGGCAACAACAGGGCCAGGGTTCGGGTTTCATCACCCGCTCGGACGGAGTATTGCTTACCAATGCCCACGTGGTGGACGGTGCTAACGAGGTAAACGTCAGCCTCACCGATGGCCGCAGTTTTACTGGCAAAGTGATCGGATCCGATCCCCTCACCGATGTGGCGGTCGTCAAGGTGGTCGCCACCCGGCTGCCCGTAGCGCCGCTGGGGGATTCCGACAAGGTGCGCCCCGGCGAAACGGCGATTGCCATTGGAAACCCCCTTGGGCTGGACCACACCGTCACCGCTGGCATCATCAGCGCCATCCAACGCACCAACGCCGTCGGTGAAGGTCAGCGGGTGCCCTATCTGCAGACCGATGCGGCGGTTAATCCCGGCAACAGCGGCGGTCCCCTCATTAATGACCGGGGCCAAGTGATCGGCATTAACACCGCCATCCGCCAGGCGCCTGGGGCGGGATTGAGTTTTGCCATCCCGATCAATACCGCCCGCCAGATCGCCGCCCAGATCCTGGAGCGGGGCTATGCGAGCCACCCCTATATCGGCGTGCGGCTCCAGGCCCTGACCCCCCAGCTGGCCCGGGAGATCAATGCCACCACCAGCCAATGCCGCGTACCGGAGGTCAACGGGGTGTTGGTGGTGGATGTGATGAATGGCAGCCCTGCGGCGACAGGCGGCCTCAGGCCCTGCGACCTGATTGAGAAGGTGGATGGACAGCCGGTGAACAACTCCTCGGAGGTGCAAATGGCCATTGACCGGGCCCGCATCGGCCAGCCCCTGGCGATTGGCATCCGCCGCGAAAATGGCCAGCAGGTCCTAACCCTGCGACCCGCCGAACTGCCCCGCAAGGGGTGAGAAGTTCCAGGGGCCTTTCTGGGTCGGCCCATGCTGGGCAGGCCCGTGCTGGGCAGGCCCGTGTTGCTCAGGCCTGTGCTGGGCAAACCCAGAATCGGCAGGCCCGTGCCAAGGAATGGTTGGTTGTGATGGGGCGATGGCCTGCCCCAGGCCGCTGCAAGAGCCGTCTAGCGGTGGCCCTGGGGTCGCGGCGGGCGGCTGCCATCCAGCGGGCCCTCAGCGGCCATGGCCTGGCCGAGGCCCGCCGCGCGGCCGCCCTCAGACCCGGCCTGGCCTTGGTCCTGGCGGTGAGCGGCCTGGGGCCCAAGGGCAGTCGCCGTTGGGCGGGGTGCCTGGGGGCCGATTGGGTGGGGCTCCAGGGGGAAGGCCGCCTGGGTTGGCGCTTGCAGCGCCAACTGGGGCTGGCGCGCCGCCATGGGGCCCAGCGAGTGGTGCTGATCGGCAGCGACCTGCCGGAGTTGGCGGCGGCAGACCTGGAGGCCGCCTTCAACGCCCTGGCCCACTGCGATCTCGTGCTGGGCCCCGCTGCCGATGGCGGTTACTGGTTGATCGGCCTGGCGGGCAGCTGGCCTCGGCTTTTTGCTGGTGGCCCACGGGCCATTGCCTGGGGCGGGAGCCAAGTGTTGGCCGAGACCATGGCCGTCGCCGACCAACTGGGTTTGGTGGTGACCCTGCTGCCGATTCGCCACGACCTGGATCGACCTGAGGACTTGAGGCGGTGGCGGTGAGACTCGGCCCTGCCTGGGGTCGATGACAGCTCTTCCCCTGGCCGTTGTCATCCCTGCCCGCCAGGAGGCGGAGCGGTTGCCGGGCCTGTTGGCCCAACTTGCCCAGGCGCCCCGATTGGTGGGGGAGGTGGTGGTGGTCGACGCCGGCAGCGACGACGCCACGGCCCTTGTCGCCCGCTTGGCGGGGGCGAGGGTGCTGCGCAGCGGCGCCAACCGGGGCCAGCAACTGGCCCTGGGGGTGGCGGCCAGCTCGGCCCCCTGGCTGCTGCTGCTCCATGCCGATGCCCGCCTGCCGGCGGGCTGGGCCCCGGCCCTGGTCGCAGCCGTGGCAGCCGGCGATCGGCAGGCCTGGGCCTTTCGGCTGGCGATCGACGGTGGCGATCCGGCCCTGCGGTTGGTGGAAGCGGCGGTGTGGCTGCGCAGCCTTTGCTGGCAGTTGCCCTACGGCGACCAGGGCCTGTTGCTCAGCCGCCGGCAGCTGGTGGCCGTGGGGGGGATCCGGCCCTTGCCCTTGATGGAAGACCTGGACTTGGTGCAGCGCCTGCGGCGGCAGGTGCCGATTCGGCTGCTGCCCCTGGCTCTGCGGGTCGATGGTCGGCGCTGGCGCCGGCTGGGGGTCTGGCGCACTAGCTGGAGCAACTGGCGCTTGCGGCGGGCCTGGCGCCGGGGGGTGCCCGCCCCGATCCTGGCGGAGATCTATCGCGGCGGCCCTTGGTGCTAAGGGGAATACCAGAAGGCGCAGCGACGCTCCAGGGGCTCCAGTTCCCAGCCCTGGGCGCTGTAGAAACCCACCACACCGGGGTCGGCGAACAGGCAGACCTGCCCCACGCCGCGGCGCCGTAACTCAACGAGGATGTAATCCATCATTTGCTTGCCAAGGCCGCTGCCCTGGTAGTGGGGATGGACGGCCACATCCCAGACCGTGGCTGCCACCACGCCATCGCCGGTGCAGCGGGCAAACCCCACCAGCCGCGGCAACCGGCCCTCATGGCGCCACAATCCCACCGTCAACAGACTGTGGCGCAGGGCCCGCCGCACCCGGCGCATGGGCCTGCGGCTCCAGCCAACGGCCTCACACAACCATTCGAGTTCCTGCAGGTCGATCTCCCTTTCGAGGCTGAGCACCAGGGTGACGGGGGAGTTGGTCACCGGACAGAGGCGGTATTGCTGGCCGTAGAGCTGGGTGTAAAGCCCTTCGGAACCGGCGGCTTCCGGAGAATTCAAGGGGAAATGGGCAGGCACTGGGCCTGGACTCTGACGGCCGAAACCATTGTTTTGATACAAGATACGCCCTGACTCACGGTTGGCTGGCTGGCCCCTTTTTGATGGCAGCAGACCTCCCCTGGCCCCCATGCGCGCCAGCTCCGGCTCCCAGGGCGCCAACGCGCCCGATGTTCCCTTGGTGGTGGCGGTCCATGGCTGGATGCTGTCGGGTCGCCTCTGGGATCCCCTGCTTCCCTGCCTTGCCCCCCCCTGGAGCCTTTGGTGTCCCGATCTGCCTGGCTTCGGGGAATGCCCCCGCCCCAGGCAGCTGCAGCCCAGTCTGGCCAGCTACGGGCGTTGGCTGGCAGACGCCGCCAGGCGCCAGGCCCGGGGTCGAGCGATTGTGCTGATGGGCCATTCCCTGGGGGGCAGTGTGGCCCTGCATGCGGCGCCCCTGCTGGGATCGCAGCTGGCGGCCATGGTGCAGATCGGTTCCGGGGGCGGCGTCTATCAACCGCGTCCCTTCGCCCGGCTGCGGCGCGGTGGTGCGGTGATGCTGCAGCTGCGGCCCAGCTGGCTGGGGCGCTGGGCGGCTGAATCCCCCTGGCGGGGCCCCCTGATGGCGGAAACCCGGGCCGCCCGGGGGCTGTTGGCCACCAGTACCCGTCGCGAGGCGGTGCGGCAGCTACCCATGCTCACCGCAGCGCTGACGGTGCCAAGCCTGTGGATTGTCGGTGAGCGGGATCGGGTGATGGAGCCCCGCTATGTGCGCCACCTGGCCAGCTTTGCCCCCGATCACCAGCTGGAACTGATCGCCAAGGGCGGCCATTTGCCCATGTGCCAGCAGCCCGAACTACTGGCCGAAGTGTTGCTGGGCTGGTTCGCTGCGATCGGCTTGAAGGCAGGACCCGGGCTGGAACCCTTGGCTTTGGCGGGGGCTGCGCGAGGGGCTTAAAGGGCCGCCAACCCTTTTTCTTGCAGGTCAGCCAGCTGGGCATAAAGGCCGCCAGCGCGGCGTAGTTCAAGGTGGTTGCCCTGTTCGATCAGGCGTCCTTGGCGCAGCACCAAGATGCGATCCGCCGCTTCCACCGTGGCCAGCCGGTGGGCGATGACGATGGCGGTGCGATCGCGTAACAAGCGGTCCAGGTCGGATTGCAACGTGGCTTCGGTGGAGGGGTCCAGGAAGGCGGTGGCTTCGTCCATGACCAGCACTGAGGGGTCTCGAATCGCCACCCGAGCCACGGCCAGCAGTTGCCGTTCGCCCGAGGAGAGGTTGGCGCCCCGTTCGCGCAGTTCACTGGCCAGGCCCTGGTCGAGGCGGTCGAGCAGGGGCTTCAAGCCCAATTCGCCGCAAAGGCGCTCCAGCTCCTGGTCGCTGATCGGAGCGTCCAGGCGCAGGTTGTCGGCCACGTTGCCGCTGAATAGAAACGTGTCTTGAAGCACCACACCGAGCCGTTGCCGCAGGGTGGCGATGGGTAGCTCGCGGATATCCACGCCATCGAGCAGGATCCGTCCGGCCTGGGGCTCATAGAGACGGCAAAGCAGGCGGATCACAGTTGATTTGCCCGATCCGGTGGGCCCCACGATCGCCACGTGTTCGCCGGCGGCGATGCGGAAGCTGAGGTTGTCCAGGATGGGATCGTCGCTGCGGTAGGCAAAACTCACCGACTCGAACACCACCTCCCCCGGGCTGCGCCCCTGCAGGCCGCTGCGCCGGGCGGCGGCACTGCGGCTGGAATCCGCCAGTTCGACGATGTCCAGCGGCTCGTCCAGCAGTTCGCCGATGCGCTCGACGGCGGTCAGCCCTCCCTGGATCTGGGTGAAGCGTTCGGCCAGTTGCCTGAGGGGATCAAACAGCCGCTGGGAGAACAAGATGAAGGTGGTCAGGCTTCCCAGTCCCATGCTTCCGGCGGTCACCATCCAGCCCCCCAGGGCCAGGACCACCGCCACCGCCACCAGGGATACCCATTCGATGAAGGCGGAAATGGCACTGTCATAGAGGATGGTTCCGGTGACGGCCCGGCGATAGGTGTCATTGCCCCGGGCAAAGCGACGGCTGTTTTCCTGCTCACGCCGAAACATCTGCACCACCTCCAGACCCTGCAGGTTCTCCTGCAGTTCGGCGTTGAGGCCGCCCAATTCCTCGCGCACGCGGTAATTCACCTTGCGGTAGCGCCCCTGCAACCAGACGATGGCGAGGGTCACGGGAATCTGGCTGGCCATCAGCAGCAGGCCCAGCCGCCACTCGATCGAGATCATCGTGACGCCCACCACCACAAGGCTGACCAGATCGGCCAGCACCCCTACGGCGCCGCTGCCGAAGACCTCCGCCAGGGCGTCGACATCGCTGGTGAGTCGGGTCAGGAGACGCCCCACTGTGGTGCGGTCGTGAAACCGCAGCGACAGGGCCAGGGCATGGCGGAACAGGTCGTCGCGGATGCGGGCGGTGAGCCGCTGGCCCACCACCTGAACGTTGTATAGCTGGGTGCCCTGCAGGCCCAATCGCACCATCACCGCCAGCAATAAAAGGCCCACCAGCAGCCGCAGGGCCTCGGGCACCGCCAGGCCCCGCAGCCAGGGCAGCACCGGTTCGCCGCGCAGGACGCTGATGGCCTGGCCCACCAGCAGGGGCTGAATGGCGCCGGCAAAGGCCAGGGGCACCAACAGGACCAGGGCCAACAGCAGCCGGCGGCGATCTTGGGCCAGGTAGGGCCCCAGGCGTTTGAGGCGCTGCAGGTCTAGGGAGGCCATCAAGCGGAGGCCCCAGCGGCCAGCACCCCGGCGGCCAGCACCCCGGCGGCAAGGGCGCCAACGGGGCTGGTGGCCTGTGGGGTTGGCATGGGGCCCACCGCCTTGAGATTTTCGACCAGGGATTGCAGCTGCCCGTCATCCAGGCGCAGGGCTAGTGGGTGGCCGATCAGCCGGGCGGTGCTGTGAAACAGGTCTTCGATCGCCACCAGGCCGTTGTCCTGCAGGGTGCGACCGGTGGCTACCAGATCGACAATCGCCTCTGATACCCCGGTCAGGGGGCCTAATTCGACCGAAC
>JBBASD010000021.1:0-6026 GCA_040399485.1 Cyanobium sp. | reverse complement strand
ACCAGATCGACAATCGCCTCTGATACCCCGGTCAGGGGGCCTAATTCGACCGAACCGGTGAGGTGAATCAGGTCAACGGGCAAATCCAGGGAGCTGAAAAAGGCCTCGGCGCAGCGGGTGAATTTGCTGGCGACGCGGCAATGGGCCGGCAGGTCGAGGGCGCGGCGATAGCCACTGCTGGCCTTCACCGCCACGGCCATGCGACAGCCGCCGAAGCCCAGGTCCAGCAACTGGGCCACCGGCTGCTGGTGTTCGCGCAGTACGTCGTACCCAACCACCCCCAACTGGGCCTGGCCGTAGGCCACATAGACGGGCACATCGGCATTGCGCACCAACAGGGCCCGGGCGCTGCCGCAGGCACTGGGCACCATCAACAGGCGGTTGTCCGGGTCAAGCAGGGTTGAGAAATCGAGGCCCGCCTTGGCGAAGCGACGCACTGAATCCTTAAGCAGGGCGCCTTTGGCCAGGGCGACGGTGATCATGGGGGGCTCCCGCGGAGCGGTCATCATGGGAGTGCCGCCCATGGACTTTAACGATGTCTCTTCCCGGGTCGCATCCCGCCAGTGCTGTGGCCCTGCTGCCCGTGCTGAGCGACAACTATGTAATGGTGCTGCACGACGATCACCAGGCGGTCGTGGTCGACCCCGCCGTGGCGGCGCCGGTGGCCGCCTGGCTGGATGCCCGGCAGCTGGAGCTGGTGGCCGTGCTCCAGACCCACCACCACAGCGACCACATCGGTGGCACGGTTGAGCTGCTGCGCTGCTGGCCCGACGCCCGGGTCTATGCCGCCGCCGCCGATCTGCAACGCATTCCCTTCCAGAGCGATTCTGTGGGCGATGGCGACCGATTCACGCTGTTGGGGCGCACCGTGGAGGTGCTGGCGGTGCCGGGCCACACCAGGGCCCATCTGGCCTACTACCTGCCCGGCGGCTCCGGCTGCAACCCTGAGTTGTTCTGTGGCGACACCTTGTTTGGCGGCGGCTGCGGCCGGCTGTTCGAGGGCACGCCCGCCCAGATGCACGCTTCGCTGCAGCGGCTGGCGGCCCTGCCCGCCGACACCCGGGTGTGGTGCGCCCACGAATACACCGAAACCAACCTGCGCTGGGCCCTCAGCCGCCGTCCCGAGGACCGGCCGATCGTCGAGCGGCTGGCGGCGGTGGCGCAGCAGCGGGCGGCCGGCCGGCCCACCGTGCCCAGCTCCATTGGGCTGGAGCGTGCCACAAACCTGTTTGTGCGCAGCGGTTCGGTGGCCGAACTGGCCGACTTGCGCGCTAGCCGCAATCACTGGAAGAGCTGAGCTCTTGGTGGGCCGGGCGCCATAAGCTCGCCCCATAGCCTCCGCCATGCCAACTCCCGCCATGGGTTCCCTTCCTCTCTCCCCCTTGGAGGCCATTGAAACCGCCCAGGCCCCGGCTCCGGTCGGGCCATACAACCAGGCCGTCAGGGCCGGCAATCTGCTGTTCTGCTCCGGCCAGATCGCCCTGGATCCGACCAGCGGCAGCCTGGTCGGGGCAGGCGATGTGGCCCTCGAGACCCGCCAGGTGCTGGCGAATCTGCTGGCGGTGTTGGACGCCGCCGGGGCCCGGCCCAGCCAGGTGGTGCGCACCACGGTGTTTCTGGCGGATCTGGCCGATTTCGCCACGGTCAACGGCCTTTACGCCGAGGTTTTCGGGGCGGGGGTATCACCGGCAAGGGCCTGTGTCCAGGTGGCGGCCTTACCCAAGGGCGCCCGCGTCGAGATCGACGCCATCGCCGTCCTCGCCTGATCCCGGGTCCCCATGGGGCAGGCGGATCGGCCTAAGCCGTCTCGATCCGCCGAAAGGTGAGGTTGATGCGTTCGCCCAACACCCGGCGACGTTCGGGTAGGGCATGGAGCCAATGCTTTTGGGTGGGGGCATCCATGACCAACAGGTCGCCGTCGGCCAATTCCAGGCAGAAGGGGGAGCAATCGCCGGGGCCGGCGGGGGCAGGTTTGGGCCGAAAACGCAGGCTGCGGCTCACCCCCAGGCTGAGGGAGGCGATGGGGTGATCGGCCGCCAGCTCCGGTTCATCATCGGCATGCCAGCCCATGCGATCGAGGCCATCTCGATAGCGATTTAGCAACAGGCTGTTGAAGCCACAGGCCAGGGATGAGTCCAGCAGTTGCCTGAGGGCCAGTAGCGGTGCGCTCCAGGGTTCTGGTGTCTGCAGCAAGCCGCTATAGCGGTATTGGCAGCCGGCGTCAGCGATCCAGCAGCTCTGGCGCGGGATGGGGTGGATGCGGCCGTAGACGCGGATGCTGGGTTGCTGCCAGGGGATTTCCTGACGCAGGTGGGCCAGCAGCCGCTGCGGTTGCAGTGCCGGATTGGTCTGCTGTTGCAGCCATTGGGGCCAGTGACGCAGGGCCAGACCGCTCTGCTGGATGGAGCTGGGGGAGCCGGGTGCCAGGAAGGGGTCAACCACAGGCAGACATAGGGAAGAGAGTGGTCAAGAAGAGGACTTTGGCCCCTGCAGAAATCTCGCCTACGGTTGACTCCCGCCGCCGGATGTCGCCAGGACGCCCGTTCGCAAAGACCCTTGCCAGCCCGTCCATGGAGACCCCGTTCGGTTTGCGGTTGCCCGAGGTGTTGGTGATGACCCCCGCCCGCTTTGAGGATGCGACGCTGGCGCTGCAGGCGGTGCAGGAACTCAAGACCGTGGTGTTGCACCTGGGATCGATGGATCCAGTGGAGGCCCAGCGGGTGATTGATTTTGTCTCCGGTGGTGTTTTTGCCATCGATGGCCAATCCGAGCGGCTGGGGGAAACGGTGTTTCTGTTTGCCCCGGCCCTGGTGTCCATTGAACATGCCACCGCCTGGGGCCAAGCCGAACGGCCATGAAGGCTGGTGGGCTGGTGATGACAATCACTGACCAGGCAGGACTTTGCCCATAGCCTGGAGCTGCCCAAATGACCTGGTCATGGCCTCCTACACCATCAAGATCGAAGGTGGCGCCACCTTCCCCTGCGATGCCGAGACTTACATCCTCGATGCCGCCGAAGAACAGGGCATCGACCTGCCCTATTCCTGTCGGGCCGGCGCCTGCAGCACCTGCGCCGGCAAAATCCTGACGGGTTCGGTCGATCAATCCGATCAAAGTTTTCTCGATGACGACCAGATCAAGGACGGTTTCGCCCTGCTCTGCGTCAGCTACCCCACCAGCGACTGCACCATCCAGGCCAACGTCGAAGACGATCTCTGAAGAACGGCGATAGGGAAGAACGGCAAGCCTGCCCTGGGCTGTGAGGTTGACCCCGACAATGGGTTGCTGGATAAGCTCCTAGCCAGTAGCCATCGGTTGAGCCATGGCTACTGCGCTGCGGCAATTCCAGCTGCTGTGGGGCCAAGCCTCAGCGCTCAGGCCGCATCGCACCGATCTTGGGCCCATCCCACCATTCTTGGGCCCAGACCTGCGATGCCACACCCCCCACCGGCTACACTCCAAAAGTCGGGGCGTGGCGCAGCTTGGTAGCGCGGGTGCTTTGGGAGCACTAGGTCGCAGGTTCGAATCCTGTCGCCCCGATTGACTTTTCAGGGATTGGCAAAGGGAGAGGGGAGAGATTTGGGGAGAGATTCCCGCTCTCGCGTACCCCAGGTGGCCTCTCCCGCGCCTAGGCGCTGCTGCTTCAAGGGCTCTGATGCCATCTCCAGCCCCCTTGTGGATAGTTGCTGGCAAGCCAGCTCGGCTTGGTGCGCTTAAGGTCGCGGCGCTGATACAGAAGGGAGAACAGGTGGCACTGATCTGTTGGGAACACCCACCTCCGTCCACCGGATCCTGTGCCTGCCAACCCCGATCCCCCTGAGACTGGTGCGATTGATTCGGTCGTGCCTGACGCATCAAACCCGTCAGCTCGGCCAGAATCACCCCAATACCAGCGCCTCTGGTGCCTCAGCCTCGACCGCCTCGGCATCAACCAAGCTATTGGCGGCTTTGTCCTCGGCCTGATCGCCCTGTTCTCCTCTTATGACCACATCACCCTCGCCGGCCAGAGCATCAGCCTCCAGCAGCAGTGGGGCATCCCTTGCATCGCTACCTCGGTGGCGACAATTTTTACTGGGTGCGTGCAATACGGCGCGCCACTTGGGCGCGACGCTGAACTGGCGTCGCGATCCCGATTACGAGCGGCGATTGAACTTGAAGTTGAGCGAGATCGAGCAGCTGTAGACGAAGTCGGCCGGAGGCCATGGCGCGAGAACGCCAGGCTCGCGAAGCTCAACGCCAGGGACGATGCCTTGAGCGCCTTGATCAAGCAGCATTGCTTTCCGGCCGAGTCCAACTCGACCCCAATCCCACCAATCGAGCCCGACTCCAGTTCTTGCTGACGCTGATAGCCCAATCGTCGATGGGCGATTCGTAAACCTGAATTGCTTTGGTCCTGGGCGGCCGGGCATGGGTCAGGCAAATGGAAGCATGTCCAGAGGGGTTTAGTTGCCTTAACTGGATGGGGTGATCACTGCGGGAACTGCAATGTGCCGCCATTGGCTCCTCCTGGTCTGTGGGCTTGAACTGATCCGTCGACTCCTGCCCCGCAGCCACTCTTGCTCGCAGGCGCCTGGGCAACTGCTGGCTGCGGTGCCGAGGGACTTTCACCACTCAGGGGGTCGCCAGCCTGGCTCAGCCAGCCGGGTGGTCGTCGAACCAGGCTTGCAGGTCGCCTGGCTCTGTGAAATCGAGCAGGTCTTCCGCCAGCTGCTGCAACTGCTGCAGGGGCAAATCAATTAGCCGTTCACGACTGCCAGCGTCGATGCTGCCGAGGCGACGGATGAGGAGCCGGATGGCCAAGCCAGCGGCTTCCTGCTGCCGACCAGCTTCCAGTCCCTCCTCGCGGCCTTCCTGGCGGCCTTCTTGCCTTCCCTCCTCCAGGATCTCCTGCACCGCGCGGGTGTGGCGCAATTCCTGCAGCGGCAACCCGGCGATCATCAGAATCTCCTCTTTGCTCAGCTATGGAAACCTTTCAAACAGCATAGAGAAAACCACAGTCTCCAGATCCCGGCGGCTCGCCAGGATCCGCCTGCAGAGCTCCGCCAGCTCCTGCTCGGAACGCACCGGCAGGGTGAGCAGATCCACTGCTGCATCAAGGTTTTCCTTTTGGCCTAGCTCTTCCAGGCTGATCCAGTGCACCTGCTCCAGAAAACCTCGCAGGGGCATCACCGGACCCAGCTGCAGCCGCCGGTGCGGCGTGATCACCACCACTCGCCAGTGCTCGATGCGGTGGTGGAGCTGCAGGAAGCGGTAGGTCTGGGCCGCCAGGCGGTGGTGGAAGCCGATGTCGGCGCGCATCTGGACTTCCAGCAGCACCACCGGCAGCTCTTCTGAGCCGGTCTCGCTTCCCAGGGGCCAGAGCACGCCATCGAGGCGATGGCTGCCCGCCTTGAGTTCCGGCGCCGAGAAGCGGTACTGGCGATCCAGCTCAGTGGGAACCGCGCCGCTGGGCATTGCGCCGGTGGGCGATGCCACCAGCCAACGGATCAGGTCCGGCGCCGACTGGAACACCCCGTAGAACCAGCGGTCGGTGTTCAACGCGGGGTTGAGGACTGCCCACAAGGTACCGGGCGCCAGGCCAGGCCCACCAAGCAATGTTCCCTAGGCGTTATGCCCAGCCCAGCTGTCGCTGGGAGGCACCAGCGGCTCATCCTTGAACGGCTCGCAGCGGCCCCGAGGCTGGCGGAAGGCGCGGGCTTCTGAACAAGCTGCTGCCGCAAGTAATCAGATCCATCCATACCTGACTAATTCAATGCCTGGTGCCAGGAATGGGCTGGGCGAGTCCTGCAGCTTGAGGCGGCGCGGCGCGGGTCCTATCCCTGCGGCAGAGTGATGAGGCAAGTTACACCCTTCAAGCTGCCTGCGGTGCCCAACTCCAAGGGACAGCCAACGGTCTACGTCTCCTCCACCTTCACCGACCTGGAGGGCCACCGCGCCGCGCTCAAGACCGCGCTGGAGAGGGCGGGCTACGACGTGGAGTGCATGGAGAAATACACGGCGTTTGATCAGCGGCCGCTGGATCGCTG
>JBBASD010000020.1:0-23303 GCA_040399485.1 Cyanobium sp. | reverse complement strand
GGGGCATTGGCGGCGGCCCGTAGCTGCTGGCCCTCCATCCCGGCCCTTCGGGCCACCTCCAGCTCGATTGTGAGCGGATCCCGACCCCGCCAGCGTCCCAGGCCTGCTGGGTTGAAGTGGAAGGGGCGGCGGCGCCCCAGGATCGTCTCCACATAGCCCTGGCTCAAGGCCAGGCGCTCCTGCATTTCCAGATAGGCGAATACGCGGGCGTAACGCTGCCGGTAACGGCTCAGGAACTCCTTGGCCTGGGCCTGGCCCACGCCTGTTTCTCGGGCGAAACGCTGGGCCCCCATGCCATAGATCACACCAAAGTTGATTGTCTTGCCGAGCCGGCGTTCGTCGGCGCTGACCTCTTCTTTTTCAAGCAGGAGACGGGCGGTGAGGGCATGGACATCATCCCCTTGGTTGAATGCCTCGATCAGCACTTGTTCCCCGGAGAGGTGGGTGAGGATGCGCAGCTCGATCTGGGAATAGTCGGCGCTGATCAGTTGCCAGCCTTCCTGGGGCAGAAAGGCCTTCCGGATCCGCCGACTAAACTCTGTACGGATGGGAATGTTCTGGAGGTTTGGGTTGCTGCTGGAGAGCCGGCCTGTGGCCGTGACGGCCTGGTTGAAGTCCGTATGCACCCTGCCAGTTTCTGCCTCCACCAGAAGCGGCAAGGCTTCGATGTAGGTGCTGCGCAGTTTGCTGAGGGTGCGGTGCTCCAGCAGCAAAGGCACAACGGGATGGTCGGCTTCGAGTTTTTCGAGCACCACTGCATCGGTGCTCCAACCAGTTTTGGTTTTGCGGGATTTCTTGCGATCCAGTTTGAGGGTCTCGAAGAGCAACTCTCCCAGTTGTTTCGGGGAAGCCAGGTTGAACTCCCCTCCGGCCGCTGCATGCGCGTCGTGTTCGAGCTGGCTCAGGCTCTTGCCCAGTTCCTGGCCCAGCTGCTGCAGGTAGGGGATATCTATGCGGATGCCTGTGGCCTCCATCGCGGCCAGCACCGCTTCCAGCGGTAGTTCCACCTGCTCGAGCAGGGGAAGAAGGGCCGGCCCCAGGTCCGCCAGTTGCTGGCGCAGCAGGGGGGTCAGTCGCCAGGTGAGGTGCACATCCATGCCGCAGTATTCGGCGGCCTGTTCCAAGGGCACCGAGGCGAAGTTGGCTCCCTTGGGCACCAGGTCGCTGTAACTTGTAGGGGTGAAATGGAAGTTGCGTTGGGCCAAGGCCTCAAGGCCATGCTTGTCTCCCGCGTCGCGCAGGTAGTCCGCCAGCAGGGTGTCCATCACGACCCCCTCCAAGATCAGGCCGTGGCGCATCAAGATCAGGCGATCGTATTTGGCGTTCTGCAGCGTCTTGGGGTGGTCCTTGCTGGCCAGCCAAGGGGCCAGGGCCCCGAGCACCTGATCGAGGGGCAACTGGCGATCAGGCGGGACGGTGCCGCTGAGCAGATCGCTTGCCAAGGCTCCCTGGTGGGAGATGGGGATGTAGGCCTGCTCGGCGGCGCCCGATCCCCAGGCCAGGCCCACACCCACCAGCTCGGCTCGGAAGGGGTTCAAGGAGGTGGTCTCCGTGTCCAGGGCCACGGGAGCCATCGAATCGCTCTGCTGCCACAGGAGCTCTAGCAAGGTTGCCAGGGCTTGGGGGCTTTGAATCAGCACAGGAGCCAAGTTGGGGATGCTCCCTGGCATGGGCTCGACGCTGGGCCCGACACTGGTCTCGATACGGGTATGGCTGGCTTCGCCATCCTCTGGCGATCGAGCGCCCGCAGCCTGGCTTGGGGTCGGGGCGGCGGCGGGCCCTGATCTGTCAGGAGCTTGGCTGCTGGGCCGGTGGGTTGGGTGGGCGGAAAAAAGCCGAACGAAGGTGTCCACCTGTTTGCGCAGGCTTAACAATTCGAGCTTTTCCAGGCTGTTCGCCAGCGCTTCCGGTTTGACCTCGCCTAGATGAAGGCGTGGCGGATCGGCCAGGGGAACATCCAGCATGATGCGGGCCAGCATCCGCGAATGGAAGGCACTTTCCCTGCCGGTTTCCAGCTTGGTGCGCAGGGCCCCTTTCTGTTGGCTTAGGTCTGCGAAGATTCCCTCCAAGTTGCCGTGGGCCTGCAGCAGGTTGATTGCGGTTTTGGGGCCCACTCCCTTGACTCCGGGAATGTTGTCGGAAGGGTCGCCGGTGAGGGCTTTGAGGTCGATCACATCTTCGGGGGGCACGCCGAGCTTGGCGATGACTCCCTCACGACGCATCTCAATGGGACCGCTGTTCTTTGCGTACGGCCCGCCTCCCATGTAGAGAACAGCGATATCGCGGTCGTCATCGACCAGCTGAAACAGGTCCCGGTCGCCCGAAAGAATGCGGACCCGCCAGCCTTCCGAGGCCCCCCGCAGGGCCAGGGTGCCCAGCACATCGTCGGCTTCGTATCCGGGAGCAAGGCAGAGGGAGAGATCCAGATCCTCCTGAAGAATCTCTTGCAGGTTGGCCAGGTCGGAGAAAAAGTGCTCTGGGGCTGTTTCCCGATGGGCCTTGTAATTAGGGTCCGCTTCGTGGCGAAAGGTGGGTGTGGCCGTGTCGAAGGCTAGTACCACCCCCTTTGCGTTCAATCCCTTGACATTGTCAAGCAGGGTCTTGAGAAAGCCATAGGTAACGCTCGTGGGCACACCTTCTTTGGTGCTGAGTCCCCCTTCGCCGCCCTTGGCAAAGGCATAGAAACTGCGAAAAGCCAGGGAATGGCCGTCCACTAGCAGCAGCAGGGGTTTGTCTTCCTCGTGGGTTGCTGTGGGTCCGCCCCCTCCTACCGCCATGGGTGTTTGCCTGGTCCGCAGGGATTTCCGTAAGACTCAGCCTGCCAGAGCGCCTGGGGGGGTGATGGCAAAGATGGGTCTTGGTTGTGATGCGCCATTCTGTGGGGGTCCGTGAGCTTCAGGTCCGACGATGCCCCGTCAACCCAGTCGCTATGCGATCCATCTGATTCTGAGCGGCGGACACCGCGAGAGCGTCCATTTCGAGAGCCTGGAGTCCTTCCAGAACTGGTATGCGGGCGTGCTCAATGCTGCCTCGACTCCGGAGGCCTTCGTGAACGTGCCGATCAGTCAGCTCGAGGGCGAATACCTGTTGCTGCGGGCTGGCAGCATCATCGGCCTGCGCATTGAACCGATTTTTGCAGCCCAGGAAGACTGACACCCAGGGTCGCCGCTCCTTCATGGTCAGATAGGGAGCTGCAGCTCGGTTCACGACGATCAGGAGCTGGGGGCAGTGGCCAGGGCCTGCTCCAGCCTGGGCCGGTCGGCGCCGCTGTGATGCAAGAGCAACCAGCTTCCCGCCAAGTCCGGGCCCTGAAGACTGCCCAACAGGGCCGCCCGCAGACTTTTCATCAACAGGCCTTTCTTGATCCCTGCGGCCGTGGTGGCCTCAGCCAGGATCTGCTGGGCCCCTGGAGCGCTCAGTTCGCCTGCGGGTAAGCGTTCCAACACGGCCGCCAGGCCGGCTACCGCCCCCGGTTGGCACAGCTGGGCCTGGGCCTGCTCGTCGGGGCTGGGGGTGAGAAAGAAGGCCGTGGCTTGCTCCACGCCATCGACCAGCCGGGTCAGGGACGGACCGAGCAAGGTGCACAGATCTTTTTGCCAATCAGAATCAGCCGTTGGGCCATCGCTGGCCCAACCCTTGGCCCGCCAGAGGGGCAGGAGCTGTTGGCGCAATTCAGAGGGGGCAAGCTCATGCAGCACTTGGCCGTTGAGCCAGTTGAGCTTGTCCCAGTCGAAGCGGGCCCCGGCTTTGTTGACGCGATCAAAGTCGAAGACCCTGGCCGCTTCTTCCAGGCTGAAACGTTCGCCCATGCCCTCAGGGGGCGACCAGCCCAGCAGGGTCATGTAGTTGACAAGGGCGGCTTGGGTATAACCCAACTCCTGGAAGTCGCTGATGGAGGTAACTCCGTCCCGTTTGGACAGTTTTTTGCCTTCCTGGTTAAGGATCAAGGGCGTGTGGGCGAACTCGGGGGCGGTCACGCCTAGCGCCTCGTATAACAGCAGCTGCTTTGCCGTATTGGCGATGTGATCCTCACCGCGGATCACATGGCTGATCGCCATGAAGGCGTCATCCACAACCACCACAAGGTTGTAGAGGGGTTCGCCGATCTGGTCGGCTGGGGCACGGCGAGCGATCACCATGTCCCCCCCCAGGTCCGATCCAGCCCATTGCATGGGGCCCCTGATCAGGTCGTTCCAGGTGATGGTGGCGTTGTCATCGATGCGAAAGCGGATGACCGCTTCGCGCCCTGCGGCGATGAAGGCCTGTTCCTGCTCGCTTGAGAGCTGGCGGTGGCGGTTGTCGTAGCGGGGGGCCTGGTGGTTGGCTTGTTGATGCTCGCGCATCGCTGCCAACTCATCTTCGCTGGCGTAACACCGATAGGCCAGGCCCTGGTCCAGGAGTTGGCGAATGGTGGCCCGGTGCTCCTCGATGCGAGCACTTTGGATAACGGGTTCGTTGTCCCAATCCAAGCCGAGCCATTGCAGCCCAGCAAGGATGTTGGCTGTGTATTCAGGACGCGACCGTTCCCGGTCGGTGTCCTCGATACGCAACAAAAACTGACCGCCGTGGTGGCGGGCAAACAGCCAGTTGAACACCGCCGTGCGGGCCGTGCCGATATGCAGAGTGCCGGTCGGGCTAGGGGCCAGCCGGACCCGCACTAGACCAGGTTCGACCACGCTGCTTAGCTCCGTTATTGTTGATTGTTTGAGCACGGGACTGACGGGGCTCGAACCCGCAACTTCCGCCGTGACAGGGCGGTGCTCTAACCGATTGAACTACAGTCCCAAATTTGGCTGATCCCGAAAACCCCAGAGGTAATTTTCGGGATCAGCCTGGTCGGCCCGAAGACCAACTACCTAAGTATCCATGGCCAGCGGTCCGTCCGTCAACGCCTTGGGATGGATTGCCATCAGATTGCAGTGGGGAGGGAGGCAGGTTGAATGAATTTGCCAAACCGAAGACATACTCCAGCATGTTGCCTGGGGATATGGGTTCGGATTAGGGGCAGATCCATAGGGAATCAGGGTCGAAAACCGGCGGGTTCAATCAGGCGGACCTGGTTACCCCGGGCCGTGAATTCACGACCTTGATCGCTCTGAACCACCACACGGCCACCGGATTTGACCCGAATGACGCGGGCTCGAACCCAGCCAAGAGCGGCGGATTCAAGCACTTTTACGACATCGCCGGGCTGTAGATCCAACTCCATTTTCGGAAGCACAAGACTGAATAACGGGCCATCGAACGCGCCGTGGAGGACTTGAACCCCCGACATCAGGTTTTGGAGACCTGCGTTCTACCAACTGAACTAACGGCGCAAGGCGATGGCCCTAGGGACAACGGAAATCAGTGAGTTTTCTGGAAAAATCCAGTAAACAGAATCACCGATCGAAGCGCTGCTTTACGCGAGTGGCTTTACCCACTCGGTCACGCAGATAGAAGAGCTTCGCCCTACGCACTTTACCGCGTCGCTCAACCTTGATGTTGGCCACCTGGGGGCTATGCAGCATGAAAACCCTCTCGACACCAACTCCCTGAAAAATACGGCGCACGGTGATGGTTTCGTTCAGGCCGCCATGGCGTTTGGCAATCACCACCCCCTCGTAGGGCTGGATTCTTTCTTTGCTGCCTTCGCGAATACGCACACCAACCTTGACGGTGTCGCCAACATAAATTTCAGGCAGATCGCTTTTCAGCTGAGCGGCTTCGAAGGCGGCGATCAGCTCACGGGCTCCGAGCTTGCCGGTGGTCACGGTCACCTTTGCTGGACTGGCCTCAGCCGTTGCAACGGCAACGTTGCTTTCCTCGGCCGCATTGGCCGTGGATTCCAAATTGGTTTCGGTGTCGTTCACAGGGTCCATCGTGGTTTCGGTTCCGTCCGCAGCCATCCAATTCGAAGGCGTAAGGCCAAACCGAAATTGTAACGGCTCAGGCGCCCCCCTTACCAGATCCCCCCGCTGGCGCGCTGCGGCGCCAACGATCCCAGGCGAGCCAAGCACCGCTGCCCAGCATCCAGAGCAGTCCGAGTCCATTAAGAAGCACATAAAACGTCTCGGCCCCAGAACCCAACCAGGGTTTCAACCACTCCCCCTCGTGCACCACCATCAGGCCATGGGCCTGATCCCGTCCCCAGCCCCCCCAGTCCCGCAACAACCGATAGGCCACCCCGGTACCAGCGGTGATCAGCAAAGGCGCTAGCACCAGGGGCGCCAGATTGGCGTGGGCTTGACGCAGCCGCAGGCCCAGTGATGGCCCCCTGGGCTGGTGGGGCCGCTGGGACGGGGATGGGGCTGCCGCATCGGCATCGGCATCAGGAAAGGGATGGGAGGGGGCCAAGACGCAGCAGCGATGACACCCTTGATAGCTTGGCAGTGGTGAGAATTCTGGAGGGCCCTTGCGGACCTGTCCCCCTCGGCCCTTCTTCCCCAGCTCCTTCGAATCGGACCCCATGAATCTGTTTGCCGATCTGCTGGCCAGCACCACCGCTGGTCGAGCCACGGCGGACGCGGCCCAGATCACCCAGGCCGGCCCCCGGATTCAGAAGAGCCGTCGGGGTGTGGAGGTCAAATCAGCCCGAGAGATTGAGGTGATGCGCCGGGCCAGTCGCATCGTGGCCACAGTGCTCCGGGAAATCAGTGAATTGGTTGCCCCTGGCATGACGACGGCCGACCTGGATCGCCATGCCGAACAGAGGATCAGGGCCATGGGGGCAGTGCCCAGCTTCAAGGGCTACCACGGTTTTCCGGCCAGCATCTGCGCCTCCATCAACAATGAGGTGGTGCATGGCATTCCCAGTGCCAAGCGGGTGATCCAAGCCGGTGATTTGCTCAAGGTTGATACGGGTGCTTGTTTCGAGGGGTATCACGGCGATAGTTGCATCACCATCGCTGTCGGTGAGGGTTTGAGTGTCGAGGGCCAAAGGCTCTGCCGAGTTGCCCAGGAGTCATTGATGAAGGGGCTTGCCACCGTGAAAGCGGGCAGCAGCCTCCTGGATCTGGCAGGTGCGGTGCAGGACCACGTTGAAGCCCACGGCTATGCGGTCGTGGAGGACTACACGGGTCACGGTGTCGGCCGCAACCTGCATGAAGAGCCTTCGGTGTTCAACTACCGCACCAGGGATTTGCCCAACATGACGCTGCGGCCGGGCATGACCCTGGCGGTGGAACCGATTCTCAATGCTGGTAGCAAAGCTTGTCGTACCTTGCGGGATCGCTGGACGGTCGTCACCGTGGATGGTGGGCTTTCGGCCCAGTGGGAGCACACCATCGTCGTCAGCAGTGATGGCTGTGAAATTCTTACCGACCGCGATTTTTGAGTTTGACGGGTTTAGGACCCCATCAGGTCCTGGCCCAGGTTATTGGAGCCAAATATATAACATGATTTGGCCTTAGCCATTGCCAGTTCTCCCAGCTTTGAGGGAGGCCTTGAGCCGGTTGATATTCAGGCCAATCTGCTCAATGCCCAGCGTGCTGCCAGGTGCGTCTTCCCAACTTGCTGAGAGCACGCCATAACTCAGCCCAACTAAGCCAAGAAGAAAAAAACCTCCCGACAATCCCAGTGTCACAACTGGTGGGATATCAATCAGGCGGCGGCTGACCAAGAAATAACTGCCGACAAACACCAGCATGCCCAACAGAGTGGGCAGTCCAGTAGCAAGGCCGATGCGTCGCGCCATTCGCCGAGAAACAGCCTCGGGAATCTGGGATGGCCGAGGCGATTTGGGGCCAGTTTTGCCTTTAGCCGTCTTTGAGCTGAAGGCGGAGGGTTTGGGCGCGCGGGCCATGGCCCGCCTCAGCCGCGGATGCCGAGTTTTTCGACCAGCGCCGCATAGCGTTGATCGTTCTGTTGGCGCAGGTAGGAGAGCAGCCGCTTGCGGCGACCAATCATCTTCAGCAGCCCTTGACGGGAGGAGAAGTCGTGAATGTTTTTTTGAAGGTGGCCGCTAAGTTGATTGATGCGGTCGCTCAACATCGCCACCTGCACTTCCACTGACCCGGTGTCGGTGCCGTGAGTCTGATGGGTGTTGATGAGTTCTTGTTTGCGGGTGGTGGTCAGCGGCATGGACTTTACGTAGCCCCTATTGATCGAATCATCGATCTTACCTGCCAGTGGGCTTGGGGTACCGGACTTCAGGCCAAGGACCGGGACAACCAACGCAGGCATTCGCGCAGCCAGTCGTCGCTAGTTGTCAGGCCAGCCTGGCCTTCGCCGGCGACGGTTCGCCAGGCTCGTTGGATTTCCAAGGGCTCATAGCCAAGGGCCCCAAGGGTGAGTTCCACCTCGGCGCGGCAGCCAATGGACAAGGTTTCTGCCTGACTGTCTTCCGCCCAATCGGCCCCCAGGCCCGGGTCGTCCGCCAGCAGCTGGGGATACCGCGCTTGAACTTTGCTGCGCAGTTCGACCGCCAGCCTCTCTGCCGTGCGCTTGCCCACCCCCGGCGCCTGGCTGAGTCGCCGCAGGTCCGCTGCCGCGATGGCCCGCACCAGTTCGTCGACCTCCATGGCCCCGAGCAGGGCCAGGGCCATCTGGGGACCAACCCCACTCACGGCCACCAGATCCCGGAAGAGATCACGCTCCTGACGATCGCCGAACCCGAAGAGGGTCCAGCCATCCTCGCGGACACTGTGGTGGGTGTGCAGGGTCAGATCGCCACCGGCGGTGGGCAACCGAGCCCACTGCCGCAGGGTCAGCTGCACCTCATAGCCAATGCCCCCACAGATCAGCAGCAGTCCACAGCGGTGGCCCGCCCGCCAAGGTTCGGCTACTTGACCCCGCAGCCAGCCGATCATGGGGACCCCTGCAATCCACCCATGCTGCCCTTCAGGACCCTTGTGCCCTATTTAAGGCGGACCCTTGTCACGCTGGCGCTGGCCTCGGGGCTGTTGTTGGCGGGCTGCAATGCCCTGGGCCAACCTCCTCGCAGCGTGCTGTTATCAGCCCTGGCCGAGCAGATCCAAACCACCCAGCTGGATGTGGCCCGGGCGCTCCAATTGGAACCCATGGGCCTGCCCCAGGTGAGTCGGGTGCGGCTGGAGTCCCAGGAGCCGATTTCGATTGGCACAGCCAAGGGTTGGCATCTGACGGGTCGCTTTGATTG
Source organism: Cyanobium sp. (assembly GCA_040399485.1). Lineage (GTDB taxonomy): Bacteria > Cyanobacteriota > Cyanobacteriia > PCC-6307 > Cyanobiaceae > Cyanobium. The sequence continues at coordinate 14,206 of JBBASD010000020.1, read as the reverse complement.
GCGGCTGAGTGGCGATCCGATTCGGGTCGATAGTCCCTTCGACCTCTATCTGCAGGCGGGTGAGCGGCAGGAGACCTGGAGATTGGCCCGCCCCTTGATCCGCCAGGACGGCGGCGCTGATTGGCTCACTTATCCCTTGCCCTTGCCCGATGCGCCCCGGGCCTGAGGATCGCCTGTTTGACTCAGCAGCGCCGCCAGCAGCACCAACCCCCCTCCCAGGAGGGTGGTGGGTCCCATTTTTTCGCCAAACACCCACCAGCCCCAGAAACTGGCGAATGCCACCTGCACGTAGCCGATGGGGGTGGCGCGGGCCGCGGGCAGACGCGCCAGCCCTTCGGTGAGGCCCACTTGCCCGGCCTGGGTGAACAGGCCAATCGCCAATAACCAGAGCAGCTCGTTCTGGCTAGGTGCCACAGGATGCAGCAGTACCAGGGGCAGACTCAGCAGCCCCGAGACCATCGGAAACCAGATGACGATCACGAGGGGAGATTCCGTGTTCGCCAATTCGCGCACACTCACATAGGCCAGGGAGGTGAGCATGGCTCCGGCCAGGGCCAGCAGCACCCCCTCCATGGGAAACACCCCACTACCTGGCCTCACCAGCACCAAGACCCCGACCCAGCCGATCAGCAGGGCCCCCAGGCTATGCCGGCTGGGGGATTCTCCCAGCAGGATCCAGGCCAGGGCGGCGGTGAGGGTGGGATAGAGAAATTGCAAGACCGTGGCTTCCGCCAGGGGGAGGCGCTTCAACGCCGCGAAGATGCAGCCCAGGGCCATGGTGCCCAGCAGACCCCGCAGGGCCAGCAATCCCCGCCGTCGCCCCCAGGGGTTGATGCCGAGAAGGCGGGCCATCCCCAAACTGATGCTGAGGCCCACGATCGAGCGGGCCAGCACAAGTTCGGCCACGGGCAAGCGTGCCCCCAAATGTTTCACCCCCAGGGTCATCAAGCTGAACATGAAGGCGCTGCCAAGGAGGGCCAGAACGGCCCGTCGCCCCTGGCCAGCGGCCTCCTCGGCTGTTTTTTGCATCCTTTTTCTATTTTCTTGTTTCTGAATTCTTGCGGCCCGGCGCGATGGCGCCACCTCGCCCCTGGTCCCCGGGCGGACCCGCATCCTGGTGGGGCTGGTTGGCTTGGGGGCGGAGGCCACCCACCCATGGTGTTGTACGGCAGAATAGGTGGGTTAGTAGCCCCATATCTGGGGCGTTCAGCTTCCGTCCGCCCTCGCCTGCCAATCCTTGTCCTTGCCCCGTCTCCATCCCCGCACGATCGAGGCCGTCAAGGAGCGGGCCGACATTGTTGATGTAGTCGGCGAGCACGTGCTGCTCAAGAAGAAAGGCCGTGAATTCGTGGGGCTCTGCCCGTTTCACGAGGACCGATCACCATCGATGACGGTGTCACCGGCCAAGCAGTTCTATTACTGCTTCTCCTGTGGTGCCGGCGGTAACGCCATCAAGTTTTTGATGGAATTGCAGCGCACCAGCTTCGGGGAGGTGGTGCTGGAACTGGCCCGCAAATACCAGTTGCCAGTGGAAACCCTGGAAGGACCGCAACAGGAGCGGTTGCGCCAGCAGCTTTCGCGTCGGGATCGGCTGCACCGGGTGCTGGCTCTGGCCGCCGGCTGGTTCCAGGCCCAGTTGCGATTGCCCGAGGGGGCCGGGGCCCTGGCCTACCTGAGCGAGAGCCGGGGCCTCAGCCCGGCCAGCCTTGAAGCCTTCCAACTGGGCTATGCGCCGGACCGCTGGGATGGCTTGTTGGTCCATTTGCAGGCGGTTGAGCAGCAGGCGCCTGAGTTGCTGCTGGATGCCGGCCTAGTGGTGGCCCGCAAGGGGGGAGGGGGCTTTTACGACCGTTTCCGCCATCGGGTGATGGTGCCGATCCGGGACCGCCAGGGGCGGGTCATCGGTTTTGGGGGCCGCAGTCTCGATGGCGGCGAGCCCAAATACCTCAATTCACCGGAAACTGAAGTTTTCGAGAAGGGTCGCCATCTCTTTGGCCTGGATCGGGCCGCCGAGGCGATCCGTCGCGATGACCGGGCGGTGGTGGTGGAGGGCTATTTCGATGTGATCACCCTCCATGCCGCCGGCATTGCCAATTGCGTTGCCGCCCTGGGTACGGCCCTTAGCAGTCACCAAATCACCCAGTTGGGCCGTCTGTGTGACAGCAAGCGCTTGATTCTCAATTTCGATGCCGATGGGGCCGGTATTCGCGCTGCCCAACGGGCCATCGGCGAGGTGGAACAACAGGCTTTGCAGGGATTGCTGGAGCTGCGGGTGCTCCAGCTCCCCGCCGGCAAGGATGCCGATGAATTTCTGCGCAGCCACGGGCCTGGAGAGTATCGGGCCCTGCTGGATGGGGCCCCCCTTTGGCTGGACTGGCAGATTGAGCAAGTTCTGGCCCCCCGTGATCTCAGCCGCGCTGATGAGTTTCAGCAGGCGGTGGCTTCCCTGGTGGAGTTGTTGGGCAAGTTGCCCCAGGCCACCCACCGCACCCGTTATATCCAGCAGGTGGCCGAGCGCCTCAGCCAGGGCCGCGCTTACCTGGTGCGTTCGTTGGAGGAGGACCTGCGCCAGCAGGTCAAGGGCCAGCGCTGGCATGGGCGCTCCAGCCGCTGGGAGGCGCCTGGCAGCATCAGTCTGAAGGAACGGGCCGAAGCGGCCATCCTGCGGCTCTACCTGCACTGTCCCCACCATCGAGGTGAGGTGCGTCGTCAGCTGCGGCTTGCCGAGCAGCAGGATTTTGTGTTGCGCGACCACCGTCTGCTTTGGGCGACGATCGCTGAGATCGAAGAGGACCATCTGGCCCCCGGCCGGTTGGAGGCGATCGATCGGGGTCAAGACCTGGGTTTGGAACTGGGCGAGCTGGACCTTCCCCGACTGCTGGGCGATCGCCTAGTGGTCGAGCAAAGCGATCTCCTCTCCCGTTTGACTCCCCTGCTGCAACCCAGTGCTGTGGAGGCGCTCGCCTTGGGCCAGCCCGGGTTGCAGCTCCGCGGGGCCATCGCCAGCCGCTCCCGGCTGGTCACCCAGAATCGTTGCCGCCATTTGCTAGAGGCCTGGCGGGGCCAGGAATTGCAGACCCTGGAGCGTTGTATCGCCCGGTTGCTGCAGGCCGAAGCCTCGCCGCCGTCGCCGCCACCTGAGCCAGCCGCCGCCGCCTTGCTCTGCCAAGACATGGAGGGCCGCATCGACGACCTTTTCCAGCAGCTGAATGTGGAGGCCCTGCGGTTTCAGGCGGCCTACTACCGCGAACGCCGCCATCTGTTTGCTCTCGATCGGCAACGGTGCAGCAGCGACGAGGAAACCTTTGCGGCTCGTGGGGGCAGTTAGGGGCCTGGTGGCCAGGGATCGCGGCGGGGCCTGACTAGTGTGTTCTTACTGGAGTCCACTGATGGCCTATCCGGACTATCCCCTGCCCGTGGACGAGGCCCAACGGCTGCGGGACTTGGAGAGATACGGGGTGTTGGACCAACCCAGCGATCCCCATTTCGAGCGCCTGGTGGAGTTGGCCAGCTCGATCTTTGCGATGCCTTTAGCAGCAATCTCCTTGGTGGAGGCGAATCGCCAATGGTTTTTGGCCAGTAAGGGCCTCAAAGTGCGCCAAACTCCCAGGACCATGGCTTTCTGCGCCCATGCCATCGCCGCGAAGGGGGTGCTGGTGGTGCCTGATGCCCTGAACGACGATCGCTTCAGCACCAACCCTCTGGTCAGCGCTGAACCCCATGTGCGTTTTTATGCCGGAGCCCCGCTCACCAGTCCCGCCGGCCACAACCTGGGCACCCTATGTGTGTTGGACCAGAAACCCCATCTGCCCACAGCTACCCAGATCCACCAGTTGGAGCTTTTGGCGGAACTGGTGATGCGGGAGCTGGAGTTGCGGCGCCTGTCCCACTCCTGCCCGGTGACAGGCCTGCCCAATCGGGTCACGTTTTTAGCCATTGGCGAAAGGGAAGTGGTCCGGGCCCGGACCGAAGGCAAGCAACTGGCCCTGCTGTTGTTTGATGTCGACAATTTTCGGGCGATCAATAACCGTTGGGGCCACCAGGCCGGTGACCAGGTGCTGGTCGATCTTTGTCATTTGGGCTGCCAGTTTCTTCGGGAGCAGGATTTTGCCGGCAGGCTGGATGACGGCGCTTTTGCCCTGCTGCTGGTCGATCAAGGCCCCGAAGGGGCCATGGCGGTGGCAGAGGGATTGCGCCAGGCCGTCAGCACCATGCCTGGCGTTTTCAGCCATTCGGAGCTGCGGCTACATATCAGTGGCGGTCTCACTGTGCTGGCGGCCGCCGATGGCTGTTTTTATGATTTGGTGCGGCGCAGTGAACAGGCTCTGCAGCTGGCCAAGGGCAATGGCCGCAACCAAATCGCCTCGTTGCTGGCGGAGCCCTGAGCCTGGTTCACCAGGCCCCCTTCCCCAATCAAAAGCCCCCTTAGCAGCGGGAGAATTCATGGCGGCGGCTCTGGTCGCTCCCAGCTATGGCTGATTCAGCTAGGCCCTAGCCGTGGTTGGTTCTGCTCTTTGCAGCATTGAAGCGGCGGCGCAGGCGGCGGCTTCAGCCCACGGCGGCATCGATGCCCGGCAGGTGACTTTGTATGACGCAAATTACTATAAATTGGACAATGTTAAATGCTTGATTATTAGTAATGAGTTATTCATGGCGCAACTTCAGAGAAATAGAATTTGATTATGTTTTATAATCCTGTTAACTTTTATTTGACGTCATGCTGCGAAATCTTTGTTCTGATTTTTCGTACAATTTGCTCTGGTCATTTTGGGGCCTGAATCTAATATTTGTCTTTATCTGGTTGATTTGCCAGGTCTTTCCCCTCAAGTTTTATCCGACTGCCAGGTTGATCCGCGCATTGAATCGCTCAGGCCCGCGCCACCGGCACATCGCTGAGCCGGGTGGTTGCCGCCCGTGACAGACGGGAGCGTCGCATCGTCCAGGCCGGGCTGAGGCCGCAGGCCGCCCATTGCAGCGTGCCGCTGCCGAAGCGCCGGTTGAGGCCATCCACCGCGGCCAGCAGGGCCTCCCGTCGTGCCTGCTCTTCGCAGGAGAGCGGTGCCAGCAGGTGGTGTTGCAGCAGGCTTTGCGGTTGCAGACCCTGCAAGAGCACGCCGGCCTTGCGCAGGGGTTTGTGGGGGCGGAATAGCTGGTCGCTGAGGGGCAGGGCGGCCTTCAGCAGCACGGCCGTGTCTTGGCTGGCCAGGGGCAGCACCACGGTGGCGGCATTGCTGTAAAAAGCAGTGCCATCAAAGGGGCTGCTGCGCACGAAGACGGTTATCGCACCGGCTAGCTGCTGCTGACGGCGCAGTTTCTCGGCGGCGCGGCTGAGGTAGGTGGCCACCGCTTCGCGCAGCTCGGCCCGGGTGGTGATTGGGGTGCTGAAGCTGCGGCTGACGCAGGTTTCCTGTTTGGCTGGCGCCGCTTCCAGCAGGGGCAGGCAGCTGGATCCCCGCAACTCCAGCTGCAGACGCAGCCCGACGACGCCACAGCGGCGCCGCAGCTCGCCCGGCGGCATGTCCCTCAGTTGGCGGGCATTGGCAATGCCTCGCAGGCGGCACCAGCGCGACAGCTGGCGGCCGATGCCCCACACTTCTTCGATGGCCACCGCTTCCAGCCAGGGGTCCGGATCGGCCACCGCGGCCAGATCGAACACCCCCTGCTGGCGGTATTGGGGATCCTGTTTGGCGATGCGATTGGCCAATTTGGCCAACACTTTGGTGGGGGCGATGCCGATGGCCACCGGCAGCCCCAGATCCCGGCGCACCCGCTGGCGCAGCGCCTGTCCCCAGGCCGTCAGGTCAGGGCCGGCTGGGCCCTGGCCCTCTGGGTCCTGGCCCTCTGGGCCGTGGCCCTGCGGCTCCCTGGCGCGGGAGGTCCCCAGCCGGTCCCCTGCTGCCGGTTGGGCCGGGGGACGTCGCAGTCGCCCGAAGGCCTCATCGATCGAATAAACCTCCAGTTCTTCCACCCACGGTTCGAGGGTGGCCATCAGGCGCTGGCTCATGTCTGCATAAAGGCCGTAGTTGGAGCTGCGCACGATCACCTGGTGCTGCTGCAGCTGCCGTTTCACCTGGAAGTAGGGCGCCCCCATGGGAATGCCCAGGGCGCGGGCTTCGGCGCTCCGCGAGACGATGCAACCGTCGTTGTTGGAGAGCACGACCAAGGGCCTGCCGATGACCCCTGGATCGAGCACCGCTTCGCAGGAGGCATAAAAGTTGTTGCCATCGATGAGCACGATCGCGCTGGCCATGGTCCCTGGCAGTCCATGCCACTTTAGTACATATGTACTGGGTGGTGGGGGGTGGCTGCGAGGCGCCAGAACTGGCGCCTAATCCAGCTCCTCGTCTTCCAGTAGCAGTTGTTGAAAGGAGGTGTAGAGCTCGGCATCAGCCCCCTCCACGCGCCGGGGTCCCTGCAGTACCTGGCCCGCACGGTGCCTGGAGGCTTTGTGCTGATGCGGTGCGGTAACTGCGGTGGCCGTGGGTCCAGAGGGGCTGCTAGCCGGGGAGTCGTTTGCCTGGGCCAGGTCGCTGTGTTTTGGGCCACTTTCGAGTTGCCGCAATCGATCTAGCAGATGCGGCGGCACCGTGCCATCGGCGCTGGCTTGCATCAGTTCACGAAAGAGTTGCTCAGGATTGCGCTCCAGTTCCAGGGGATGGCGACCCTGGGGGGCCGGGTCCCCCTTAGGGGTTGACGCGGCAGGGGCGGGCAGTTTTTTGGGCAGCTGGCGGCCGAGGGCCGCCAGCTGTTCACGGCTGTGGGCATCGAAGCTCATGGGGGCGCCGATCGTCTGGGGCCCAGTGTGTCGCCTTTGGGGTGCCGTTGCCCAGCCATCCTGGCGATGCCAGGGAACCCTGGCGTCAACCGCATTGCTGAGCGTGCCCCGCACGGTGGCCCAACGTCAGGGAGCCTGGGCCGAGCAACGGGCTCTGAGGCTTTTGCAAGAAAGGGGCTGGCGGCTGGTGTCGCGCAATTGGCGCTGCCGCTGGGGGGAGCTTGATCTGGTGGTCGCCAAGCCCGGGCGTTTGCTGTTGGTCGAGGTCAAGGGCCGGGGGCCCAACGACTGGGATGGGGGTGGCACGGCCGCCCTGCGCTGGCCAAAGCGTCTGCGCTTGCAGCGCGCCTGGGATTGCTGGCTGGTGGACCACCCAGTTTGGGCCGACAGACCGGTCGAGCAGGTGGCGGCCCTGGTGCCGTTGCCCCCCCGCTCGGGTCCGGTGCGCTGGATCCGGCTTGGCTGAATACAGCCCCCGCAGAGTGGGGCCATTCAGGGGTTGGCGCCTGCGGGGCTGAAGCGCACCGTGCAGCGATAGCGGGGCAGCCCCCCCATGCTGCCGACGCCGATCTCCTGGCAGGACGTGCTGTCCACCCGGGCGCCGGTGGGCACGAGCTGCAGGGCCCGTTGGCTGGCGTCCTCCTGGCTCCAGATCGATTCGGCCGTGCGGCTGGGTTCCGCCCTGGCCGCCAGCGGCCAGGGGGCAAGGGCCGCCAGGGCGAGGGCCAGGGTCGCAGCACGGAGCCCCGGGCCGCCCCGGACCAGGAGTCCTGGGGCAGCGGGGCTGGGGCCGCCCGGGGCTTCTAGCTCCAGCCGGCTTGGAGTCTCATGGGAGGGGGAGGAGGTCATGGCAGCAGGGGGGACAGGCAATGTGGGAGTCTGTGCGCAGGTGGTTCATGACCTTCAGCGGCCACCGTGCCCGGCACCGCTTCGGCCAGCATTGGCTTATCGATGCCGCTGTGCTCGATCAGATTGTGGCGGCGGCGGCCCTACAACCCCACGATCGGGTGCTGGAGGTGGGACCAGGGCGCGGAGCCCTCACCGAGCGGTTGTTGGCTTGCAATCTGGCGGCCCTTGAGGCGATCGAACTGGATCGGGATCTGGTAGCGGGCCTGAAGCAGCGCTTCGGCCCGGACCCCCGCTTCCAGTTAATCGAGGGCGATGCGCTGCGGGTACCGATCGAGCGCCAGGGCCCTAGATCCTGCACCAAGGTGGTGGCGAACATTCCTTACAACATCACTGGCCCCCTGCTGCAAAGGCTGGTGGGCAGCCTGGAGGCACCGCTGACCCCCCCCTTCGAGCGCCTGGTGTTACTGGTGCAGCGGGAGGTGGGCGAGCGCATCCGGGCCCAACCGGGAACGTCGGCCTATGCGGCCTTGAGTGTGCGCATGCAGCTGCTGGGCCACTGCCGTTTGGTCTGCCCCGTGCCTCCCCGCTGTTTCAAGCCAGCCCCGAAGGTCGATTCAGAGGTGCTGCTGATCGAACCGTTGGCCGCCGGCTCCCGCCTTTCCGCCGCTGGGGCTGGGGTACTCGATCCGCTGCTGCGGCGTTGTTTCGCTTCGCGGCGCAAGATGCTGCGCAACACCCTCGCCGGTCTTCTGCCTGCCGAACAGCTGCAGTGCGTAGCCGGGGCCGCCGGTGTCGATTTGGCGGCCCGGCCCCAGGACCTCTCCCCCAGCCGCTGGCTCGCCCTTGCGGCCGGCTTGAATCCGGCCATTCCTCCTGCGGCGTTTGCGCCTCCCGCTGATGGTTGAGCTGACCGTATTGGCCCCGGCCAAGATCAATCTGCATCTCGAAGTGCTGGGGCTGCGCCGCGACGGCTTCCACGAGCTGGCGATGGTTCTGCAGACCATTGATCTGGTTGACCGTCTCGATTTGCGCCCGACCGCCGACGCCTGTCTCAGCCTCTCCTGTGATGACCCCAGCCTCAGCAGCGGACCCGACAACCTCATCCTGCGGGCGGCCGAAGGGCTGCGCGCCAGGGTGGGGTTGCCGGAACTGGGGGCGGCGATCAGGCTCCAGAAACGGATTCCGGTGGGAGCAGGGTTGGCGGGGGGCTCCAGCGATGCGGCTGCCACCTTGCTGGGACTCCAGCTGCTCTGGGGCGTTGCCCTTGAGCCAGCCGCTTTGATAGATCTGGCGGCCGCCTTGGGTTCGGATGTGCCCTACTGCCTGGCCGGGGGGCTGCAATTGGGATTTGGCAGGGGGGAGCGGTTGGAGCCCGCAGGCGCTTTGGCGGACCGGTGCCTCGGGGTGTTGCTGGTGAAGCATCCCCAAGCCAGCGTTTCCACGCCCTGGGCTTACGGCCGCTGCCGGGAGTTGCGCGGCGATTTTTATCTGGATTGCGAGGCAGATTTTGAGCAGCGCCGCCAGGCCCTGCGCCAGGGAACGCTGCTGGCTGCTCTGCAGAACCAGTCACCGCTGCCCCCCCTGCGCAACGATCTCCAGTCGGTTGTGGCGCCTGAGGTGGGCAGCGTTGGCAGTGCCCTCGATCTGCTGCGCCAGGGCCCCGGGGCCCTGGCGGTGGCAATGAGCGGCTCGGGCCCCAGTGTGTTTGCGCTGTTTGCCGATGGGGCTGGGGCTGAACGGGCTGCCGCGATCTTGGCCGAACCCCTGGCGGCTGGGGGATTTGCCTGGTGGTGCACTCGCACCAGAGCGACAGGTGTCAGCCTGGAGGCTGATTCCAGCGCCCCATGAGTGACGATCTCTCACCGTCCAATGGTTCCGACCCCCAGGGCCCCCGTAAAGGACCGCTTAGTTTCCTAAGTGGTGCCCTCACCAGTGGCTTGCTGGCCTGGCTTGCCCTGGGGCTGAGCCGGCGAGTCCTGGCCCATTACGCCAGCCATCCACCCCAGTACAGCTCGGTGATCGCCCAAAACATCGCCACGGCGATGAAGACCCTGATTGTGGGCATGTGTTTTCTGGCCACCTTCAGCTTCGCCTTTATCGGGTTAGGCCTGCTCGTGGTGTTTGTGCGCTCCTTGGTGGTGGCCAAACCTGGTTCAGCCGCCTGAAACTGCAGGTTGCCGCCGCAGTCTGAGATAGGTTGGCCTTACCCTTGGCCGATGTCAGATCGTGGCCGAAACCCTGCTGTTCAATGCCCTGCGCGAAGCCATCGATGAGGAGATGGCTCGAGATCCCAATGTTTGTGTGATGGGGGAAGACGTTGGTCACTATGGCGGCTCCTACAAAGTCACCAAGGATCTGCACCAGAAATATGGCGAGTTGAGGGTTCTCGATACACCCATTGCTGAAAATGCATTTACGGGCATGGCCGTTGGTGCTGCAATGACCGGCTTACGGCCGATTGTGGAAGGCATGAATATGGGATTTCTGCTGCTTGCGTTTAACCAGATCTCTAATAATATGGGAATGCTTCGCTATACTAGTGGTGGCAATTATACAATCCCGACAGTTGTGCGGGGTCCCGGTGGCGTGGGTCGCCAATTGGGGGCTGAACATAGCCAGCGTTTAGAAGCCTATTTCCATGCGGTTCCCGGGATCAAAATTGTAGCTTGTAGCACGCCAACCAATGCTAAGGGGCTGATGAAGGCGGCGATTAGAGACAATAACCCAGTGGTCTTTTTTGAACACGTTTTACTTTATAATCTATCTGAAGAAATTCCTGCCGGTGAGTATATTTGTGCTTTGGACCAGGCTGAAATTGTAAGAAGTGGAAAGGATTTAACAATTCTGACCTATTCTCGGATGCGCCATCATTGCATCAAGGCTGTGCAGCAATTGGAGGCAGAAGGTGTGGATGTAGAGTTGATTGATCTCATAAGTCTAAAGCCTTTTGATTTGGACACGATTTCTGCCTCGATACGTAAGACCCACCGCGTTATTATTGTTGAAGAATGTATGAAAACTGGCGGCATTGGAGCTGAGCTTATTGCTTTGATTACGGAAAACTGTTTCGATGAACTTGACGCCCGCCCCGTGCGGCTTTCATCCCAGGACATTCCAACTCCTTACAATGGAAAACTGGAAAATCTGACTATCATTCAGCCCCACCAAATTGTGACGGCGGCTAAGAATATTACCAGCGGAATCCTCTGACCATGGGACGTCAACAAGGTTGGTTTGCCTTCATTTTGGCGCTTGCAATCAGCGCCGCAGTCATTCTTTACACCAATGGCTTGAGGCTGGGTCTCGATTTGCGGGGGGGCAGCCAGTTGACCCTGCAGGTGATGCCAGCCGGCGCCATTAAACAAGTTGATCGCGAACAACTGGAAGCGGTCAAGGATGTACTTGATCGCCGCATCAATGGCCTAGGTGTGGCTGAATCCACCCTTCAGACCGTCGGCACTGATCAGCTGGTATTACAGCTTCCTGGCGAGCAGGACCCCAGCCGGGCGGCCAAGGTGCTGGGAACCACCGCTTTGCTTGAATTCCGCGCCCAGAAACCTGGCACAGAAAAGCAGATGCAGGGCCTTTTGACCCTGAAGCGTCAAGCCGAGGCAATACTGGCGGCCACCCGTCCCACCCCGGATTCTCCGGCGCCGCCAGAATCTCCACTCAAGGCGGCCGATCTGGCCAAGGCGATGGCGCCTCTTGGCATCAAGGTTTCGTCCAACGCCAGCGAAGCCGACCAACTCGACCAACTACTCAATGAGGTCAACCGCCGCATCCTTTCCCTTTACGGCCCTCCTCTGCTCACCGGTCGTGACCTTACAAGTGCCGGCAGGCAGCAACAGTCAAGCGGAAATTCCTGGGAAGTGACCCTGGGATTTGATCGAGCCGGAGGCGAGAAGTTTGCCGGCCTCACCCAGTCCATTGCCGGCACCGGCCGCGTTCTGGGAATTGTTTTGGATGGCCGTTCAATCAGCGAGGCCACCGTCGGACCCCAATTCAAAACGGCCGGCATTACGGGAGGCTCCGCCAGTATCTCGGGAAACTTCACGGCCGAAGCCGCCCGGGATCTTGAGGTGCAGTTGCGCGGTGGATCCTTGCCACTACCTGTCAAGATTGTCGAAGTTAAGAGTGTGGGTCCGTCGCTCGGGGCCGAAAATATACGCACCAGTCTGCTCGCTGGCTCGGCCGGACTTGGCTTGGTGGGCCTCTTTATGGCACTTGTATATCGACTCCCCGGCCTTGTTTCGGTGTTGACTCTGAGTCTCTACGCCCTCTTCAACTTGGCCATCTATTCTGCTCTCCAAGTCACCCTGACTCTGCCGGGTATCGCCGGTTTCATTCTTTCCGTGGGGATGGCGGTGGATGCCAATGTATTGATCTTTGAGCGTGTCAAGGAGGAGTTGCGCTCAGGCAATACCTTGATACGTTCCATCGATACTGGTTTTTCCCTGGCTTTCTCTTCTATTCTCGATGGCCATGTTACGGGTTTAATTAGTTGCCTGGCCCTGTTTTTTCTTGGTACCGGGCTGGTCAAGGGTTTTGCGGTCACCCTGTTCATTGGTTTGGCCCTCAGCCTGTTCACCGCCCTCACCTGCACCCGCACCCTGCTGCGGCTGCTGATGAGTTATCCAGGTTTGCGGCGCCCCACCAACTTCCTTCCCGCTAGCCAGCTGCCCTCGGCTATCTGACGTCGCTTTTTTCCCTTGAGTCTTCCTGTTCCTCGCTTCCGCATCAGCCGTTTTCGCCGGGCCGCCTGGGTCGGCTCGGCCTTGGCTTGCGCCCTCAGCCTGCTGGGAATGTTGCTCTGCTGGCGCAACCCCACTATCGCGGCACCCCTGCTTCCCGGCCTGGATTTCACCGGTGGCACCCAGATCCAGTTGGAGCGGGTCTGTGCTCCCGGAGCCTGCCCGGCCCTGACGGTGCCTGAAATCCAAGCCCAGCTCGGCGGGATCACTTTGCCCCAGGAAGGCCAGGAGCGTTCCCCCAATCTCTCCAGTTCAGGAGTGCAGTTGCTGGATGCCGGCAAGACTGTTGTCCTGCGTCTTCCCGCCCTTAGCCCAGACCAGGGAAGGGCAGTTGTGGATCAGATCTCTTCTCGCCTTGGCCCCTTGCTGCCCGAGGGCACGGCGATCAACACCATCGGGCCCACCCTGGGCTCAAGGCTGCTACGTGCCAGCTTGATTTCGCTGTTGGTAAGCTTTGCGGCGATTGCAGCTTATATCAGCTTTCGCTACAACGGTATCTTTGCCTTTCTGGCCCTCGTCTGTCTTGCCCACGACGTTCTTATTACCTGTGGTGTTTTCGCCTGGTTGGGTCTGCTTAGGGGTGTGGAAGTCGATTCGCTGTTTGCCGTGGCCCTGATCACGGTGGCGGGCTACTCGGTCACCGATACTGTCGTCGTCTATGACCGCATTCGGGAACAAAGCAAGGCACTGGCCCAATTGCCAATTTCTGAACAGGTGGATGTGGCCGTTGATGCCACGCTCACCCGTTCTCTGTACACTTCTCTCACCACCCTGCTACCTCTTTTTGGCTTGATTTTCTTTGGCGGCAGCAGTCTTTTCTGGTTCGCGGTGGCATTAGCTATCGGCATTGCTGTTGGTAGTTGGTCCAGCATTGGCTTGGCACCCACCTTGTTACCTATGTTCTCGGCCAGGTCTCCAAGATGAAAGATAGAAATTTTGAACTCAGCAGAGGAGGTTTTCGCTTACTACCACTCTTGCTTGGATTGCTTGCACTTCTTGATCTAAGGGTCGAGCTTATTCTTCTGTTTGATCACGTCACTTGGACATCCTTGGCAGAGGGATTACGCAACCACATTTTGGCAGTGACTGTCCTGTTAGTCCAACCTTCCCTTTGGCGCCACTATCGCTGATTCTTTCGGCAAAATCCCATCCTTCTGAATTGCAGGTTGCTGATTTAAATCGATCACCAATTATCCATAATGTCGTGCACGAGAATTTCCTTGCCCATCACTTGCATCACCACTACTAGGGGAAGGGCAAGCAGCAGGCCAGGTAGGCCAAGCAGGGCACCCAAACACAACTGGGAGATCAGGGCCACGGTGGGCAGCAGATTGACGGTGCGACTCAGTAAAACCGGGGTAAGCACAAACGCCTCGGCGTTCTGAATCACCAGGCGCAGCAGCAACACTTGCAGCATTTTCGCCGGAGACACCAGCAGCAGGGCAACCGCCATCGGCAGCAAGGTGGCTGCGGTGGGGCCCACGGTCGGAACGAAGGTAAGCAGGCCACTGATCAGGGCACACAACAGGGCCAGGGGCACTCCCAACAGGGAAAGACCAGCCCAAGTGGCCAGAAACACCAGAACGGCGGATAGGGTCATGCCTGCAAGCCAGCCCCCCAGGGCTTCGCGACATTCCCCCAGCAAAACGGCCATGCGGGGCCTGTAGAACTGGGGCGTTGCCGCCAATAGCAAACGTTGGTGGCTGCGGGGGTCAAGGGCAAACAGCACGGCCAGCAGGGCCATCAAGAGGGCCTGCAACGTGCTGTTGGCGGCGCCGCCGGCGAAACCGAGGAGCTGTTGGCCCAGGGGCTGGAAGCGTTCGAGGCTGGC
>JBBASD010000019.1:0-23853 GCA_040399485.1 Cyanobium sp. | reverse complement strand
AGCAAGGTGCTGGTGATCACCGGTGGGCCCGGCGTCGGCAAGACCACCTTGATCAATGCCATCCTGCGCGTCCTGGCGGCCAAGAAGCTGCGCATCCAGCTCTGCGCCCCCACCGGCCGGGCGGCCAAACGGATGGCGGAGGCCTCCAGTCTCGAGGCGAAAACCATCCACCGGCTGCTGGAGTTCGACCCCGCCGCCTACGGCTTCCGCCGCAACGCCGAGCTGCCGCTGGAGTGCGACCTGCTGGTGGTGGACGAGACCTCGATGGTGGATGTGCCGCTGATGGCCTCCTTGCTGGCGGCCATCCCGCCCGAGGCGGCCCTGTTGTTGGTGGGCGATGTCGACCAGTTGCCCTCGGTGGGCCCGGGCCAGGTGCTCGCCGATGTGATCGCTAGCGGTGCCGTCCCGGTGGCGCGGCTGACGGAGGTGTTCCGCCAGGCGGCCTCCAGCCGCATCATCACCACCGCCCACGCCATCAACGCCGGCACCATCCCCGATCTGCGCCCGCCAGCCGATGGCGCCAGCAGCGATTTCTATTTCCTGCCGGCAGAGACGCCCGAGCAGGCGGTGGCCCTGATTCTCAAGGTGGTGGGCGAGCGCATCCCGGCCCGCTTTGGCTTTGATCCGATCGGCCAGGTGCAGGTGCTCTGCCCGATGGCCCGCGGCGGCTGTGGGTCGCGCTCGCTCAATATCGAGCTACAGAAGCTGCTCAATCCCGACCCCATCGAGCAGGTGGAGCGTTTTGGCTGGCGGTTTGCGCCGGGCGACAAGGTGATGCAGATCGCCAATGACTACGAGAAGGAGGTGTTTAACGGTGATGTCGGTACCATTGATGCCATTGACGCCGATAACAGCGAACTGAGCGTGCTGTTCCCCACCAGTGAGGCCGGCGTCGCTGGCAGCCGGGCAGTCGTCTACGGCTGGGGCGAACTCGATCTCCTGGTGCCTGCCTATGCCTGCACGATCCACAAGAGCCAGGGCAGCGAATATCCCGCCGTGGTGATTCCGTTGCTCACCCAGCACTACGCCATGCTGCAGCGCAACCTTGTCTATACCGGCCTTACCCGCGGCAAGCAGCTGGTGGTGCTGGTGGGTCAGAAAAAAGCCTTGGCGATGGCCATCAAAAATCACCTGGGCCGCAGGCGCTACACCAAGCTGGCGGAGTGGTTGGGGGCGGCGGCGATTCCGCCTGATCGAGGCGTTGTTCCAAGGCCTGTAGCTCCGTTGAAGTGCGGCGCAACGAGTGGCGATGGTTTTTAGCCAGCGGAGCATCGTTCACCTCGGAGGCGGGTTCCCGCCTCCGTATAGGTACTCAATTGCTGTGTCAACGCCGTGAACCACCAGCGCCGAGCACTGATTAAAGCCAGTAATGAAATAAAAAATCTTCAGCTACGAAGATAACGGCGGCGAGAGCCTGAGCAGGGGTTGGGTTGCCGCCAGGGTCTTATCCGCAAATCCGTATAGGTTTGAAAAGTAAACAAAAAGCATGTCAAGATCATGAAAAAATTAACTGCTTTGTTGGCTGGACAATTCCTGCCTCGGCTGCGTCGTTTCGTTGGCATCGGAACTGCCTGGATGGTTGCGGTTGGGCTTTTTGTTCTGGCGCCTCTGTTCACCCCAGCGGCAGCCTTGGCCGCCGACACGAGCGGCAACTGGAATCTGGATGACGGCTCGGGCCACAGGCTGGGCGCAGTGCTCTTCGAGCGCTCTGATATCAACTCCCCTTCTGGTTTGCGACTGAGACTGAATGCGGAGTCTGCCGGGCTGAAATTGGACCACACCCACCCATTGGTGCTGAGAGATGGCAATCAACAGACTTGGAGCCTCGATAACCTCAGCCAGGAACTGCTGACCACCACAGCTGGCAAGATCCCAGTGGATTCCTCCCAATACAACGCGGGCTGCCTCAATCCGATCCCTACCGATGGCATCACGATGCAAATCATTGTACCTAGTTCTGCAGGTGACCTGAGCTTTGATTTGGTCCCCGGCCAGATTCAGACATTGCACTCCCTGACGGAAGCTACTAAAGGTTGCTCAAAGACTGGCATATCTGGTTAACTCTCTCGCGTCACATCCTCCTTGGCCGCCTGGGCCAGCGCCCCATCCCATCGCGAGGTCGCTGTGGGCCTGACGCAGCCAGGCGTGCAGAAGGCCCGTCATGGGTTCAGGGTTGGCTGGAGACGGATCGCATCGCGGCAGATGCCCCGCCACCAAGGATTGTCGCCCCGCTGACGCTCCAGCCAGCGGCCCTGACTGAGGCCGATCACACCGTCGGCCAGGCTCGTTCCCAGCAGGGCATCGGCCAGCTGATCAGCGGCGCTCTGATCCGGAGCCAGCCCATCCGGCCAGCAGTGGCTCGATGCGGCTGCGCAAGCTTTCGATCCGTTGGCTGCGCAGCCGCTGGCGGATCTCCTGCACGCTCGCCGTGGGCTCGTCTCGCTCGACGTAGCAAGGTTAGGAGCAGCTTCGGCAGGTTGGCGACTAATCAGCATCCCAAGCCACCCCAATCGAGCTAATGTGGTTGCAATAGAAGTTGCAACCATGTCGGAAGTAGTCGCAAGCCAGGTTTCGGTGCGGGATCTCAAGACCCACCTCTCTGAGTGGCTTGGCCGGGTGCAGGCCGGTGAGGTGGTGGAGGTCACCTCCCACCACAAGCCGATTGCCCACATCACTGCGGTCAAGTCGCCGGTTCAGGGGTCAGCCAATCCACTTCAAAAGGCCATCGACGCCGGGGTCGTGAGCTGGAATGGTCAGAAACCAAACTTTCCACCACCCGTGAAGCTGCGCGGTAAGGGCAAGCTTGTCAGCGAGATCATCATGGAAGATCGCGATTGAGCTAGTGATCCTCTTCTGCGATTCCAGTGCGTTGATCAAGCTCCTGCTCACCGAGCCAGGATCTGATCAGATGCATCAAGCCAGCATTGCAGCCGAAGCCATTGCGGTCTGCCGCATCACCTGGGCAGAGGCCATGGCGGGCATGGCCCGCCGTCAGCGCGAAGAACCCGATGCGGCCAAGCTGCTGGAGCAGGCCCGCCAGCAGCTGATCGAGAACTGGGAGCATTGCTCGATTGTGGAGGTGAGCCAGGGGCTTGTGGAGACGGCCGGGCGGTTTGCCGATGCTTTTGCCCTGCGCGGCTACGACAGTGTGCAGCTCGCCGCCGCCCATGAACTGCACCTAAACACCGAACAGAAAGTTGTCTTCGCCAGCTACGACCGCCGCCTCAATCAGGCAGCCCAGTTGCTCCAGCTGGAGGTGTTGCTTTGACCGCCCCAGCTACGGCAGACCTAACTAAGAGGGAGAAATATTTTTTAGATAGTCTATACCCTTTTCAAATAATGTCCTTAGCTGAGGGAGCTGCTCGGCGGGCACAAATGCACTCTCACCTCCTCTTACCGAGCAAAAGAAAGAGGGGTTGGGGTTAGGATCAGGTTTTACAACGAATCCGACCTTAAAGTCATCTTTTGTTAGATAAGCCAGCTCTATTTGATTTGGCACGCAATGGCGGAGCTGCCCAAGTTTTTCATCTAAATAGTTTATGCCATTAACCAGCTCTGTCAGTTCTTCTTGATCGATAAAGCATGACTGCAAGCCGTCGTTATCTGTTTTAACCGTCACCATTATTCCACAAGTGCGGTCAATTTGAGCCACTTTCATCACAGTAAAGATAAAAGCATCTATTCCAACTTTAGAGTTGTACTTGCCTGCAAGTAAACCAATCGAGGAAATCTCTTTCATCACTACAGCACCACGCTTGGCGATAAAAGTCTGGGCTTTAGTATTGTAATTGGTCTGGGGAATAAGGTCGCTCATCCTTGTGCTTTTAAGCCTACGCATTCTCATGTTAGCTCCCTTGTCGGATCTACTTCTGAGCCAGGTGCGCCTGGAGATAGGAGATTCACGTGCAATCGGTGCTGCTTTCATTCATGACCCGCGCCAAACCCCCTTGGCCGTCTGGGCTTTCCCATTGATGCCGAGTCCCAGCGCAGACGCCTGGCACCAGCCCGCATTCAGCGGCGGGCATCCTGCAACGGGCAGCCGTAGGCTTGAAACGCCCTATCTGCACTGACTAGCAGCAGCGATTCAGCGATCGACTGGGCCACCAGCAAGCGGTCGAACGGATCACGGTGATGCAGGGGTAGCTGCTCGAGCGTCAGCAAATGCGGCAGAGCAAGCGGGAGTAGCTCAAAGCCGCACTCCTGGGCCCAAGTGATTGCTTGGGCGACCGAGAGCGGCATGTCGCTGCGGGCCAAGGCGTGCTTGATGGCGATCTCCCAAAGCGATACATGGCTGATCATCACGTTGCTGGCCTCGACGGTGATCAGATCGCGGCTGCGGGCGCCCAGCCTGGGTTCATCGTTGATCGCCCAAAGGAAGGTGTGGGTGTCGAGCAAGAGCCGCATCAGGCTTGCTCAAACAGCTCGGCGATCAGCGGATTGGCGGCATCGATCGATTCCGGAATCGTGAACTGGCCGCGGGCCACCCCCAGACGCCGGGGCCGCTCCGGGCCCGGCAAGGCGGTGAGCCGCGCCACCGGCCTGCCGTTGCGGGCGATCACCACCTCGGTTGCCGCACCGGTTTCGATGGCCTCGACCAGGCGCGAGAGGTGGGTCTTGGCCTCAAGCATGTTGACCGTGCGACGACCACTGCCGCCGCCCGCAGCCGCTTGCGCTGCCATCTTGCCAAGAACGAAGGAATAAACACAGCCTAGACCAGACCAGACCATGTCAAGCCGTACAGGCGCCCTCTTACCGATCAAGACGCTCGAGAGTGCCCGGCAGGTAGAGATGAGCCTACGACCCGGCTTGAAGACCTTAGGGTTGATACCTTTGTCTATGTCGTGCTGAAAAACCTGGTGGGTAGGGAACCACAGCAACTGATTCGTGCCTCGTGCCCCGTGTTCTTCAGTCGGAAGAACTGGTCCTCGCTTGCGGTGGTTATCTGAATGAGCGATGACCCAGCCACCATGGAGTCGCTGCAGCTCCCTCGCTGGAGCCGCGATCTGTTGAGGTTCCTGCCGCTTAAGAGTCAGTTCCTCCTCACCGGTAACGTCCGCGATCGTTACCCCTGGAAGGGGAGTGGTGAGGGCCGCTCCCGTCCCTTATCGCTGCTCGGATACCTCACAGAACTTCTCAGAACAGCTGGCATAAGCCATGTGCTTGCCTTTGATCCCGTTGGTGGTTTTTCACTACCTCTAGCGGCAGGCGTGGACCTGGCTGCTGAGATCCAGTCATTGGGTTTCCTCGGCCTCAACTGGTCGAACACCGGCCGCGCTGTGGCCACCCCTGCCCGGCTCTTTGAGCTACTGCCTGCGATCGTGAACCACAGCGGAGAGCGGATCGCTCTGCTGGCTGATTTCTCTTCTCGTTATTTGGTGAGGGTCGACTTGCCTACGGCAGATGAACACCACTGGTTCACCACTGCCCTCGTGATGGCCCACGAGGTGAGGCCGCAGCCCATGGGGCCGGGCCAAGCGCCCCTGTTCAACCCATTGGTCTGGATCGCTGATAAGGAAGGGGACTTACCCCCCTGGCTTGTCGTTAACAACCCCCGAATGCGGTCCATTGCGGTGCCTCCGCCCAACCGCATCAGTCGCCGGCAGTTGGTAGGAACGCTGGTGGCAGGTCTGCCCGGGGCTGTAGGTGCCGATGCCACTGCCATCGCAGAAGCTGAAACCACCCTGGTCGAGCAGTGCGATGGTCTGATGTTGCTCGACATGGTCGCCATAACCGATTTGTGCCGGCGGGAAACGGTTTCGCTGACCGCCGTCGGCGACGGGATACGCCGCTACAAGCTGGGCGTCACCGAAAACCCATGGGCGAATCTCGACCGGCAGCGCATCCGTGATGCCAACGCCATGGTGGCCCGTCGGATCAAGGGGCAAACCCATGCCGTCACCAAGATGCTCGATATCGTCAAGCGGGCCGTGATCGGCTTGACCGGAGAGCAGGGCCGGCTTGGGCGGCCCCGCGGCGTCGCCTTCCTTGCAGGACCAACCGGCACCGGCAAGACAGAGCTGGCCAAGACCATCACCGAATTGCTGTTCGGTGATGAAAGCGCTTACATCCGCTTTGATATGAGCGAGTTCTCTGCGGAGCACTCCGATCAACGCTTGATCGGTGCGCCCCCGGGCTATGTGGGGTACGACACCGGCGGAGAGCTCACCAATGCCATCCGCGAAAAGCCATTTTCGGTCGTTCTCTTCGACGAGATCGAGAAAGCCCATCCACGCATCCTCGACAAGTTCCTGCAGGTACTTGACGATGGCGTGCTCACATCGGGCCGAGGTGAGCGGGTCTATTTTTCCGAGGCCTTTTTGATCTTTACCTCAAACCTTGGTATCTATCGCCTTGATGCCAATAATGAACGGGTGGCCAATACCACGGAAGACGATGACTTTGATGAGGTGCAGACAAAGATAGCAGCCGAGATTGACCGCTATTTCAAATTCGATCTCGGCCGGCCAGAACTTCTTAACCGGATCGGAGAGAACATCATCGTCTTCGATTTCATCCGACCCGATATCGCTGAACAGATCTACTCCATGATGGTCACCTCCATTCTGGCCAGGGTGCAGCAGGCCAGCGGACGCCAGGTCCAGTTGAGTGAGGCAGTTCTGGATCAGCTGCGAGAACTCTGTGTGGCTGATCTCTCTGACGGTGGCCGAGGTATTCGTAACCAACTGGAAGCCCATCTTGTCAACCCACTGGCGCGGTTGCTCTTTGATGAGGCGGGGGAGGGGGTCCTCGCGATCGACAGTGTGACCGCCCAGCGGGGGCTCACCGTGCTCCACCCCCTAAGGCCTGCGGAGAGCTGAGATGGGGACACAGGCCACGAGCATCAACCTCAACCGGTTGCATTTCCCTGTCAGCACACTCGGCTTTGGTCAGAGGGTGGCGCTATGGGTTCAGGGCTGTTCCCTGCAATGCCCTGGCTGCATCAGCCAGGACACCTGGGAGCCGAATCGTGGCCAGGTCCCCTTCAGCCAGCTCACCGCCACGATCGAGCCCTGGCTTGAGCAGTCCGATGGCCTCACGATCTCCGGTGGTGAGCCCTTCGAGCAGCCTGAAGCCTTGGCACGGCTGCTCGCATGGTGGCGTCAGCGCCATCGTGGAGACATCCTTGTGTTCTCTGGCATGAGTTGGGAGCGGTTGTGCAAGCACCACTCCGATGTGCTGGCACTGATTGATGTGGTGGTCAGTGATCCTTTTATTGCTTCTGCGGGACACGACCTGCCGCTGCGGGGTTCCGACAACCAACGCCTGCATCGGCTGACGCCATTGGCGGAAGAACGCTATGCAGTGATCTCCGTTCAACGAGTCCTGGATCTCTGCTGGGACGGCAATCGAGTGTGGATGGCTGGCATTCCCCACCCTGCCGATTTGGCCTTGTTGCACGCGCGGTTACGCAACCAGGGCCTCGACTTCCTCAGTTCCGAGCAGGAAATCCATCCTGCTGAGGCCATTCTGCCAGTGTCATTGGAGGTGTTGCCATGACTGGGCGCTTGATCAAGATCTGTCCCGCCTGTGGCCACATTAATGATCTGGCTGAGATCTTTTGCACAGGCATCCAAGAAGATGGCACAAGTTGCTCCTACAACCTGTTTGATGTGGAGGCCACGCAAGAGGGGCGACACCCAAACGCCTCTGATTTACCTCCTATAGCGACAGGTGTATCAGATTCATCTCCACAGCCATCGGCGGAATCTCTCGTCAGCAATGGCTTCAGCCGGGTCTGCCTCAATGGCCACTCTCTTGCAGATGGGGATCTTCTTTGCCTGACTTGTGGTGCCGTACCCGCGTCCCAGGTCGTTTCCGAAGCCATGGTCAGTGAACCGAAGCCTGCTTTTGAAAGCTGGCAAGGCGAAACACTGGCGGATCTAACTGAGGCGCAACGACTGGACCCGGCGTTGCTGAGAGCTGTCCTGGGAGAACTGGATGCCTTGCTTTATCGCCTGCTTCTGGAGGGCAGCAGCCATGGTGATCTGCAGCCTGACCAGGTACGTTTGATCTCCCGACAGCCCCTCCGCCTTGAGCTTGGTGCTAAAGCAGGCCAGAGCACTTCGCCGCCCAGTGGTGATCTCACCATCAATCCCACCAGCGCTGTAGGGCTCTACTCAGCTCCGGAAAGGCTGGTGGGCATTCAGGCACCCAACTCCGATTGGTGGAGCCTGGGACTGCTGATTTTGGAATGGCTCGTGGGGCCCACCTTCTGGCAGGGCGTCCATCAACAGGCCTGGCAGCTCCGTGTGATCACCGATGGAGTGACGATTCCAGCCACGGTGACTGATCCATGGCGCAGCCTGCTGATGGGGCTGCTGACCCGTGATCCCAATGACCGCTGGGGCCACAGCGAGGTCATCCGCTGGCTCGATGGCGACGAGGAGATCCCCCTGCTTGTGGAAGAGCCGCAAGTTGGAGATGAGGGATCCATCATTCGGCTGGCCGGTCAGCGCTACCGCTCCCCAGACCGCTATGCCCTGGCGGCAGCCCAGGCGGAAGTCTGGGACGAGGCCCTAGCCCAGTTGCAGCAGGGTGTACTTCTCACCTGGCTGGAGCATAACAATCTGTCCGCCGATTCCCTGGCGGAGGTTAAACGCCTCGCCGCCGATGAATCTCTAGAGCAGGATGAGCGCTTGATGTTGGTTCTTCTGCTGTTGAACCGCAATCTGCCCTTGTGTCTGCGCGGTGAGGTCATTGGCGCGGGCAATCTCGCCGCTGATCCACAGCGAGCCCGTGCCTGGCTGGGTGGGGTGTTGCCGGGGCGGCTGCAACGAATCGGACGTCACACCTGGCTCGCAGATCTGGCCAATCGGAGGGAGGCTGCGCTCGAGCAGGCCCGGGGCATGCGGCTCAATCTCGCCGAGGCGCGCTTTGATGCGGCGGCCCTGATTGGCGACCGACGCCGATTGGAGCAAGCGTGGGCCGAACGCCGACAGGAGTGGCCGGCAGCGCTCCACAACGGGCTCAGCAACCTGATCTCCAGGAGCCGCCAAAGCGAGGAACATTTGCTGTTGTTGGTGAGCGCTGAGCTGGAACAGTTCCGCTCCGCTGCCGATGTTCTAAAAGAAGCAGAACGGCTGGCGAAACAGTCAAAGGTCGCTGGGCACTGGGATCAGGCCGCGGCGCGCCGATGGCTCGCCAACAGCCAACGCGACATCTTCCGGGCTCTACAAGAGCATGTGGCGGATTTCGTCCGCTGCGGTCAACGTCAACCTGATGACTGGGCTGATCAATTCCGAAGTGATCAGAATCTGCCTCTTCCGCAGGCCTTGGTGCTGCTCTCCATCCCGTTGGAATGCTGGGTCCGCCCGGAAGGCGGCGAGCACTGGCAGCGACTGCTCTATTTCTTTCGCCGTCGGGTGTTATCTGGAATCCAGCGAGGGCCTTTGCTGACTCTTTCCGTCACGGCGACTGGCAAACGGATTGATTTAGCGGAACTCACTAGTCAGGCACTGCCCGCAAACAAGCTCGTCGACCACCTGGTGAGCAGACAGGCCAGGGCACGCAGTCTTGACCCTGCCTTGCTGGATGCGAATCCACAACTCAGCCAACGGCTGCGCCGACTACGGCAGGAGGCCGACGCCTACCAGAGGGAGACAGGCATCGCGGCTCTCTACTTGGGCTACCCGCTGCTCGTGAAACGAGATCAGGCACCTAACACAGGAACGCCGCGTAAGCCCAAGCTGATTCCCCTGCTTCTTTGGCCTGTTCGGCTCAGCATTACGGGTCAAGGAAATCTGCCCCAACTTGGCTATGACCGGGACCACGGCAGCGGCGATGGGATCCGTCTCAATCCAGCTGTCGGAGGGGTTCTAAGCCGTCGGCAGAACCAGTCTTTACAGGAGGCGTTGGAGGAACTACACCAGCGCAGCTCTCTGACAGGGGCGCAGGTCATGGATGTGCTGCGTACGATTTTCAGTGGGTCTGAGGGCATCCTCGAGCGTTGCCCCCAGAAACCTTCACTGCCTGAAGGCAGTGATGAGTACCTGCAGCCGAGTGGTGTGCTCTTTCTCTGCAGCTTCTCGGCACAGACGTTGGCCCATGAGCTGGAGCAGCTGGAACGACGCCCCTCCCTGGAGGGGCCGATGGCCGCGTTGCTGCGCCTGACTCCTGACAGTCCATTTCCGGCAAAGGCTCCCAGTGCTCCGGCGGAACACGAGCGATTCCTAGTGACACCGGCGGATCCGTCTCAGAAAAGAGCTGTCTGGGCCTCCAGGCAGGAGCCCGGCGTGTTGATTCAGGGCCCGCCCGGTACCGGGAAAAGCCAAACAATCGTCAACATCGTGGCCGACGCTATTGGCCGGCATGAGCGGGTTCTGGTGGTCTGCCAGAAGCAAGCCGCCCTAGAGGTGGTTCGCAACCGCCTTGAGGCAGCCCAGCTCGGCGACCGTCTCTGCCTTATCACCGACCCCTCCAGTGATCGTCGTTCGCTCCTCAAAAAGCTTCGTGAAGACCTGGAGGTCTGGGATCCCAACCACCGCCGCGATGAATTCGCCCGGGAGCGCCAAGCCATTGCGACCGACGTCACCAGGCTGGAGAACGAACTCGATGGCCTGTATCAGGCCATGGCAACACCCCTTGTCAACAGCGGCCTGAACGACCAGCAGGTGATCGATGGCCTGCTGCAGTTGGGCATTAATCCGAACGTTCCTGCTCTCACCGCTCTGCGTCCGCTGCTGCAGAACTGTCACGTAGAGGAGGTCCGCACGATTGCTCGGCAGTGTGCGGATATCGCCTCGCTTTGGCTGCGTGCCCAACCGGAAGACAGTCCGCTGCATGTTCTTAGAGTCTTCTCCACCGACGAGAGTAATCTCAACTCTTTCTCCCAGGCCTTTAAGCAGTTTCAGGAGATCGAGCAGGCACGGGTAAAAGACCTCGTCGAACCGTCAGAGGTTCTCGAGAGTTCAGATCCCAAGGCTGTGCAGTGCTGGATCGACAGCCATGCATCCACTCTCCAGGTCGTCGATGTCAATCTGGCCGTCTTGGTTACACGATGGCTGCCCCTGTTTAGTGACTGCACCAGCAAGCTGATTCGTGAGCGACTTGAGGCCCTTGACCAGAAGCGGCGACTTAACCAAGAGCCTGGGGTGATGGTCAAATGGCAAGCGCTATTGACAGGCCTTCAAGATATTGCAATTGAGAATCTGCTAAGTGCCGCTCGCCAATGGAGCCCAAAACAGGCGCTCCTATTCTCCTGCCTCACCCGAGAGGCTACTAATGCAAGTATATTTGATATTTTTAGTCATGCTTTTGCGAAGCTTCTAAATATTGAAAGAATCCGAGTAGCGTTGCACGGATCATCGAAGTCAGTGATAGAGACTCGAGAGACAGGCGTTGTCCAGATATGGCTAGACAATGGTGGCTCTGGCATTGCACCAGCCACTGATGAACTCGCCTCACGCTTTTCTAGATGGCTTCCCCTGTTCGATGACACCTGCGGAAAACTCATCCGTGAGCGACTTGCGGTTCTCGGTTCTGAACGGCGACTGATCGGGGGCACTGAGATCATGATGAAATGGCAAGCGCTATTGACAGATTTAGATAGTATTGGAGTTGAGAATTTGCTTTGTGCCGCTCGACAATGGAGGTCCAATCAGGCTTTCCTCTTTTCACGCCTTACCCATGAGGCGACTAATCAAACTTCTTTAGCAGTTGTCAAATCGGTCATTACAGGCCTTCTGAGTAACGAGAGAGCCCGGATGTACTTGTTTGGGTTGTCGGAAAAAGTACTTGAGGTTTCTGAAATTGGGATAGCCCAGATGTGGCTAGATAATGGCGGTTCTAAAATTTCTGAAACGAATGATCAGCTTGCAAAACGCCTTTCGATGTGGCTTCCGATCTTCGGTGACAGCAGCAGCAAGCAGATTCGTGAGCGACTAGGAGTCCTTGGCACTGGGCTGAGAATGATCCAAGCGCCTGGATCAATCGTGAAATGGGATGCACTTATGGCAGACCTAAAAGTCCTAGAAATGGAAAATTTGCACGGTGCTACTCGCGAGTGGCGCAAGTGCCGTGAGGCCTTTGATCATCTGTTCATATCTCATCAACAAGATCTAAAGAAAGATGCCACCCTTTGGACTACCCTTCAGGCGCTCTACGGCTTTGAGCATGAAAAGTCTATCATCGAGCCAACCATTTTAGGCGCGACAGAAGCGACATATCATTCAGGCGTGGTTGCCTGGCTCGAAGAGAACGAGTCAGTTATTGGTGGCGTAGATATTGCAACCATCCCTCTATTGGCGCCATGCCTGAAGCTTTACGACTCAGATCGCTGGCGCCTGATTCGCCTTAGCCTTGATAAAACAAAATCTTCACTAGAGAACCTAAAGCCCGGACAAGGTGCATTTGGATGGGACTTTGAAGCTCGCAGTCTTGGCGATGAACTACTCTCTCGCCTACTTAGCGCGACGCAGATTCGAAAGCAATGGATGCGATCTCCTTCCCGCATCTTTAGACCCTCCTACTTGCGCTCCAAGGCCCTACTAAAAAGTATTTTCCCAGGATCAGTAAACAATAAAGATGAGAATCAAATTGCTTCAATTGAGCAGTTGCTTGAGCATGAGATTCACCTTCGGAATGAATGTCGTGAATACGAGCAGATCCTTCGTGATCTTGGGTTGTTTAAAAAGATCTCCAACCTCCCTCAACACGAACTGATCTCTAGTGTCGATGCCCTGATTCAGCAGCTTGACAGCATAGGAGCCATTCTGGATGCCGTTTCACGTTGTCCCTTGCGACAGGAAGCAGAGCAGGCGATACGAAGCGGTCAACGAGATCAAATTCTTGAGTTTCTGGAAAGCCTCAAGCGAGAGATCAAGCGTCAGCACTATCGGCAGCAGAGCCTTCAGGTATTACACGAACTATCTGCATGGTGCGCACCTGATTGGCTATCGGGTCTTGAGCAGAAGATCAAGCGTGATCAAATGATTATTCCAGAACTTGAGGAGATCTTTGCGAGCTGGACATCAATAGTTGATACCGAGAAAATCATCGTCCAATACGTACCTGATTTTGCTGATGGCAAAGACTCGAATCACATTGCTTCACTTGAGCAGGCGCTGGAGTATGAAATTCAGCTTCGGCATGATTGCCGCCAATACGAACAGATCCTTCGTGACCTTGGTTTGTTTGAGAAGGTCTCCAACCTCCCTCAACACGAACTGCTTTCTAATGTCGATGCCCTGATACAGCAGCTTGACAGCGTAGTAACCATTCTGGATGCCGTTTCACATTGCCCCTTGCGACAGGAAGCAGAGCAGGCGATTCGAAGCGGTCAACGAGATCAAATTCTTGAATTTCTGGAAAGCCTCAAGCGAGGGATCAAGCGTCAGCACCATCGGCAGCAGAGCCTTCAGGCATTGCACGAACTATCTGCATGGTGCAGGCCTGATTGGCAATCGGGGTTGGAGCAGAAGATTAAGGGGGATCAACCGATCATTTCAGAGCTTGAGGAGATCTTTGCGATCTGGTCATCATTGGTTGATGCTGAGAAAGTCATCGTCCAGCACGTACCTGAATTTGTCGACAATAAAGACCCGAATCACATTGCTTCACTTGAGCAGGCGCTGGAGTATCAAATTCAGCTTTGGCATGATTGCCGCCAATACGAACAGATCCTTCGTGACCTTGGTTTGTTTGAGAAGGTCTCCAACCTCCCTCAACACGAACTGCTTTCTAATGTCGATGCCCTGATACAGCAGCTTGACAGCGTAGTAACCATTCTGGATGCCGTTTCACATTGCCCCTTGCGACAGGAAGCAGAGCAGGCGATTCGAAGCGGTCAACGAGATCAAATTCTTGAATTTCTGGAAAGCCTCAAGCGAGGGATCAAGCGTCAGCACCATCGGCAGCAGAGCCTTCAGGCATTGCACGAACTATCTGCATGGTGCAGGCCTGATTGGCAATCGGGGTTGGAGCAGAAGATTAAGGGGGATCAACCGATCATTTCAGAGCTTGAGGAGATCTTTGCGATCTGGTCATCATTGGTTGATGCTGAGAAAGTCATCGTCCAGCACGTACCTGAATTTGTCGACAATAAAGACCCGAATCAAATTGGTTCACTTGAGCAGGCGCTGGAGTATGAAATTCAGCTTCGGCAGGATTGTCGTATCTTTCAAATTATTCGTAGCGACTTAGGCTTGTCTCACAACAGCACGAACCTCAGCCAGTCGGATCTCCTCTCCGGCATGCATGAACTTTTGGAACAGTTTGATCAGGTCTCTTCAGTTGTTTTAGCTATTAGTGAGTGCCCGCTGCAGATTGATGCCAGCGAGGTCGTAAGGAGCGGTCAACCGGAACGAATTAGTGCCTTTATCAATAGTCTGCATCGAGGTGTTCGGCGACAAGAGCTCCGCCACAGGAGCCGATTGCTACTGAAGGACCTCTCCCTTTGGTGTGAGCGGAACTGGCTTGAAACTCTGGAACAACGGATCGATAGCGACCAACAAGTTGGAGTGGAGCTCGAGCCCGTCGCGCAAGGCTGCCACAGGCTTGTTGATTTTCAGCTCTATAGAAGCC
This sequence comes from Cyanobium sp., assembly GCA_040399485.1. Taxonomy (GTDB): domain Bacteria; phylum Cyanobacteriota; class Cyanobacteriia; order PCC-6307; family Cyanobiaceae; genus Cyanobium. The sequence goes on along the minus strand of JBBASD010000019.1, from coordinate 9,333 downwards.
GTGCTGCAAGTCTCAGCGCCAACGAGCAGTCGGTGATGCGAGTTTTGGCAACCGAACGCAACCACTGGCGGGCCTTAGCACCAGAGCATCTTGCTGAAACGGTTCGCATCACGGTGGAACGTGAGGCCTTGCTTGGCTGGCAAGCAGGCGCCGAGGCGCTGGAGCCGGCTCTGCTATTAACACGGCAGGACGTTGACCGCCGCATCAAACGGCTCGCGGAACAGGATGCCCACCTCCTGGATCTCAATCGGCGCATGACCGCTATCCCTGCTGCCCCGGAGCGTGTGCAGCCTCGACCCAACTGGGATGACATCATCATGCTGCAGGGTTCCAGGGCTAGGAAACTGCGTGAAGTGGTTGAACTCGGCGAGGAGCGAGGATTGTTTGAGATCTGCCCTGTCTGGCTCGCCAATCCCGAGACGGTGTCCCAGATCTTCCCCCTGCGGCAGGGCCTTTTTGACCTGGTGATCTTCGATGAGGCTTCGCAGCTACCAGTAGAAAATGCTTTGCCGGCGATGTATAGGGCGAATCGCATTGTGATTAGTGGCGATGAGAAACAGCTACCGCCTACTCGAGTTGCCAAAAGAGTTTTCGCTGATGACAGCGATGAGGAGAATAACTCAGATGAAGAGGGAGATGACTCAGAGATTGGGAGCGATGCTCGTGCAGTAGCGGAATCTCGGCGTCAAGTGAAGGATTGCGGAGATCTCCTTGTGCTGGCCAGTGCCGCTGGACTGACCCACGTCTCTCTAGACATTCACTACCGCTCGCGTTTCAGGCCACTGATTGCCCATTCCAATGCGGCCTTCTACCAGAACAAACTCAGCGTCCCTGTCCTGCACCCGGCAGAAGAAATTAGACGGACCAGGCCCTTGCAGGTGGAAGTGATCAATGGGACGTATGGCAACCAGAGCAATCGCAATGAGGCGGTCGCGTTGATTGCTTTTCTGGACGATCTCTGGTGCGGCCCACATGCGGCCGAACACGGCACGCTTCCTACAGTTGGAGTGGTGACTTTCAACAAGACTCAGGCTGATCTCATCGAGGATCTGCTCGATCGTTACACACAGGCCAATCCCCAATTTCAACAGATACTTGAGCGCGAACGTCAGCGCCGCTTCCAGGGCGAGGACTGCGGCTTCTTCGTCAAGAACCTCGAAAACGTTCAGGGGGATGAGCGGGACTGGATATTGTTCTCGACCACCTTTGGGCGCGATGAATCCGGCCGCTTCATGAAGCTATTCGGTCCCCTCGGTGAGAAGGGTGGTGAACGCCGCCTCAATGTGGCCACCTCCAGGGCACGCGACAAGGTGGTGATCTTCTCCTCAATGCCAATCGAGGAGATCAGTGATGCCCACCGTCAGCGCAAGACGCCGCAGCGGCCACGGGACTTCCTGCAGTCCTACCTGCTCTATGCCTCGGCCATCTCTGAAGGCCATCTCGACGAAGCGGAGTCGTTGCTTAACCGTCTTCACCGCCCGAATAGCTCCCGTGTAGCGGCCGGTGCCAGACATACCCAGAGATACTTCGTTCAATGTGTGGCGGAGTTTCTTCGTAAAAAGGGCTTTGAGGTTGATGTACCTGCCGCTGCAGATGCCTTTGCATTTGATCTCGCCCTCCGCAACCCCGCGACGGGCTTGTTTGCGCTGGGGATTGAATGCGATCCTCCTCGCCACCCCGATCTGGCCCATGCCCGCGACCGGGAGATCTGGCGCCCCCGGGTGCTGGAAAGCTCCTTGCCCAATGTCCATCGCGTCTGGTCAAGGCTCTGGCTCATTGAACCGGCTCGGGAGCAGCGACGCTTAAGCGATGCAGTTCGCAAAGCCCTCCCCTCATCCTCGCCTGCACCATGAGCGGTCCCAAGATTGTCGACATCCGCGTCCTTCAAGCCATTCAGGAGCGTCAACGTCGCCTGCAAGAACAGCGCCTGAAGCACCTGCAGAATCAATGGCGCAGTCAGCGTAAGCGTCTCGAGCAAAGCTTGAAGGAGCTGCAGCCGCTGGCCAATAGCGAGGTGATCGGGGCCATGGAGAAGTCCATGACCGCTATGGACCGACGCTTCGAAAAGATTCAGGAGGCAGATTCTCTTGAGGATTTGCAGATACGGGGTGAGCAGCAGTTGCAATTCATGGACAGTGAATTGGATCAGCTGCGGGAGCAGATTAACACCGCAATCACCGAAGTGCGCCAGCGGTCGAGGTCCATGCGTGCGGCTGCAAACGACCTTGCCGCTCGGCTCCAAGCTGCAGGTCTCGTCGAGGAAAGTCGGTCTCTTCTTCAGGCCCCCTCTGCCGCTGGCTTGGAGCTTGCTGCCCAACAGCTTGGTCGCAAGCTGCGGAACCAGAGCGACCAGGAGTTCCGGCAGGCACTCACCGATCTGGCCGTAGAGGCCAGCCCAGCAAGGCTTGAACACAACGCCGTGGATCCTGAGAGGGAGCGGATTGAGAAGCTCCTGGTCAAGCTTGAGCTGCTTGACGACAGCAACGAAACGACTGGGTTGCGATCCCGCCTGGAAGCACTTGACGGGGAGCAAGATCAACGTCAGCGCCGGCTCCTTTTGGATTCGCTCTCTCTTGAGCTGTCGCAGACCTTGCAGCGACGCGCACGAGAGGCGGAACGCCTCGCGATTCTCGATGAACTGGAAGCTCAATTGGGGGTTTTCAATGCGGCACCGACTGGCCTGAAGACAGCCATCAGTGCTCACCGTGATGGCCAGGGAGCGTCACTGAGTGACTTGCGTCAAGCGGTTGAAGCCTGGTGTGAACAGGAGGCTCTTCGCCTTGACGGCGAGCGTGTCCGCAGCGTTGTACTGAGTTCGCTGAGGGAACTTGGCTACGATGTTCGCGAAGGCATGACGACCGCCTGGGTGGAGGGTGGATCAATAGTTGTACAGAAGGCCGGCAGTAGTGAGTACGGCGTGGAACTTCAAGATGTCGACGGCCGTATGCGCACTGAGCTGGTGCGCTTCGGGGAACCTGGAGCCCCAGTGACTGAGCAACAACGCCAGCGAGATACGGAGATTGAGCAGCAGTGGTGCACAGCTCATGCCCAGACGCTGGAGAACCTCCGGAAGGAAGGTTTGGCTGCCAAGGTCATGGCGAAGCGAGAGCCAGGTGAGGTGCCACTGGCAATTCGCCGCGCTGTAGCAGATCGTTCTGATGCAAGCACCAGAGGTGTCGACAGGCGTACGGGCCCAGATATGGAGAAAAAGCTAATCTAAAGCGCTTTTTCTCTAGGCCGCCGGCCTACCCATGTCGGCTGAACAAGACGCCATTCATGCACCGCACCAGATGATCGTTGAACTGGCTCTGAGCAGCCCTCTGCAACGTGTCAGGACCATCTATGAGCACACTATTCTTATGCCCTGAAATTGCCCTGCACTGATGATGACTCAGCTCCAATCACCCCTCAACAATCCCGCCGACACCTGACCGGGGCGCAGACCTGTAGCCATTGCCACCAATCCCCAGCCCTGCTGGGGCCACATTGCAGGGGCGGAAATGATTTCTAGGGTTCCGGTTCCCAGTGCCTTGGCGCTGGGGATGCTGGTCCAAGAGGAATCAACCGGCGTTGCAGCTGCGGCGTCCGGTGACACGGAGGGATAAAAGCCCGGGAGGCCGCACCACACCCCCTGCATCTCCTCCCGATGGTCCCCCCTTCGGAGTTCGCCGACGAACTCCCTTCCGAACCGTTTTCGCGCCAGCCACCCACCAACCCTGCACCCCAGGCTGGGTTGGGTGAGGAGGGCAAAAGGGCCCTGGAGAAGGAGGCCAGGTTGCCCCTCACCGGCTGGCAGCAGGAGGTGGACCAGGGCCTTCGCTACGGCCTGGAGGCGGCCGACAGCATCGTTGATCGGCGCATCTCCACCTTCTCGCGGGGGGAATTGCCCCACTACGCCGGCATTAATACCTTCATGAAGGCGCCCTACATCGAGGACGTCAACCGGGTCGGTGAATTCGATGTCGCCATCCTCGGGGTGCCCCACGACAGCGGCACCACCTACCGACCGGGTACCCGCTTCGGGCCCCAGGGAATCCGGCGCATCTCAGCCCTCTATACGCCCTACAACTATGAGATGGGCGTCGATCTGCGCGAACAGATTCGCCTTTGCGATGTGGGCGATATCTTCACCATCCCCGCCAACAACGAGAAGAGCTTCGATCAAATTTCCAAGGGCGTCGCCCATGTTTTTGCCAGCGGCGCCTTCCCGATCATTCTCGGCGGCGACCATTCGATCGGCTTTCCCACCGTGCGAGGCGTCTGCCGCCACCTGGGCGATAAAAAGGTGGGCATCATCCATTTCGATCGCCACGTCGATACCCAAGAAACCGACCTGGATGAGCGTATGCATACCACCCCCTGGTTCCATGCCACCAACATGGCCAATGCACCGGCAGAAAATCTGGTGCAATTGGGCATCGGCGGTTGGCAGGTGCCCAGGGAGGGGGTAAAAGTCTGCCGCGAACGGGGCACCAACGTGCTCACCGTCACCGATATCTGCGACATCGGGCTGGAGGCTGCGGCCCGCTATGCGATCGAACGGGCCTGCGATGGCACCGATTGCGTCTACATCTCCTTCGACATTGATTGCATTGATGCCGGCTTCGTACCCGGTACCGGTTGGCCCGAACCGGGAGGGTTGCTGCCCAGGGAGGCGCTGAAGTTGCTCGAATTGATTGTGCGCAATGTGCCCGTCTGCGGCCTGGAGGTGGTGGAGGTGTCGCCGCCCTACGACATCAGTGACATGACCTCCCTGATGGCCGCCCGGGTGATCTGCGACACCATGGCCCACCTGGTGGTCAGCGGCCAGCTGCCCCGTAAGTCGTTGCCGAGTTGGATCTCGCCGACCTGCAACCTCCAGGTCGATCAGGCCTGGAGGTAGGGCCATGCACGAAGTCGACATGACCCGGGCCCTGGTGCTCTCGATGCAGAGCTGGAGGGAGGGCCATCGGCCCCAGCAGCCCAAGGTGAGCAGGGTGAATCTGCAGGTGGGCGCCTTCACCTGTGTGGAGCCCGAGCAATTGCTCTTCACCTGGAAGGTGGCGATCGCCAACAGCTGGCTGGAGGGCGCCCAACTGGCCATCGAGCCGGTGCCGCTGCTGGGCCGTTGCCTGGCCTGCGCTTCGATCTACACGCCCGCAGCGGAGCAGGGCTATCGCTCCCCCTGTTGCAGCCATCCGATGGAGGAGATCGTCAGCGGCCGCGAATTGCGCATCCGCAGCGTCGATTACGAGATGGTGGAGGCCAATCCGCCGCCTAATCCCCGGCCTGATCCGGCCGCTGTCATGTGAATTTGCCGCGCCATTAAACCCAGTTTTCTGCCCCTGATTGCCATGCACATGCCCCTGGAAGACAACCTTGGCCTCAATCTTTTGGCCGCTAACCAGCACCAGGCCGCCCACAACCGCGAGCACTTTGATGCCTGGCAACTGCTTTGCATCAACGTGATGAGTAGTCCGGGAGCCGGCAAAACCTCGCTGCTAGAGCGAAGTTTGCCCCTGCTGGCCACCGACTTCGCCATGGCCGTGCTGGAGGGCGACATGACCACCCAACTCGACGCCGAGCGCCTGGTGGCGGTGGGGGTGCCCGTGGTGCCGATCACCACCGGCCGCTCCTGCCACCTTGATGCCGCCATGGTGGGCGGCGGCCTGCGCTTGCTGCGCCAGCGCCTTGATCCCGCCAGCCTCGATTTGCTCTGGGTTGAAAATGTCGGCAATCTGGTTTGTCCGGCCGAATTCGAGGTGGGCGAACACCGCAAGCTGGCCCTGCTCAGCGTCACCGAAGGCGACGACAAACCCCTCAAGTACCCGGTGATGTTCCGGGAGGCCGATTGTGTGTTGATCACCAAGACCGACCTGCTGCCCTACCTGCCGGTGCAGGTGGAGCGGATTGAAGATCACATCAAGCAGGTCAATCCCCACTGCGCGGTGCTGAGGGTTTCGGCCAGCAGCGGCGCAGGCATCGAGGCCTGGCACCATTGGCTCCGCCAGCAGGTCGCCGCCCAGCGATCGGCCCTGCTGGCAACGCCAGCGCCCCGGCCCGGCAGCGCCGCTGCACCACTCAGCCTGGCCCGCTGAGCGACTTCAGCTCCAGCGCCCAGCCCCATTTCCCGCTCCAGCAACAGTTTCAGCCAGCGTTTGCTTCCACCAGCATGACCCGTTTCAGCCCCCGCTCCTTGCGTCTGCGCATGCTGAATTACTTGCTGCTTGCCGGGGTGGTTAGCGCCGGCCTGGGCGGCTGCAGCAAACCGGGCACCTCGGTTAGCGAGACGCCGGTGCGGATTGGCTACAGCGCCTGGCCGGGTTGGTTTCCCTGGAAGGTGAGCGAGGAGAGGGGGAACTTCCGAGCTGCCGGAGTGCCGGTGAGCCTTACCTGGTTTGACGGCTACCTCGATTCGATCAACGCCCTCAACGCCGGCCAGCTGGATTGCAACAGCCAGACCCTGGGCGACACGATTTCTTCGCTCGCCGCTGGCGCCGATCTGCAGGTGGTGCTCACCAACGACATCTCCAGTGGCAACGACCAGATCATTGCGGCGCCCGGCATCCGCAGCGTCGCCGACCTCAAGGGCAAAAAGGTGGCCGCCGAGCAGGGCACGGTTGATCACTACCTGCTGCTGCTGGGCATGAAGAAGGCCGGCATGGCCGAGAAGGACATCACCTTTGTGCCCCTGGAAACGGGCGCGGCGGCGGCGGCCTTCGTCGCCGGCAAGGTGGATGCGGTGGGGGTGTTTGCGCCCTTCACCACCCAGGCGCTGAAGCGGCCGGGCAGCACCACCCTGTTCAGCTCCAAGGACTTCCCTGGTGCCATCAGTGATCACCTGGTCTGCAATCGCGCCTTCGTGGCCAAAAATCCCGAGAAGATCCAAAAAATCGTCAATGCCTGGTTTGCCACCCAGCGGGACATCAAGGCCAACCCCGCCCCTGCGCTCGCGATCCTTGCCAAACGGGCCGGTGTCAGTGAGGCGGAATATCGGGCCTACGACGCCGGCACCACCATCTACACCCTTGAGCAGAACCGCCAGGTGGTCAAGCCGGGTACCACGATGACCTCCCTGCCCTACGCCGCCGCCCAGATCAGCGGCTTCCTCCAGGCGGTGGGTCTGGCCAAGACCGCACCGAAGCTCGATGGGCTGTTCGATTCGAAGTTCGTGGATGCCGCCAACTAATCAAGCCATGTTGAGGCCCCTGCGACCCCTGCTGCGGCACCCCTGGACGCTCGGGGTGGCCGGTATCGCCCTGGTGTTCGGCCTCTGGGCCCTGCTGGCTGGGCTGCAGCTGGTCGACAAACTGTTTCTGCCCACTCCCGCGGCGGTGCTGGCTGCGGGCCAGGAATCAGCGGCTAATGGCGAGCTTTGGTCCGATATCACGGCCAGTTTGTTGCGGGTTCTGGCCGGCTTTGGCCTTTCGGCCCTGGTGGCCCTGCCGCTGGGGATCGCCATGGGCGCCAATGCCAGCTTTTGCCGCCTGTTGGAGCCGCTGCTGGCGCTGTTGCGCTACATGCCCGCCCCAGCCTTCATCCCCCTGTTGATCATCTACTTCGGCCTGGGGGAGCTGCCCAAGGTGCTGTTGATCTTCATTGGCACCCTGTTTTTCAACACTTTGATGATTATGGATGCGGTGAAATTTGTGCCGCGGGAGCTGCTTGAAACCGCCCTGACCCTGGGCGGTAAAAAACGTGATTTACTGCTGCGGGTGATCGCCCCCTTTATTGCACCGCAGGTGCTGGATGCCTTTCGCATCAATATGGCGGCCGCCTGGAATCTGGTGATCGTGGCCGAACTCGTTGCCGCCGACAGTGGCTTGGGCAAGCGCATCACTTTGGCCCAGCGTTTTCTGCGCACCGATCAAATCTTTCTGGGGCTGATCGTGATCGGCCTGATCGGTCTGGTGATCGATCTCAGTTTTCGCCTGCTGATGCGCCGCGCCTGCAGCTGGGCCAATTAATCCGCCATGAATCTTGTCCTTGATGCGGTCTGCAAACGTTTTGGTGAGGGTAAGCAGGCGCAGCTGGTGCTCGATCGCATCAGCCTGGCCATGCACACCGGCCAGTTTCTGGCCCTATTGGGTAGCTCTGGATCCGGCAAGTCAACCCTGATGCGGCTGGTGGCAGGCCTGGAGCAACCCAGCAGCGGCAGCATCAGCCTCGATGGCCAACCGATCCGGGGCCCCGGATCGGATCGCGGCATGGTTTTCCAGAAGTACAGCCTTTATCCCTGGCTAACGGCCGCCCAAAACGTGGCCTTTGGCATGGAGCTGCAGGGGCTGGAGCGCGCCGAGATCCGTGAACGCACCGGTTTTTATCTGGAGGTGGTTGGCCTGGCCGAATCGGCCCGGCGCCTGCCGCGCGAACTCTCCGGCGGCATGCAGCAGCGGGTGGCGATCGCCCGGGCCCTGGCCGCCGATCCCAGGGTGCTGCTGCTGGATGAACCCTTCGGCGCCCTCGATCTCCAGATTCGTGAATCGATGCAGGAATTTTTATATGGTCTCTGGCGCCGCACCGGCCTCTCGGTGTTACTGATCACCCACGACATCGATGAGGCGCTGCTGCTGGCCCAGCAGGTTCACATCCTGGCGCCCCGCCCCGGTCGGATTGTCGAAAGCCTCACGGTGGAGCTCAACAAGGACAACCTCCAAGATCTGCGCCTATCGCCCGCCTTTCAAAGCCTGCGCCATCGGGTGGCCGATACCTTGCGCCAGCTTGATGGCGACCTTGCCTGAAGCCCAGCCCTTGTGGGGCAGTTAACCGGCGGCAGCCGATGCCCCACCCTGCCAGAGCTGGGGGGGAAGGTTGAGGTACACCGCTTCGCGGAACAGGGCCTGTTTGGCTTCGGCATCACCCCTGGCCTCGGCATCCGCATAACGCTGCTGCAGCGAGGCGATCAGGGCCGCCCGGCGGGGGTCGCCGCTGGTGCTGCTTGGGTCGCCCGCGGCGATGGAATCGCTGGTGGTGCCGGTATCGGGTGGGGTGGGATTGGCCATTGCGCCTCGGCTCACGAGGCCAGGTATACCAGCTTGCTGCAAGGCTTCTTGACCTTGCAGTTGCCCTTGATCTGGGTCAGCACGGCAAAAGGATGGCCCACCAGGGCGGTTGGGTTAGCTGCGATCTTGATGGCCTCGTTGCCAGCTTCGATAAGCTCCGCCAGGAGTTGATAGGAAAAGTGGGATGGATAGCCAACGCAGGGCATCTGAGAGTCCACCCGGGTGTGATTTTCCGGACGCTGGCGCGGGGTAAGGGCGGATGGATTGCCTTGAATTGCTTGCCTGAATCTTTACCTGTTCTCGCCCATGACGACCACTCCTCGACTGCAACGCATTTCCGAAGCTGATCTGG
>JBBASD010000018.1:0-23893 GCA_040399485.1 Cyanobium sp. | reverse complement strand
GAAACGGACCTGCCCACCTCTTGCAACACCAGCCGGAGCCAGTCGCCTGAGATGCGCCCCCCATGCTGGCTAAGCCGGCGTGGGGGGCCGGGGGATTTACACCACTCCACGGGACGCTGCTCGGCCTGTACCAGGGTGGTCTTGCCGATACCTGGCCGCCCTGCCACCGCCTGGCGGGAGCTGCGGGATCCACCAATGGCAGTAAGCAACCGTTGCCGCTCCTCGTGTCGCCCCACGAACAGGCTGAGGGGTGTGGCCTCCGAGTCCTGGCGCAGGGTGGCCTGGAAGTAGGGGGAGGAGCGCAGGTTATAGAGCTTCCAAAGGTTCGGAAGGGCCATAGCGAGGGGTATTGGCAGGGTCCGGTCGTCAGCCGATACTGGCCCTTTATTGGCCATTCTGGCAATAAAGGGGGGTCAGGGGTCTAACGGCAGGGCCACTACGCCGCCCGCGCCACCTAGGCAATGCGCGATGCCGGTTTCGTACCAGCGACATCCTGCTTGTGAGGCGGGCACTTTTGGCTGAGACAGCGCACTGCATCACGTCAATACTTCACAAGAGGGGGCCGTTGCGTGAAAAATGCGTGAAATTTACGAACACTGTGAACCTTGACTAGCCTTTGGGGGTCTTTCAAGCACTTTCTAGAGATGAGCACTCAACTAAGGCAATTGCTAGCTGATGGAGCACTAGGAAGCCATCCGGACGCGCATCTTCTGTTGTTCGCCCATCCAGCGGAACTTTTCGGAGAGATCCGTTCCGCCAAGGCCACAGGAAGCCTGGTTGAAAAATGCGAAAAATCTATTCGCGTTACTGCTGAAAGTACGATTAAAAGAGAATCGAATCAACGTAACACGCTATTGCAGTCAGATTCAATATCTGAACGCACTCTTCTCCCTCTTCTGAATAGCGATGGTACAGTACTTAGGATTACAAAAGAGTCAGAACCTGAGCTTGGGCCAGAGGAAATATGCTTTGCGATTATCTCTTAACCGCGCTCGCGCCGCCGAGGCAGGACAGCCTCTCAAAGAGGGGGCCATGGTTAGCAGTTCCGCTGCTCGTGCAGGGAAGGAAAACACGAACATTTCTTTGTCCCTTCATGGGTGGGATGTCAATAAACTCAACGTCAAGGTCCATCCGAGACTGCCATGACTTGACCCCGCTTCATTCGCAAAGAGACTGTACAAACATTATACCTTTTGCGCGGGCTAAGTACACAGTGAGTGTGGATAAAAGCAATCCCCACTTATTTCGGCATGGAGGTACTCCAAGAGCAACCATAGTGATGTATATTTACTCATTTTACATACAATGGCTGACCAGAATTTCTAGTCTGATCTGAAATCTGTGATCTGAATCGTCTTTGCATTTCCTTCATACGATGGAAACTTAAGAATCACCTTTTCCCCAGCCAATCCCTTCCCAGTATCGTTGGTCTGGCCGACAACGCGACCGTTTTCATCCTTCCAATTCGCCTGGACATAAAGATCACAAGACTTGTCTCGGCACCACACTTCCATCTGCCCTTCCAGCCTAGGTATGTCGTTATTGGGATCTGAGCAGTTATCTTTTTTTTCACACCAGCGGTAGAAGACTCCGGGGTACCCTGTTTTGCTCCATCCTCGCGGGACAACAGACTGCTCTACTTTCGCTTCTTCAGCCGCTTTCGATTGCCCTGGGTTGGCTGGCTGCAGACTTGCCTCAAACCGCATTGCCAAACCAAAAACGAGAATGGCGAAGGCTGTTGACGTAGCAGCAAGAAGAATCCTCATTTATTTAGTTGTGGATACGCTCTAATCATACCCCGTACCTGCACACCTTGGGATGGATTAGCTGAGCCAGCTGCATGGTTGATGATGGTTTCCGATTGGGCAGGTATTCTTGCTAAACTGTACTGCCAAAAGAAAGGAACGAAAATCAAGGGTTGGAACAGTTGTGGAGTGCAGTTTTGGCGGTGGATGCGAGCATGAGCCCACGATGGCGGCCAACACCTCAGCATCGGTGGCGGCCAGGTACTCGCCCAACGATCCCAAGCTCTTGTGCCCGGTGAGCATCTGCACCACATGAAGCGGCACCCCTCTGCCCACGGCCGCTTGCGCCAGGGACCGGCGCAAGCTGTGACTGCTGACCCCCTCCAGTCCCAGGCGGGCACAAGTCAGACCTAGTGCCTTATCCAGCGGCCTGACGGGTCTGGGGGCTGGTGGTGGATCTGGCAGCAGGGAATAGGGCCTCTGTCGGTGCGGGGTGGGTGGTCGTGTTCTTGCTCCCAAGCAGCCCGATAAGCGGTCAGGGCCTCACGCAGGGCGGGCACGATCGGTACCTGACGGGCATTGCCGGTTTTGGTGGTGGCGGCTCGGTAGGTCAGGCAGCCGTTCAGGTCGGCCCAGGTCGAGGCCAGGGCTTCGGAGATACGGGCAGCGGTCCATCGCTGGATCGCCCACATGGCCCGGTAGCGGGGCGAGGGGGCGGCGGCCAGCAAGTGATCCAGCTCAAGATCAGTCAGAACGCGGGCTTTGCCGTTGCGATCAACTTTCACGGGTACCCCCCGAACGCCCCCCTAATCACAGTTGCTCTTTTGGAGAAAGAGCAACTACCTAGGCAGGGCAATGGATCATGGACGCCGCGGCCCAGGCTGAGCCCTTATTGAGCATCCGAAAGGTCCCTAACGGGCCCCTTTCATATCCCGTCACTGCCGTCAGTGGGTGCCATCAGTGACTGCAGGGCACTCCCATCACTGCCGTCAGTTGGTGGTGTCACTGACACACCACCAAACTGACTCGCCATCCTTATAGCGCACCAGCTCGAAGCCGGTTCGGGGGGCATGCCCAACAACTGGGACAGTTGTTTTGTGTAATCCTCAATCCAGATAGCGTCTAGACCAAGTCTAGGAATTAGTGAGCGACCAGATAAAAGCTCCAAGCCAACCAATTACTGTCCAGCCAACCAGGAGATTCAGGGCAAAGATTGCGCCACTATTTTTCTTCTTTTTTGAGAATCCAATCAATGACGGAGTAAAATAAATCACAAAAAAAGTAAAAACGAACACCATGGGGGGGGAGATGGGTGTTTCCATCTAGTGGATCTCTGCCCCATTATTGCCCCACCCGGGCCGTCAGTGGCTGCCATCAGCGACAGGCCCCCAGATCGGCGGGGCCGCTTCGATCCATCACCAGGGGCGAGGGAGGCGGTCTGAGATACCCCGTCACTGCCGTCAGTCAGTGCTGTCACTGATGGGCCGAAGCTGGCCAAGGTGCCACCGTTTTTCAGGTGCTCGGCCAGCCGATCCCCCAGGGCCACATATTCAGCGGGCCAAACGGTGCGGGTGCTCGATTCGCGGCGCAGCTCCACCCCCAGGGCGGCAGCTCGGGCCTTGACGCTGTTACGAATGCTCATCCCCCAGCGGTCGCCGGCTTCGGCCAGGGTCAGATCGGGCAGGGCTTCGAGCAGTTCTGGTGTTGTCACTGCCATAAGTCGGTGCTGTCAATGACTGACCTAACCACCATGAGCACGATCGACGGACTTTGCGCTCACGGATCTTTCCAATGTCTGCATCCCACGCAGATCCTTGATCAGAACAAACAGATGTAAAGGGTCCGTAGGCGAGGCTTGGAAACCGAAATTCTCATAAAAGCTACGCACCGTGGCATTCTTGGCATGCACGGTCATGGCACGAATACCGGCGATCTTGGCGGCATCCAAGGTTCTCAGGATGGCGTGCTTCAGCAAGGAAGTGCCGACTCCACGTTTCTGATAATTCACAGCTACGCCCATCCTGGCCAACACCATCACGGGCACAGGATGGCGGGCCATCCCCTTTGTCATCCGCTCATGGGCACCAACGTGTGAGACTTCACCCACCACAAGAGTGTAAAAGCCGATCACCTCCCTATCCTCCAGGGCCACGTAGGTTTGTGATTGGTTAGAACGATTAGCAGTCAGTGCAAAGCTTGATAAAAATTTATTTAGCTCCTCTTCACCACAATCAAAAGCGTTAAGGACATGGCTGCGATCCAATATCTCGATCTGCAGCGCACCCATGCCGGCTTAGGCCAATTCGCCAATTTCAAACGCACTGGGTTCCTGAAGCAGGCGATGGAGCCTGGGATGTCGACGGGCCGGGGCATCAAGTGCAGCCATGAAGGCTTCCCACTGCGGCGTATCAAGAACAAAGCTCTGTCGATCAGCCAGGGCTTCGTCCGCACTGGCCAAGGCGCTCTCGACTAAGGAGGACATGGCGGTAATGGTGGTGGTATCGCGTAACCGAAGGAAACCTCCGATGCACCAACCGTAGCGTAACCGTGATGGTTAGGGGCTTTTGAGCACAAAGAGCCAGACATGCAGGGGCTCGATTCGCCAGCCAGCCCACCTCAACAGGGAGGCAAGTCTCACGGGTTCAGGTTGTGGGCGGCCTTCACTGCGGGCCAGCTCACCTTCTGAGATTAGGACGGATCACCCCAGGTAAACGGGTCAGCCTGCGAAGGGGATGCGGCAGGTACGTCGGCTGCGGCCGAAGCATCACCGTACGTTTCGCTGGGACAGGGGCGAGCAGGGCAGTCAGCAGGATTCAGGCCTCTGCCCAAGAGTGGGCGAGCATACGGTTGCTAGCAACTTGCCAAGCAGCTGGAGAGCCCGGTCATCAGTTGTCCAATTGCAGCACAACCACGCCCGCCCGTTCCCCCTCAACCAATGCGCGATGCCGGTTTCGAACCAGCGACATCCTGCTTGTAAGGCAGGCGCTCTACCGCTGAGCTAATCGCGCGTGTCACCATTCTGCCTTCCCAGGGGGCGCCATGGCCAGCGGCCGCAGCCACGACCAAGCCACCCGGCGCCTGGCCCTGCCCTTTGGCCTGTTGTGGGCGCCCTGGCTGGGGCTGGTGGGGGTGGCGGTGGCGGCGGTGGCGTTTCTGGTGGGGGGCCTGTGGCTCTCCCCCGACCTGGACACCCGCTCCCGAGCCACCCAGCGCTGGGGGCCCCTGGCCTGGCTGTGGTGGCCCTATCGCCGCGGCCTCAGCCACCGCTCCCTGTTCTCCCATAGCCCCGTGATCGGCACGGCGGGCCGGCTGATTTATCTGGCCCTGGCCCTGCTGCTGGCCGCCCTGGTGGCCCAGGGCCTCTCGGCCTTGGCTGCTGGCTCACCACCCCTGCGCCGTGGCGATCTGGCGGCGGGGGGCCAGGCCGCAGCCCACTGGCTGGCCAGCCTCTGGCAACAGCAGCGGCCCCTGATCCTGGCGGCCCTGCTGGGGCTGGAGGCCAGCAGTTGGCTGCACCTGCTCCAGGACGGCGACCCCATGCCCCGCTGGCCCCGGCCCCTGCGGGCCCTGGCCCGGCGCCTGCGGGCCCTGGCCCGGCGCCTGCGACCCGGTCCCAGGCGCCGGAGGCCCCAGGCTGGGCGGCAACGCCCCCAGCCTGGGCGCCAGGGAGGTCGCTCCGGCCGCCAAAACTAGGCTGAGGCCGCTCCACTCCCCCCCTGCCCCTGGCCGCAACCAATGGCTGACATCGACACCACGGCTGGGACTGGGGCTGACATTGGGGACCCTTCCCCCCTCGACGCCCTGGCCGAGCTGATCGCCATCGTCGAGCGTCTGCGCGATCCCGTCAGCGGCTGCCCCTGGGACCTGGAGCAAACCCACGAATCCCTGATTCCCTACGTGCTGGAGGAGGCCCACGAGGTGGCCGATGCGATTCGCCAAGGCGATGCCATTAGCCAAGGCGATGCCGACCCCTTGTGCGAAGAACTGGGCGACCTGCTGCTGCAGGTGGTGCTGCACGCCCGCATCGCCCAGGAGGCCGGCCGCTTCGACCTGGCCGCCATCGCCCGCGCCATCAGCGCCAAAATGGTGCGGCGCCACCCCCATGTGTTCGGGCCCGATGGGGCGGCCAACCCCGATCAGGCGCTCGATCGTCCCGCTGACGCCGCCGCCGTCCGGGTCAGCTGGGAAGCCATCAAAGCGGCCGAAAAGCAGGCGGCCGCTGCCGCCGCCAGCCCCGCTGCCGCAGGCGAAATCGCCGGCCCGGGCACAGCCCCCTCCACCAGTCCCCTCAGCGACCAGCTCGCCGCCAAGCTGCGGGGCCAAAGCGCCCTCGCCGGCGCCATGACCATCTCGCGCCGGGCCGCCGCCGCCGGCTTTGAGTGGGACGACCTGGCTGGCGTCTGGGCCAAGGTGGACGAGGAGCTGGACGAATTGCGGCAGGCCCTGGCCCAGGGCGACCCCGCCCACGCCGAGACCGAACTGGGCGATGTGCTGTTCACCCTGGTCAACCTGGCCCGCTGGAGCGGCCTCAATCCCGAAGCGGGCCTGGCCGGCACCAACCGCCGTTTCCTCGATCGCTTCTCCCGGGTGGAGGCGGCCTTGGGGGGCGAGCTGGGGGGCCGCCAGCTTGCCGAACTGGAGGCCCATTGGCGCCAGGCCAAGGCCCAGATCCGGGCCGAACAGGCGCAGGCCGCCGCCGGCAACTCCTAGGGGGGCAATAGCAGTAGCTGGCCTGGGCCGAACCAACGGGCCCTGGCCCATCCAGTGGGCCCTGGCCCCCTTCAGTCCTCCTGGGCCTGGGGCCGCCCGCGCCGTGCGCTTTTGATCGCCCCCCGCAATCGCTTGGCCGCCAGGCGCCGCTGCACCGAACCCCGGCTCGGGCGGGTGGGCCGCCTGGGCGGCGGCGGCGGGGCCATGGCCTGGCGCAGCAGGGCCGCCAACCGCAGCCGCGCCGCCTGGCGGTTGCGCCACTGGGAGCGGTGCTCCAGCGCCACCACCACCAGCACGCCGGCCACCAATTGGGGGGCCAGGCGTTCCATTGCCCGGCGCCGCAGACCCTCCGGCAGCGATCGGGAGCGGGCCAGATCAAACACCAATTCCACCCGCGAATCGGTCGTATTCACCCCCTGGCCGCCGGGTCCGGAGGCCCGCGAAAAGCGCCAGCCCAGCTCTTCGGCGGGGATCACCACGTCCTGATCAATCGGCAGGGGCTCCATCACCGCAACCGCACCTCAGCCGAGCCGACAGCAAAAACCGCCGCCTGGAACAGCAGCTCCCGACGGGAAACAACCATGCTGGGGTGACAAGCGGGACTGGTCAAGGTTTAGCTGGACGCCATCTGAACTGCGGTCCCCGGACCCCTGCCATGCCCCCTACCGAACCCACCGCCCCCGGGGCCGAGCCCAGCCATTGGGTGGATGAAGAGCTCAATGGCGTGCGCTACGGGCTAGCCGCCAGCGTCATCGAAGAGCGCCAGAGCGCCTACCAGCGGGTGACGATCATCGACAGCCAGGCCTATGGCAAGGGGCTGCTGCTGGACGGCTGCTGGATGACCGCCGAACGCCAAGAACGCCATTACCACGAATCAATCGTGCACCCGGCCCTCTGCGGCGCCGCCAGCATCGAGCGGGTGCTGGTGATCGGCGGCGGTGACGGCGGCACCGCCCGCGAATGCCTGCGCCACCCGCAGGTCAGCCACCTCGATTTGGTGGAAATCGATGGGCTGGTGGTGGAACTGAGCCAGCGGCACCTGGCGGCCATCGGCGGCGGCGCCTGGAGCGATCCGCGCCTGCAGCTCACCGTCGGTGATGGCATCGCCTGGGTGGCCAATGCCCCGGCTGCCAGCTACGACGTGGTGATCGTTGACGGTTCCGATCCGGCCGG
The DNA here is from genome assembly GCA_040399485.1 of Cyanobium sp. GTDB lineage: Bacteria > Cyanobacteriota > Cyanobacteriia > PCC-6307 > Cyanobiaceae > Cyanobium. Next base: position 16,265 of record JBBASD010000018.1, on the reverse strand, counting down.
GCCGGCCGAGGGCCTGTTCAACCGCGCCTTCTTCGAGCACTGCCGCCGCCTGCTGCGGCCGGGCGGGGTGTTTGCCACCCAAAGCGAATCACCGGAGGCCTTCCGCGATGTCCACATCGCCACCGTGCGGCTGCTGCGCCAGGTGTTCGGCCACGCCGACCCCCTCTACGGCTGGGTGCCCATGTACCCCAGCGGCTGGTGGAGCTGGACCTTTGCCGCCATTGATGGCCCCCGCTACCTCAGCGCCGACCCGGCCCGGGCGGCGGCGGTGGCGGCCGGCTGCCAGATCTGGAGCCCCCGCTGGCAACAGGGAGCCTTCGCAGCGGTGCCGGCCTTTGTGGAGCGGGAGCTGGCCGGCTGATCCGGGCCTCCACCACAATCGGCGGATCCGCCGTGGCGGCCGCCGCCGCGCTTCACCCATGTCCCAACCCCCCGCCACCGCCACCTCCGCAGCTGCAGCCGCCACCGCCGCCTGCTTTGACACCGAAGGCGCCATCTTCATGGGGGCGCAGCGGGATCCGGCGGGCTGCGTGGTCGGTCTGTTCGGGGTGCCCTACGACGGCACCACCTCCTTCCGGCCCGGCACCCGCTTCGGCCCCGCCGCCATCCGGGATGTCAGCGCCGGGCTGGAGAGCTACTGCCCCCAACTGGACCTGGACCTGGAGGAGTTGGCCTTCGCCGACCTCGGGGCGGTGGCGATCCCCTTTGGCGACCCCGAACCCGTGATCAAGGCGGTGCAGGCCGCCACGGCCCAGGTGCTGGAACTGGGCCTGACACCGCTGATGCTGGGCGGAGAGCACTCGATCAGCAGCGGCGCAGTGGCGGCGGTGGCCGCCCGCCATCCGAACCTGGCCCTGGTGCAACTGGATGCCCATGCCGACCTGCGCCACACCTGGCTCGGCAGCCGCCACAGCCATGCCTGCGCCATGCGGCGCTGCCTGGAGGTGCTGCCCAGCGGCGACCTGCGCCAGATCGCCATTCGCAGCGGCACCCGCCAGGAATTTGCCGAATTGCGATCAACAACGGGCCGGCTGGTGAGCCTGGAAAGCCTGGCCGCCAGCCTGCGGCCGCTGCGGGGCCGCCCCATCTATCTCACCGTCGACCTGGACTGGTTTGATCCAGCGGTCCTGCCGGGCACCGGCACCCCCGAACCCGGGGGGTTTTTCTGGCCGGACTTCGCCCTGCTTGTCGACGAACTCAGACACCACAGATTGGTGGCCGCCGATGTGGTGGAACTGGCTCCGCAACTGGACAGCAGCGGCGTCAGCGCGGTTCTTGCAGCCAAGGTGACCCGCAGCCTGTTACTGCTGTTGGGCCAGGGTGATCATGCCGGCGGGGAATCAGCCCAGACCAGCCCTCAGTAGCAGCAGGTGCCGCTGGTGCGCTGCTCCCGAAGGCGCTGGTGCTGCTGGCCAATCAGCAGCAGGGCCAGGGTCGGATGGTTGTGGAGCAGGTTCATGAAGCGCAGGCGATCCAGGCACAGCACCTCCACAGGGGTAAGGGCATGGGCATCACTGCGGTGGCCGCCGTTGTGCCAGACGATGTCCTGATAGCAGAAGATCTCGCCGGGACGGAAGCAAGTTTTCTCGCCCTCGGGGTCTATCAGTTCGACGATGCCCCGTCGCACGCCATAGATGGACTTGGCGGCGGCCCCCCTTTGATAAATCGTGGCGCCCGTAGGCAGAACAATGGTTTCGCAGTCCAACTGCGAGACCATCAGTTCGATCGGGGTGCGAATTTTAGTTGCCTGGGATACGATCAATTCAGGGAACCTCCTGGTGAAAAGGACAAAAAAATCTTGAAACGCATCATGACGGAAGATCGGGCCGATGCAAAGTTCCTCCGACACCTTTTGCGCCCTTCGCGGCAGGCCTCAGTTCTCCAGGGCCATCGTGTCAAGGCTCAACTGCTGAATAGCTGCGCCTTGATGACCATGGCCCCATGCGCCACCGCCTGAGAGCACCGGCAAACGGGGAGGACGGGACGTCCAGTGGTGACACCAAAGATCGCCCACCAATTCAGTATGAATGGGAAGTTGGCGCAAATTACACCAACCCATCTCTGCCCCCTTGGGAGGGGTGCAATGGCGGCAACTGCGGCAACTGGGGCGATGGCCCATCCAGGTTTAATGAAAATTAGTTTTTGACTTTAATCAGGGTTTCCCCGTAAACCAAAGTCCAGGGAACCGAATCAAAGGTTTTCTTCCGTTTTGGGGATTACCTGTTGCTACGTATTGGCATCTCTGCCACCAGACGGCCTGCCGTCGGGCCCGCCAGGGTCCATAGGATCCCGGCCAACCACCCCCTGCGGCGCCCCCATGGCCGACTTGCCTTCGCCCCATACCGGCAGCCTGCGCCGGACTCCCCTCTGGGAGGCCAGCCGCGCGGCGGGAGGGCGTTTGGTGCCGTTCGCCGGCTGGGAGATGGCGGTGCAGTTTGGCGGCCTGGTGCAGGAACACCAAGCGGTGCGCCAGCACGTCGGTGTCTTCGACATCTCCCACATGGGAGTGCTGACCCTCCAGGGCGACGGCGTCAAGGACGCCCTGCAGGCTCTGCTGCCCACCGACCTGTTTCGCATCGGTCCCGGCGAAGCCTGCTATTCGGTGCTGCTGAACGAGGCCGGCGGCATCCGCGACGACTTGATTGTCTACGACCGGGGCCGCCGCCCCTGGTTGCAGGCCCCTGGGGAAGCCAGCAGCAACCAAACCGATGAGCTGGTGCTGGTGATCAACGCCGCCTGCGCCGAAGCGGACACCGCCTGGATTCGCAGCCAACTCGAACCCCAGGGCTTCCGCATCACTGATCGCAAGGGGGATGGCGTGCTGCTGGCCCTCCAGGGCCCCGAGGCCGCCGCAAGGCTGGAAGCCCTCTGCGGCGAATCCCTCGCGGGCCTGCCCCGCTTCGGCCACCGGGACCTGTCCATCGATGGCCAAACGGTCTTCACAGGCCGCACCGGTTACACCGGCGAAGACGGCTTCGAGCTACTGCTGCCGCAGCAGGCTGGTTTGGCCCTTTGGCAGCGCCTGCTGGCAGAGGGCGTCACCCCCTGTGGCCTCGGCGCCCGGGACACCCTGCGCCTCGAGGCCGCCATGCACCTCTACGGCAACGATATGGATGCCAACACCACCCCCCTGGAGGCCAGCCTGGGTTGGTTGGTGCACCTAGAGATGCCGGCCGATTTCATCGGTCGTGGCGCCCTGGAGGCCCAGACCGCCGCCGGGGTCCAGAAACGCCTGGTGGGCCTCAAGCTGCAGGGGCGCGCCATCGCCCGCCATGGCTATCCGGTGTTGCTGAACGGGGAGCCAGTTGGGGAAATCACCAGCGGCACCTGGTCCCCCAGCCTGGGGGAGGCGATTGCCCTGGCCTATGTGCCCGCCGCCGCGGCCAAGCTCGGCAGCGAGCTGGCGGTGGAGATTCGCGGCAAGGCGGAGCCGGCGGTGGTGGTCAAGCGCCCCTTCTACCGCCGTCCCTGAGCCGCCGAGTAACATCTTCCTTAGTAGAAGCACTCCGGCGCGGGCGGTCAACGGCTATGGAGGTTTCAGGCGACGGGGCCGCTGGGCTCGATTCGATCCGTATTTCCGGCATCCGCCATTACGGCTACACGGGTTTCTTTGCTGAAGAACAGGTCTTGGGCCAATGGTTCGAGGTCAATCTCACCCTCTGGCTGGATCTAGCCACCACCGGCGCCAACGACCAGCTGGAGAACACGCTCAACTACGCCGAAGTGGTGGCTGGGGTAACGGCGGTCATGGATGCCGCCCGCTTCAAGACCCTGGAGCGGCTCAACACCGCCATCCTGGAGCGGGTGCTGGCCTATGACCAGGTGCACCGCGCCCACTCCGAACTTGTCAAGCTGTCACCACCGATTCCAGGTTTCAGTGGCCAGATCACCATCGCCATGACCCGCAGCAAGGCCAGCGGTGTCTGACACTGGCGGGCCCGAGCCTGTGGTGCGGCTGGTCGTCACCGATCTCGACCACACATTGATAGAGAACCCCTCCCAGATAGCAGCCGCCAGCGAGGCCCTGCGCCGCTTGGCCCAGAGGGGATTGGTCACCGTGCTGGCCTCCAGCAAAACCTTCGCCGAGATGGAGGACCTGCAGCGGCAGGCCGGCCTGCCGCCCCAGCCCTTCATTTTTGAAAACGGCGGCGGCATCGGCTGGCCCAGTGAACAATGGCCTGGCGAGCGGGCTGGGGCGCCGCTGCTGGTGCAAGGTACCTACGGCGCCATCGCCGCCGCCGGAGACCTCACCAAGTTGGGCGCCATCCTGGCTGAGCTGGCGCGCGCGGCGGGGTTCCGCTTCCGCCGGTTCGACGAGCTGCCCCTGGACACGATCAGCACCCTCACCGGCCTGGATCCCCGGCTGGCCGCCCTGGCGAGGCAGCGCCTGACCTCCATCCCCCTGCTCTGGGAAGACGGCAGCGAAAAACTGGCCGGCCTGCGGCAGGCCCTGGCGGCCCATGGACTGGCGGCGGTGTCGGGTGGCCAATTCGTGCACGTCGGCCCCCCCTGCGACAAGGCGACGGCCCTGAGCCAGGTGCGGCAGTGGCTGGGGGGCCAGGCGGCCATGGGGGGGATGCTGGCCTGCGGCGACAGCGACAACGACCGGGGCCTCTTGGAAGCCGCCGACATCGCGCTGGTGTTCAGCTCCGGAAAGCGGCCGCCGCTGCCCCTGAGCCGAGCCTGCACCGTGGTGCAGGCGGGCGGACCGGGCCCCTGGCTGGCGGCCGTCGAGGCGGCCCTGGAGTCGAGCCAAGCGCAGGCCTCGGCATGAGTGACTTCTTCCAGAACGGCATCGTCACCTCGCTGCATGAGCTGGGCCAGCGGCCGGCCGCCTACTTGATGGCCGAGGTGGCGCACTACGCCAGCGAGCGGCCGATCACCCTGGTGCTGCCTTGCCTCTATTCCGAACTGCAGGGCCCCGCCCTCGATCCGATCGTGCGGGGCCTGGCCGAGCTGCCCTGGCTGGCCGAGATCGTCATCGGGCTGGATCAAGCCGATGGCGAGGGCTACCGCCACGCCCGCCGCTACTTCAGCCGATTACCCCAGCCGCACCATGTGATCTGGAATGACGGCCCCCGCGTCCAGGCCCTGGTGGCCGACCTGGCCGCCCAGCGGCTGGCCCCCGCCGACCGGGGCAAGGGCCACAACATCTGGATGTGTATGGGGCTGGCCCAGGCCACCGGCGTCGGCCAGGTGGTGGCCCTGCACGATTGCGATGTATTGACCTTTGAACCCCGCAGCCTGGCGCGGCTCGTCTATCCGGTGGTCCACCCCACGGCCAACTTCGTATTTGCCAAGGCCTATTACCCCCGCATCAGCGAGGCGGGATTGCTGTACGGACGGGTGAGCCGGTTGTTTGTGACGCCCCTGCTGCGGGCCCTGATGCGCTGCCTACCCCCCAGCCGCTACCTGGATTTCCTCAACAGCTTCCGCTATCCCCTCGCCGGGGAATGCGCCCTGAGAATTGAGGCGGCCCACCGGCTGCACCTGCCCTCGGACTGGGGCCTGGAGATCGGCATTCTCACCGAGGTATTCCGGGACCACTCCACCCGCCAACTTTGCCAGGTGGCCATTGCCGAGCGCTACGACCACAAGCACCAGCCCCTGGAACCGGAGGCGGCGGACCGGGGCCTGGCCCGCATGGGCCGCGACATCGCCTCCAGCCTGTTCAACGGCCTGGCGTCCCAGGGCCAGGTGCTCGACCTGGGATTGGTACGCACGGTTGTCAGTGCCTACCAGCGGATCGTGCTGGACCTGCTGGACTCCTACGCTGCCGATGCTGCCATCAATGGACTCAGTATCGACCGGGGCGCCGAATCCCTGGCGGTCGATTGCTTCACCAACAGCCTGTTCGAAGCGGGTCAGCACTTCGTTCAGGAAAACAGCCACCGCCCCCTGACCCCCACCTGGGATGAGGTGCTTCGCCTCCAGCCCGACGCCCTCGAACGGCTGCGAAGGGCGGTGAGCGAAGACCGCGCCACAGCCTGATCCGCGCCTCCTTGACCCTCCCGACCCCAACCCCGACCCAGACCCCCATGACCCCCCAGAGCCCCGCCACACTCCTTGGTGTGATCAACCTGTCACCGGAGTCGATGGTCAGTGACTCGGTGGTGGGCTCCGAAGCGCAAATGCTGGAGCGGGCCGCCTGGCTGAGCCAGGAGGGCTGCAGCATTCTTGATGTGGGGGCCCGCTCGATCACCCCGACCGCGGCAATGATCGACGATGCCGAAGAGCAGCGGCGCCTGGAGGGCCCCCTGCGGCGCCTGCGGGCCGAGGGCTATCGGGTTTCAGTGGACACCTGGAGTTCGGACACGGTGCGCTTCGCCCTGCAGGCAGGGGCCACCGACATCAACTTCACCGGCGGCAGCCTTGATCCGCAGGCCCTGGAGGCCGTGGCCTGGGCCGGTGCCCCGCTGATGCTCACCTACATGCCCTATGGCGATGCCTACCGCATGCGCGAGGCCGATCCGGTGCCCTACCGGCTGCAGGGCCTGCTGGATCACCTCGGTCCCCGGGTGGAGCAGGCGCGGGCAGCAGGAGTAAAGGAGGTGATCATCGACCCCAACTTGGGCATCATTCACCCTGCCACCGATGACTACGCCAAGGTGCAACTGCAGAACGGCGTGCTCTGGAACCTGGATCGGCTGCGGGTGCTGGGCTGTCCGATTCTTCTCTATGCGGCCCGCAAGCCGGAGCGGCTGGCCCGCATCCTGTTTGCCTCCAACGTGCTCTATGCCGGCCCCGATGTGATCCGCACCCACCATCCGGACCTGATCAACCAACTGCGCCAAGCCGAAACGATCGAAACCCGATGACAACAGCACCCCTGCAGGGGCGGGTCGCCCTGGTCACCGGAGCCGGGCGCCGCACCGGTCGCAGCATCGCCCTGGCCCTGGCCGGCGCCGGCGCCGATTTACTGGTGCACTGCCACCACAGCCAGACCGAAGCCCAGCAAGTGGTGCAGGAAATCAGCTCCCTCGGCCGCCGGGCCGCGGTGGTGCAGGCCGACCTGGGCGATGCCGAAGCAACGCAAGCGGCCTTCAGCCAAGCGGCTGCGGACTTTGGCCGCCTGGATATTTTGGTCAATAACGCCTGTGGCATCATCTGGAAACGCCTCCATGACCTCAGCGTGGCCGAATGGCACGCGGGAGTGGAACAAACCCTGCACCTCACCTATCACGCCTGCCGGGCCGTACTGCCACTGATGCGCCAGCAGGGCTTCGGCCGCATCGTCAACCTGATTGATGTGGATGCCGACAGCCACGGTTCGGTGCCTGCCCTCACCTCTTACAAGATCGGCAAGACGGGGGTGCTGATGCTCACCCGCACCCTGGCCGTCACCGAGGCCCCCCACGGCATCACCGTCAACGGCGTTTCGCCCGGCACCCTCGACAACTCCGAACGCAAACCCCCCCTGGAGCGCATTCCCGCCGGCCGCTACGGCAGCGAGGCCGAAATCGCCAGGGCGGTGCTGTTCCTGGTGGATCCAGAAAGCTCCTACATCACCGGCACCAACATTAAAGTTTCTGGAGGTTATTTGATCTGAGGTCTTTCCCAGTGGACCAGCGCCCCCAAATTGATGCCATCGAGATCGCTTGAAGCCCTGGGGATACGCCTGCTGCGCTGGCGCCATCGCCTCTCGGTGCCGCAGTTCACGGTGATCACCGGTGCCCTGCTGATTGCCGCAGGCACCCTGCTACTGGCCTCACCCCTCTGTTCCACTGACGATGTGGGTCTCTGGCAAGCCCTGTTCACGGTGACCTCGGCCCTGACCGTAACGGGGCTTTCCATCATTGATGTGGGCAAGGACCTCACCTTCTTCGGGCAGGTGACCCTGGCCGCTTTGATCGTCGTCGGCGGCCTCGGCCTGATGGCGATCACCACCTTTTTGCAGGGTTTCGTGCAGGGTCGCTCCGGTTTGCGTCTACGCCTCGACAAGGGCCGGGCCCTCGATGAGTTCGGCGTCGGCGGCATCGGTCCCACCTTCAACCAGATCCTGATCGCCGCCGGTTGCTTTATGGGGGCAGGCACATTAATTCTCTACGCCTTCGGGTTCACCGACATCAGCAACCACGCCGAAAGGCTTTGGGCGGCAATGTTTCACTGCATCAGTGCTTACAACAACGCCGGCTTCGGTCTCTGGAGCGACAACCTGGTGGGCTACAAGGCCAATCCCGTCGTCAACGGCGTCATTGGCGCATTGATCGTCAGCGGCGGCATCGGTTGGCGCGTCACCAACGAACTCTGGCAGCTCTGGCGCAAACGCCTCTCGCGGCAACCGCTGCGCCACCTCAGTCTGCACACACGCCTGGTGCTGCGCAGCACTTTGCTATTGATCCTGCTGGGGGCCCTTGGGTTGCTGTTCACCGAAAGGTTCGCGCCCGATGGGGTCGTGCATTCCCTCAGCCTCTGGGAAAAGCTGCAGGTCACCCTGTTTCAGTCGATCACCACCCGCACCGCCGGCTTCAACACGGTGCCGCTCTCAATCGAGACGCTCTCGGATGCGGGCCTGCTGCTGATGATCGTGCTGATGTTCATCGGTGCCAGCCCCGGCGGCACCGGGGGTGGGATCAAGACCACCACCTTCGCCGTGCTGATGGGGGCCACCCGCTCCACCCTGGAAGGTCGTAAGTCGGTGATCATTCACAAGCACGAGCTTGCCGGCGACATCGTGCTCAAGGCCGTGGGTGTGGCCCTGGCCTCGGGGCTGTTCGTGATCATGATGACCCTGCTGCTCGGCATCGGCCCCACGGCCGGTGGGGCACCGAGCGGCCAGTCCTTCAGCTTCCTTGAGAAGCTGTTCACCTGCATGTCGGCCTTCTGCACCGTCGGCCTTGATGTCGGGGTGACCGCCAACTTGAACCGCTGGGGCCAGCTGGTGCTGATTGTGGGCATGTTCGTGGGCAGGATTGGCATCATGCTGTTGCTCTCAGCCCTCTACGGCAACCGTCCCCAGTCCAGGGTCGGTTACCCCCGCGCCGATCTCTTCCTCTAAATTCCTGAGCCAATGACAGCAAGCAACAACTGGTGGCCCTGGGGGCCAAAGGAAGCGGAAGTCCAGGGCACGTTTGCGGTGATCGGGGTGGGACGGTTCGGATCGGCCGTGTGCGATGAACTGACCCAGAACGGTGCCTCGGTGTTGGCCATCGATGCCAACCAGCGCGCCATTGACGCCGTCAGCCTGATTGATCCCGCGATCGAAGCCAGGGTGGTGGACTGCACCGATGAGGAGGCCCTGCGCGAGGCAGGGGCCCTGGAAGTCGACACGGTGGTGGTCGCCATCGGCGAACCGATCGAAGCCAGCATCACCGCCACCTTGATCGTCAAGCACAGCGATGACACCAAGGTGAAGCAGGTGATATCCCGGGCCACCAGTGATCTGCACCTGAAGATGCTGCAGCGGGTGGGAGCCGACCGGGTGGTCTATCCCTCCAAAATGCAGGGCCACCGCCTCGGACTGGAGCTGGTGCGTCCGAACCTGCTGGAACGGCTGCGCCTCGATGATCGCAACAGCATCGAGGAAATCCGGGTGCCGCCCTCCTTTGTGGACCGATCGCTGCGGGACCTGAACCTGCGCAAGAGCCACGGCGTCACCGTGCTGGCTGTGGGCCCGGAAAACCAGCTAACGGTGAACCCGCCTGCCTCCCACGTGCTCAAGGCCGGCGAGCTGTTGGTGGTGATGGGATCGGGCGCCGCCCTCAATGGGCTGCCCAATAGCTGAGATCTAGTCGGTGCGCAGTGAACCCTTCGCGGCCAGGATCCAGGCCACGATCGCGCCACCTTGCAGCGCAGGTGTCGATGGGCGAAAGCAGATTCCTGATGTGCCCCCCCACCCACTACGACGTCGATTACGTCATCAACCCCTGGATGGAGGGCAACGTACATCGCTCCGCCAAGGCGGTGGCCGCGGCCCAGTGGCAGCAGTTGCAGGGGGTGCTGGCCCGCCATGCCCGGGTGGAGCAGCTCCAACCCCAGCCGGGTCTGCCCGATCTGGTGTTCACGGCCAATGCCGGCGTGGTGGTGGATGACAGGGTGGTGCTGGCCCGCTTCTTCCACCCGGAGCGCCAGGGGGAGGAGCCCTGGTTCCAGAGTTGGTTTGAAAGCCAGGGCTACCGCGTCACGCTGCTACCCGCCGATCTGCCCTTTGAGGGGGCCGGCGACGCCCTGCTGGATCGCAGCGGCGGTTGGCTGTGGGCGGGCTATGGCTTCCGCTCGGAACTGGCTGCCCATCCCCTGCTGGCCGAGGCCCTGGCGGTGGAGGTGCTGTCGTTGCGCCTGATGGACGAACGCTTCTACCACCTGGATACCTGCTTCTGCCCGCTCAGCGATGGCACGCTGCTCTATTACCCGCCGGCGTTTGATTTCTATTCCAACCGCCTGATTGAAACCCGCGTGCCCGCCGCAAAGCGGCTGGTGGTGGGGGAAGCCGACGCCCTTGCCTTCGCCTGCAACGCCGTGAATGTGGGCCGCAGCGTGATTCTCAACCAGGCCAGCGCCGGGCTGCGGCACCAACTGCAAACGCGGGGTTACGACGTAGTGGAAACGCCGCTGAGCGAATTTCTCAAGGCGGGTGGTGCCGCCAAATGCCTCACCCTGCGGCTCGATGAGCCCCGCCTGGTCACCGCCACGGCGACAGGGGCGGCTGGGCTGCAGACGGCAGCCGGGGCTGGGCTGCAAACAGGAGCGGGGCTGGGGCTCCAGTGCCAAGCCCCGTCCAGCTTGAGCCGCACGATCCGGCTGCAGGGCCACCTGCTGGACAGTGGTCTGATCAACCGGGCCCTGGATCGCATCGTCGAGGGAGGCGGCAGCTTCCAGGTGCTGGATTTCGCCCTGGGCCAGCAGCGCCACAGCACCTCCAGCGCCGCGATCCGGGTCAGCGCCCCCGATGGCGAGGTGATGGCCGACCTGATGGCACGGTTGATTGCCCTAGGGGCCCTGGCCACGGCAGACGGGGAGTGCGATGCCGCCCTGGCGGAGGTGCTGCAGGACGGCGTCGCGCCTGACGATTTTTACGTCAGCACCATCTATCCCACCGAGGTGCGGCTGGCGGGGCGGTGGCATCGGGTGGAGCGGCAACGCATGGATGGGGCCCTGGTGCTGAGGCCAGGCGAGCCGGCATCAGCCGCGCTGGCCCGGGTGGAGTGCTGCCTGCTGCGGGATCTGCGGGCCGGGGAGCAGGTGGTGGTGGGCGTGGAGGGCCTGCGCACCCTGCGGCCGCAGCCGGCGCGGGAGGGCAGAGAAGCGCGGCAGGCGGATTTCAGCTTCATGGCGGCGGGGGTATCGAGCGAGCGGCGGGTGGAGCTGGTGGTGGAGCAAATGGCCTGGGAGTGGCGCCGCATCCGGGATCGGGGCGGCAAGGTGGTGGTGGTGGCCGGCCCCGTGGTGATTCACACCGGCGGCGGCGCCCACCTGGCCCAACTGGTGCGCGAGGGTTACGTGCAGGCCCTGTTGGGCGGCAATGCCATCGCCGTCCATGATGTGGAGCAGGCCCTGATGGGCACCTCCCTGGGGGTGGATCTGCAGCAAGGGATGGCGGTCCATGGCGGCCACCGCCACCACCTCAAAGCGATCAACACGATTCGCCGCTGCGGCAGCTTGGCGGCGGCCGTGGAGCAAGGCGTGCTCAAGCAGGGCATCTTCCACGCCTGCGTGCGGCGGGGCGTGCCCTTTGTGCTGGCCGGCTCGATCCGCGATGACGGCCCCCTGCCCGACACCGAAATGGACCTGATTCGCGCCCAAGCCGCCTATGCCCAGGCCCTGGAGGGGGCGGAGATGGTGCTGATGCTCTCTTCGATGCTCCATTCGATCGGCGTTGGCAACATGACCCCCGCCGGGGTGAAGCTGGTGTGCGTCGACATCAACCCGGCGGTGGTGACCAAGCTGAGCGACCGCGGTTCGCTGGAATCGGTGGGGGTGGTGACGGATGTGGGGCTGTTCCTGAGCCTGCTGGTGCGGCAACTGGATCAGCTCAACCAGGCATGGCAGGAGGCTGAAGTGGGCAGCCCCCGGGCGGCCTGATGACCAGGTCCCTGTTGAGACCAGGTCCCTGTTGAGACCAGGTCCCTGTTGAGAACAGGTTGCAAGAAAGCAGCTCGGGGGCCTAGATTGCGATCTGTTCTCAACAAGGCGATTTTTTGGCCGATTCCATGGTGGGCAGCCTCTGCCGTGAGGTGGATGGGATCAGGAGGCGCGCCAGCCAGCTGCTGCTGGCGATGCGCTCCTGTCAGGACGCCGCTCTCAGTCGCCGGCTGGGGGTGGAGCTGCGCCAGCTGCAGCAACGCCGCAGCGAACTGCTGCGCACCGCCACAGCCTGGAGCATGCAGTCCGGCGTCAAGGATGAATTGGCGCTGGAGTTCTTGATCGAGATTGCAAACCGGTCCCCGCTGGAGGGGCACTGGGCCCACTGAGAATCAGGCCAGTTTGGCGGGTTCGTGCTGCCCCTCAGCCAGCTCAGCATCGAGGATCAACAGGGCGGCGGGCTGATTCTGGGCCAGGCGCACCCGACCCAACAGATGGGCGAATTGGTTTTCAGAATCCAGCTGGCCGCTGATATGGGGATCCAGGAAAGTGGTGGAGCGCAGGTCCCCGCTGCGCTCGGCCATGACATAGATCTGCTGCAACGACGTGGTTACGTCAGCCTCCATCTGAAACGAAGCGGCCATGATCTCCTCCGGTGACGACCAGTTCTGCCGCGGCGCCACCAGACCCTCCAGCACCACCGCCTGACCACGGGCGATCAGATAGTCGGCAAAGGTGGCGGCATGGTCCTGCTCGCCGCGGGATTCACCCTTGAAGAAGTGGGCAAAGCCCCTGAGTTCACGCTCGGCAAACCAGATCGCAATGGCAAAATAGGCAGCGCTGGCTTGGCGCTCCAAGGTGAGGTGTTGATGCAAAGTCTCGATAAGAGAAGCATCCATGGGCTGGGCCACGGCTCTGCCGGCGGGGCCCGTCAGCCCTGAGAGCGAGGAATTTAACGGTGAAACAGCCATGACTGCAAGCATCGATGTGCCCAATGCTACCCAGCATTGTTTACCGATGGGTCTCCGCCCTGACGCAGTGATTGCAGCGGCTAGGCTGAAATCCAGTCGTCGCCCCTTTCACCCAAGCGACCGACATCCTGCTTACGCAAAGCACGCACAAGACCATGAACTCAGCATCAGACAAAACCAGTCCGGCACCCAGCGGATTTAATCAAGTGTTGCGTCAAGACAAGAAAAAGGGCTGCAAAAAAAGCAAATGTTCCAATTGGAAGGGAGGCCAGTGCAAGTGCGGCAGAGATTGAAATCGCCCCAGCTATTCCGCATAGGGAACCGCGCCAGAAGCTGGGGCCGAGGTGGATAGAATAAATGCCAGCACATTACCGGGCTCCGATGTGGCGTCGCTGCGCAGGGCAGAGATCCGGCCCTGGACGGGGCTGGTGTATTCAGCCAGCACCTCGCCGAAGGCATTGCGCTGAATGGCCAGCTTTTGCCCGGCGTTCACGTTGTCGGTGATTTTGACCAGCCATTCGATGAAACCTCCCTGGCTACTCACCACGGTATAAACATTCTTACCGATCAACACATTGGCGTCGACGGCAGTGCGCCCGATCGGGCCAGGAATCACGCCGTAGTGCTTGAAGACATTCAGCGTGCCATCTACGAACAGGGGAATCATGTCCAGGTCCAGCCGCCGCGCCGGGCCAATCTCGGGGGTGAAACAGGGAATGCCGGCTTTGACGAAAGCGTTGTGCAGCACACTGGGATAGACCGGATTGTCCCAGATCAGCGGCACGGGATAGAGCATCATCATCGTCTTGACCTCCGGGATGCGCATGTCGCCGATGTGAAAGGCGGCAGCGTCGATGCCCGTGGTGCCCGTATGAAAATCAATGGCCAGATCGGTATTGGGCCTGAGCAGTCGATTGAATACCAGGCCGGCCTGGCGGCTGGCGGCACCGATGCCCTGTTCGTTGCCGGGCCACTCGCGGTTCATGTCGGTCAACTCCAGGCCCCGGCCCATACTCGGCCAGCGCCGCTGCATGCTCTCCACCGCCGGGCGGGCGATGTCTAGAACCGCCATCACGGTGCCTGTCATTTCGGCCGGCTTGAGGCGACCCATGATCGTCTGGACGGTGTGCACCGAACTCATCTCATCGCCATGGACGCCACTGGTCAGGGTGAAACGCTTGCCGGGCCTGATCCCCTTGGCCACAATCACCGAGACATACCAATACTGCCCTGTGGCCATCTGCACACCCTGAAAAAAAAGCAGGTGTTTGCGGCCGGGCTCCAGGTCGTCGGTATTGAGTGAACTCACAACTTTCTTGCCGTTGATCACATCACCGGTGAAAACGGTCCTGACCCCACCGACCTTTGCCGCACCTGTGTTGACCCCAGCCGGCACCGCGGCGGCGCTGGCCAGAGCTGGTGCCATGACCAAGACAGCCAGGGCCCATGGGGCGATTAGTAAAGGCTGGAGGCGATGGCGGCGCCGGCGGTTCAGGCTCAAGAGCGGGGCAAAAAAGATCGAAATCAACTATAAAGCCACGGCCTCTCACTGATCCCAATAGGCCTATTCATTGCCGCCATCACAACCAAGTCACCACCCCACTACCGATGTCGAACGAGGCACTGCGAACGGTGAGCTTGCCGGCAGCCACCGCGTCTTGGAGCACGGCGCTGCGAGCGGTGAGTTGGGCGGCGGCATAACGGGCATTGCCCTCGATCGCCTGGGTGAGAGTGTCGCCGCTCTTGATGTTCGCCCGGATCGGCTTGACCAGCACCTCCAGCAGAGGCGTGAGTGGCTCGCTGGCGATCGCCGCCTTCACGGCGCCACATGCGCTGTGGCCCAGCACCACAACCAACGTTGTGCCCAGAACGGCAACGGCATATTCCAGCGAAGCGATCGCCTCATTGAAGGCCGTGTTGCCGGCACTGCGCACCTGGAACAACTCACCGGACCCGCAGGCGAACAGCCAGCCCGGGTCCACCCTGGAGTCGGCGCAGGAGAGGATCGCGGCGAAGGGCTGCTGTCCCTTGGCCAGGGCGATCGGGTCGATCTGGCAGTTCTGCTCCCAGATGCTGTTGAGCTGGTGCATGCGCTGCTCCGGAGTGCCCGCGGCGCTGGCGGCGGTCCAGGCCTTGCTGAAGCGGGCGTTGCCCTCCTTCATGCGGGTGAGCGCATCCTTGGAGGTGCAGACCTGGAGGCTCTCGAGCAGGAGTGTCTCCTCCGTGCCGGCAGCCTGCGAAGCCTGTGGAAGCAACATCGAAAAGGCCGCTCCTGCCATGCCGAGGGTGGAGTCCACCAGCATTTGACGACGGAGCAGCATCAAGTCACGGGCAAGCTTCACGTCAAGGACGCACCAAGACCCCCCCATCAGTACTCACGTCAGCCGTGGCCGCATCGCGCCCCCCGTGCTTTGTCACCAAACAGCACGGCCGCCAGGCCCCTGCCGCCGCCATGGGAAAATCCCCGATTGCTTGCCGTTCCCACCATGCGCAGCCACGGATGCGGCGATCTACGTGCCGACCACGCCGGCCAGGCGGTCCAGCTCTGCGGCTGGGTGGACCGCAGCCGCGACCATGGCGGCGTCATTTTCATCGACCTGCGCGACCGCAGCGGCAGTGTGCAGATCACCGTCGATCCGGAGCTGGCCAGTGCCGATGCCAGCCTCCAGGCCGCCTGCGCCGCGGCCTTCGCCACCGCCAGCCACCTGCGCAATGAAACCGTGATCCAGGTGCAAGGGACGCTGCGGGCCCGGCCGGCCGAATCGATCAACGAACGGCTGGCCACCGGCGCCATCGAGGTGCTGGCCAGCTCGATCACCGTGCTCAATGCCGTCAAGGGCACCCTGCCCTTCCCCGTGTCGGTGCACGACGAGGAGAACACCCGCGAGGAGCTGCGCCTGCGGCACCGCTACCTCGATCTGCGCCGCGCCCGCATGAACCACAACCTGCGCCTGCGCCACCGCACCGTGCAGGCGATTCGGGCCTTTGTCGAGGCCGAGGGCTTCATTGAGGTGGAGACCCCCGTGCTCACCCGTTCCACCCCCGAAGGCGCCCGCGACTACCTGGTGCCCAGCCGGGTCTGCGGTGGCGAATGGTTCGCCCTGCCCCAGTCGCCCCAGCTGTTCAAGCAACTGTTGATGGTGGGCGGCCTGGAGCGCTACTACCAAATCGCCCGCTGCTTCCGCGATGAAGACCTGCGGGCCGACCGCCAGCCAGAGTTCACCCAGCTGGACATGGAGCTGAGCTTTGTGAACCAGGAGCAGATCCTGGAGC